>QMMC01000297.1 GCA_003647065.1 Deltaproteobacteria bacterium | reverse complement strand
GCGCCGCTACGTTGGCCTGTCGGCTCTGCACGCCTTCGGCGCGCTCCCGCCTCGGGCCGCCTACGCGGCGCCTTCTTGTTAGGATCAGAAGTCCATTCCGCCGCCGTGGCTGTGGCCACCGGCTGAGGGTTCTGCGTCCTTCGGGAGTTCGGCGACGAGGGCTTCGGTGGTGAGCATGAGGGCCGCTACCGATGCCGCGTTCTGCAGCGCGGTGCGAACGACCTTGGTGGGGTCGATGACGCCGGCCTTCATCAGGTCTTCGTACTTCTCCGTGGCGGCGTTGAAGCCCTGGTTGCCCTTGGAGTTGCGCACCTCGTTGACGACGATGGAACCTTCGAGGCCCGCGTTCGCCGAAATCTGGCGAATGGGCTCCTCGATGGCGCGACGGAGGATGTTCACGCCGACACGCTGTTCATCCGTTACGTCGAGCTTGTCGAGGCCGACCTGGCCACGGATGAGAGCGACGCCGCCGCCGGGGACGATGCCTTCCTCGACCGCTGCGCGGGTCGCGTGCAGCGCGTCTTCGACGCGTGCCTTCTTCTCCTTCATCTCGACCTCGGTGGCCGCGCCGACCTTGACGACGGCGACGCCGCCGACGAGCTTGGCGAGGCGCTCCTGGAGCTTCTCCCGGTCGTAGTCCGAAGAGGTGGACTCGACCTGGGCCCGGATGACCTCGATGCGGCTGTTGATGTCGGACTTCTTGCCGCCACCATCGACGATGGTGGTGTTGTCCTTGTCGATGGTGATGCGCTTGGCGCGCCCGAGGTCACTGATGGTGACGTTCTCGAGCTTGATGCCGAGCTCTTCCGAGATGACCTGGCCGCCCGTGAGGGTGGCGATGTCCTTGAGCATCTCCTTGCGACGATCGCCAAAGCCGGGGGCCTTGACGGCGGCGGTGGAGAGGGTGCCGCGGAGCTTGTTCACGACGAGGGTCGCGAGGGCTTCACCCTCGATGTCCTCGGCGAGAACCAGGAGGGGCTTCTGCTGCCGGGCGATCGCCTCGAGGACCGGGAGGAGGTCCTTCATGTTGGAGATCTTCTTCTCGCAGATGAGGATGTAGGCATCCTCGAGCACGCACTCCATGCGCTCCGGGTCGGAGACGAAGTACGGCGAGAGGTAGCCGCGGTCGAACTGCATGCCTTCGACGACGTCGAGTTCGGTGGCGAGGCCCTTCGCCTCTTCGACGGTGATGACGCCTTCCTTGCCGACCTTCTCCATCGCCTCGGCGATGATCTCGCCGATGGTGGTGTCACCGTTGGCGCTGATGGTACCGACCTGGGCGATCTCCTTCGGGTCCTTGGTGGACTTGGAGAGCTTCTCGAGCTTGCCGCGCACGTGGTCGACGGCGATGTCGATGCCGCGCTTGAGCTCCATCGGGTTGTGACCCGCGGCGACCATCTTGGAGCCTTCACGGAAGATCGCCTGGGCGAGGACCGTGGCGGTGGTGGTGCCGTCGCCGGCATCGTCGGAGGTCTTGGACGCGACCTCGCGGACCATCTGGGCGCCCATGTTCTCGAACTTGTTGTCGAGCTCGATCTCCTTGGCGACGGTGACGCCGTCCTTGGTGACCGTGGGAGCACCGAAGCTCTTCTCGATGACCACGTTCCGGCCCTTGGGGCCGAGGGTCACCTTCACCGCGTTGGCGAGCTGGTTGACGCCGGCGAGGATTCGGTCGCGGGCATTCGTATCGTAGAGGATTTCTTTGGCAGCCATGTTCGTAGTCCTCTACTTCACTTGGTGATGACGCCGAGAATGTCGTCTTCGCGGAGGATGAGATGCTCTTCCCCGTCGATCTTGACCTCGGTGCCGCTGTACTTGCCGAAGAGGACCAGGTCGCCCTTCTTGACGTCGAGGGCACGCACGGTGCCGCTCTCGGTGACCTTGCCGTTGCCGACCGAGACGACCTTGCCCTCGATGGGCTTCTCCTTGGCCGTGTCCGGGATGATGATCCCGCCCTTGGTCATTTCTTCTTCTTTTACTCGCTTGACGAGGACGCGGTCTTGAAGCGGACGAATACCCATTGTGTCGATCCCTCTTTCGAAATTGGGGCTGGTGCCCCTGAAATTCGGTTTGCTAGCAGTCGGCCTTGGCGAGTGCCAACGGCCGAGGGGCGCAAACTAATCTTCGTTGGGGCCCAGTCAACCACCTCCCCGGATACCGGTGAGGCAACTCACGTAGTTATAGATTTCAGCTAGTTGCGGGTCAGGGCGGCGAAGCCCTGGGTTGCCTGCTGGCAGTCTCACTGCACCGCTGCCAACCGGCAATTGCCCCGGAACACGGCCAATTGGGGAGTGCGCAAAAACCGGACATACGCTGGATACCCGCTAGATTCAGGGGGTGCCTCGCCGTTCGGTTCAATGGCGGTCACGGGAGAACTGGAGAAACACGGATGACCATCGAGCTCAGCGCTGACCCCTCGGGATTTTTCAGGGAGCGCCTCGTTTCGGCCCTCGGGCGACGAAACGTCAGGGTGTCGGAGGGTACGGAGGTGTACCTGGTGCACCTACTCACGGGCTTCGTTCATGTGAGCGCAGACGAGGCCCTGGGCCAGCCCCTGGTAGAGCGCCTCGCCGAGGCCCTCGAGGCCCCCGGCGACGTGGAGCGCTTTCGCCGCTTCCGAGCCCTCGGAGACAACGCCCTCTACGTGTCGGGGTTCTTCTCGGATCACCTCGACCGCAGGGGCATCAGCCGCGACTACGTCGTCTCGATGGGTGGACGCGCCTACGTCGCCGCAGGCGACCTGGCCGAGCGACGGGTCGGCGGGGGAGCTCACGGTCTTCACGAGGTGTATGACGAGCTCGCGGATGGATTCGACAAGCTCGCCCTGATCCTCGACGAGGTCCGGGAGACAACGTCCCTTCGCACGCCCCAGGACATCGTACGTCTCTACGAGCGCTGGCGTCGCACCGGGTCGAAGGTTCTCGCGGAGCGCCTCGAGCAAGAGGGCGTGTTCCCTCAGGAGGCGCCCAAGAAGCGCCTCCTCCACTGACATGCCGCTGTCGGGAATCCAGGCCTCCCTCTGCCGGCTCTACGACATCCGCGTCTCGTGCGAGGTGGCGGATTACGTGTGCGACCGAAGCACCGTGGAGGCGACTGCGGGTTCCGAGCACGAGCGCGGTGAGGTGCTCATCGTCGTCGAAGAGGCCGATGGATTGACCGTCGGCCTCTACGTCGACCCGGCGGCGGTCGAACACCTCGAAACGGCGGACGGGGATGCTTGGATGGACGAGGGTCGGCGCTGGGCGGCGTGCCTCGCGACGGAGGGCGTGAGCCATTTTCTCTACCTGGTCTTCCGCGTCGACAGCGACACGTCGGTCAGTCAGCTGGAGCTCGAGCTCCAAGCCGAGGTGGACAAGTACGCGAGCGCGGTCCTCGGCCAGGAGATGCACAGCCCTTCGAAACTGCAAGGTATGCTCGAAGGGAACGGGGTCGGAGCGATACGCGCACGGAGTCGTGAAGTGCGGCGACGCCTATTCCACGACGCAAAGTTCATCGATGACCCCGGGAGCGCCGAGGGCGACCGCTACCGCGTCGCGCATCACCGTGCCGCCCGCTACACCGCGAGCCTCGAGCGCAGGTTCCTCGATCGCGGAGACATCCCGGCTTTTCTGCAGGAGCTGCGGCGTTTTTACCGTCGGGGCCTCAGAGGAAAGCTAGAAGCCTCCCAATAGAGCAATTGGTGCATAGGTCGGGGGGATGAATCTGGAAACGCTCATCGAGTCCGTCGTCCGGGGCGACGTGGACCTCGCCGAGTGGGCGTCGGAGCTGCCGTGGGCCGAGGCGGCGAAGCTTCGAGACCGGGTGACGCAGGCCCTCGAGCGTCTGCCGGTGCCCATTCGGGCGGCCGTGGATTCGCCGGAGGTTAGGCGTCGCCGGGCCCTCGAACGCATCCTCGGCCACCTCCTCGAGCGCGAAGGGGACCACCGCTTGCTCACCCGCGCCGAGCGGGTCGCCTGGCTGCGGGGGGGGCGACACGTCGACTACCTGCGGGTTCTCGACCGGGCCGGTCGACCGCGCGAGGCCGCTGGTCTCGCGCGCACCTTGCTCAGCCGTGATGGTTGCACCGAGCGCGACGAACTCGAGAGGTTCCTCGCCAGCCTCTCGAAGCCCCCGGCCGACTGGGAGGAGAGGGTGGCGTCCCTCGCCGAGGAGCCGACCGTCGATGCGTGGGACGATTTGCTCAGATTCACCAGTGGCGAGCTTCGGGCAGAACGGATCCGTTACACGGTCGATCTCCTACTCGGTCTCGATGTACCGGCGGATCAGGTCTTTCGGCTGGCCGCTCGCGAGGGAACGACGAGCGAGATCATCACGCTGATCGAATCTGGCCAGGTCGACCCCCGAGTGATCGAGGCTCACGCCGACGGAGAACCGGTGACCCGTTCGACGTGGCTGGGCCTGGCGGCCCGGGCCGCTTGCGTGAGCGGAGATCGCCTGGGCACACTCCGCCTCCTGCGCCGAGCGCACAGCGGGGGCTCAGCGGTGCACGCCGAAGCCGACCTCGCGTTCATCGCCGACCATGGCGACCCTCCGCTCCACGATATGCTCGTGAAGGCTGGCGTCGAACTGGGGGATGACTGAGGGTCAGCCGCCCGCGATGTTCGCTTCGACGATCTTCTCTTCGGCGATGTGCTCCTCGACGGCGGAGCGGACGGGGCGGTTGAAGTAGACCTTCTTCGCTGCAATTTCGCGAAGAGCGGTCACCGCCGAGCGGTTCTTGCTCGGCACCAGCGCGGGGGCACCCTTCATCAGTTGGCGAGCCCGGCGGGCAGCCAGGACAACCAGGGCGAAGCGGTTTTCCTCGTGTTCGAGGCAATCTTCCACAGTGACGCGGGCCATTCAGCTCTCCGAAAAGAAGGGGGGCCGAAAGCTAGCAGCGGTCGCCGGAGGGGGCAAGCCCTTGGCGGCCAGGGGTCGGGAATAGCGCAGGGAGGGGGGCACGGATCGGCTCGGGGGCGCCCCGGGGCCGCCCAGGGGGCTCTTCCTGCAAGGGAGGGCGACTTCGTCTTTACGCAGCCCGCAACCGTCGATAGCATCATGCCCCGCTCGTTGCGGCGCCCACACCATGGCCCGACTCATCATTTTTAGCCCAGATGGGCGCATGGAGCGCGAGCTCCTGCCCCACAACACCCTGGGCCGGCATCCCGAGAACACCATCCAGCTCCTGGATCGGATCGTCTCGAAGGAGCACTGCCACGTCGACCAAGTCGATGGCAATTGGATGTTGAAGGACCTGGGTTCCCTGAACGGCACGTTCGTCAACGGTGAGCGGGTTTCCGAGCGCGTGCTCGGCCAAGGCGACGAAATTTCCCTCGGCTCGACGCGTATGGTCTTCCAGGTCGAGGCGATGGACGTCGCGGAACCGCAGTCCGCGCCACCACCCGCATCGGCGCCGGGGCTCGGCACCGTTCCAGCCCCCGGCGGCCCTCTGCCCAGCCCCGAGGCCCTCGCGGCGGCGGCGGTGGCCGGTCACAAGATGTCCCGCGTGACCATCGCGCCGGGCATGGTCGAGAGCCACATTCGGTCCAAGCTCGAGCCTATTCTCGATCAGAGCTTCCTTCCCGAGCGCTTGGTCGGCGACAACGCGGCGCTGCGGAAGGACTACGAAAAGCTTCGCGTCAGCTACGAGGTCATCAAGGCGATCGGGACCGAACTCGACGTCGACAAGTTGCTCAGCAAGCTTCTCGATTGCGCGTTTCAGTTGCTGCCTGCCGACCGTGGCGTCGCTCTGCTCTTCGACGCGGACCGCGAGCTCAGGCCCCGCTGTGTGCGCACCAAGAAAGCGATGCCCGAGGGTGAGGACGTGGTCCTGTCGACGACCATCATCAATGAAGTGCTGCGCGATAAAACGGCAGTTCTCTCGAGCGACGCCTCCGTAGATTCACGTTTTCAGGGCGCCCACTCGATCATCATGCAGGGCATCCGCTCTTCGATGGCGGTTCCGCTCCTTCACTCCGGCGAAATCTTCGGCATGTTGGTTCTCGACTCGCAGATCGCCGCCAACGCGTTCACCGAGAAGGACCTCGGGCTCTTCCAGAACATCGGTAACCAGGCCGCCATCGCCATCCAGAACGGTCTCTACGCCGTGAAGCTGGAGCGCGAGGCCGTGACTCGGGAGCGCTTCCAGCGGCTGCTCTCGCCAGCCATCGCGGAGCAGGTCATCAACGGCGACGTCGAGGTCAAGAAGGGCGGAGAGCTCCGCGATACGACCATCCTCTTCACCGACATCCGCGGGTTCACCTCGTGGAGTGAGTCTCGGAGCGCTCAGGATGTCGTCGACATGCTCAACGAGTATTTCGAGCTCATGGTCGAAATCGTCTTCGACCAGGAGGGCACCCTCGACAAGTTCGTCGGCGACGAAATCATGGCGCTCTTCGGGGCGCCGGTCGCGCACTCGAACGACCCGTACCGTGCCGTGAAGACCGCCATCGACATGCTGAAGGTCCTCGCGGAGTTCAATAGTCGTCGCCTCGCCGCTGGCGAGGACGAGATCAAGATCGGCATCGGCATCAATACCGGTGATGTCGTTGCTGGCTACCTCGGCTCTAGCAAAGCGCTCGAGTACACGGTCATCGGCGATGCCGTGAACACCGGCGCGCGTCTGTGCTCCCTCGCCAAGTCTGGCGAGATCATCATCAGTCACACCACCTACAACCGCGTGAAGGATTCGTTCGACGTGGTGGAGCTTCCACCGACGTCCGTGAAGGGTAAGTCGAAGCCGCTCAAAATTTTCAACGTCATACGCGAGCGGACCGGCGCCTTTTCGAGCGACCTCACCCGACCCCAATAGGCAGTCGTTTGGCCCATCTGGAATTCGAGAAGCCCCTCGTCGAACTCGAGGCGCGCATCCGCGAAATGAAAGCCGTGAGCGGCGGCGACACCGAGGTCGACGAAGAGCTCCGGCGTCTCGAAGAGCGCGCAAAGCAGCTGACACGAGATGTCTATAGCGAGCTCTCCGTCTGGCAGAAGGTTCAGCTGAGCCGACATCCAGATCGTCCGTACATGCGCGACTACCTCGAGCGCATCTTCGAGGACTTCGTCGAGCTTCGCGGCGATCGCAGCTTTCGGGATGACCCCGCGATCATCGGCGGCTTCGCGACCTTCCGCGGTCAGAGCGTGGCGGTGATCGGTCAGCAAAAGGGCCGTACGACGAAGGACAAGTTGCATCGCAACTTCGGCATGGCCCACCCCGAGGGGTATCGAAAGGCCTGCCGCATCATGGAGCTCGCCCACCGCTTCGGGCGACCAATCTTCACGTTCATCGACACCCCGGGTGCGTATCCCGGACTCGGCGCAGAAGAGCGCGGTCAGGCCGAAGCGATAGGCCAGGCGCTGCTCACCATGAGTCGCCTCGAGGTGCCGATTATCGCGACGGTCATCGGGGAGGGCGGCTCCGGCGGGGCGCTGGGCCTCGGCATCGCGAACCGCGTGCTCATGCAGGAGTACGCGACCTACAGCGTGATCACGCCCGAGGGCTGCGCGTCGATTCTGTGGCGCGACGGCGCGCGCGCCCCGGCGGCGGCGGAACAACTGCGGCTTCTCGCTCACGACGCCTTCGCCCTCGGAGTCATCGACACCGTCATCGAAGAGCCCCACGGCGGCGCCCACCGCGACTACCAGGTTGCCGCAGACAACGTCGGCGAGCAGCTCGCAGAGCGCCTCCGGGAGCTCACCGCTCTCAGCGCCGAGGCCCTAGTCGAGGATCGTTATCAAAAATTCCGCTCGATGGGACGTCACCAGCAGACCGGCAGCCCCGAGTGAGCCGCGCCGCGGTCATCCTCGGGCGAGGCCTCGCCGTGCGTCGCCTTCGGGTCGCCGATCGCGACACCGTCTATCTGCGTTCCGTTCTCGAGGCCTATGACGGGCTCACGTGTTTCTACGGCGACGGTTCTGGGACGGTGACCCTCACGACCCCCGAGGGCCGCGCGCACGAACTCGACGGTCTCCTCGAGGACCTGCGGCGCGAGGGGCTCGTCCTGGTGGACGGGGCTGGCTGACCGTTCTTTTGACCCTTCGGGGGTGGCCTCCGTACGATCCCCGTGATCACCGTGCGTAAGCCACTGAAACGAACGCTCTTTCTCTCCCTCGTCCTCTGGATCGGTGCTGGGATCGGTTGCGCGGGGCAAGAAACGGCGCCGGTGGAGACCGCCGAAGAGGTGGGGCCCTCCGAAGAGGACCACCGCCTCGAGCAGCTCGATCAACAGAACGACCACCTGGCGTCCCGAGTCCGTGAGCTCGAGAGCAGCTTGCATCTGGCCCGCGCCGAGGCGCGGGACCTGCGCGAGTCAGAGAGCCGTCGAGCCGACGGCCCCTCACGGGAGGTCGTTCGCCTCGGTCATCACACGGCGGCGGTCACCTCGGCCGACGCGGCGAACCTCGGCGGTTGGGACGAGCCCGAGGACAGCCCGAGGAGCGATTCGCGGCAGGGGGAAGGGCGCGGCTCCCGGACGGACGGAGCCACCGCCGAGTCCGGCGCCGCGTGGGACGTTCCCGTGGATGACGGGCGCGCGCGCCCGGTTCTGCGTCTCTACGGGTCGCCGGCGGCTTCTCTCGATACGAGCACGCCTCTGGTCATTCCCCCGGCGCCCCCGGGCATGCCGACGACGTTACCCATCGCGGCCATCCCCGAGCCATCGGCAGCGCTCATGGCGACCCGGAGTCACTCTCGGTCCGCCGCCCCCGCGACCCGGCGGGCAGACCAAGCGGCGGTGTCGGCATATCAGCTGGCGCTCACCCACGTACGGGACCGACGTTTTTCGGAGGCGCTACGCTCCTTCGATGCTTTCTTGACTGCTCATCCACGCCACCCTTACGCGGCGAGCGCCGTGTACTGGCAGGGTGAGGTCTATTACGCCATGCGTGACTACGGGCACGCGCTGACGCGTTTCTCGCGGGTCGTCGACGACTATCCGCGGGCGACCAAAGTGGCGGATTCGCTCTTCAAGTTAGGGATGTGCCACAAACGCATGGGACGGTCCCGGGCAGCGCGGCAGTTCTTCGAGCGGGTTCGACGCCAATACCCCGAGAGCGTGGCTGCTCGCCTCTCGGTTCAGGAGGACGCCTGATGAAGCGTGCGCTCTTCGTTTCGATCGTCGTCGCGATGATGGGTCTGTCGTCTGAGGGTCAGGCGCAGATGGGTGTCGATGACGGACGTAGTAACGAGTACTACGTCGGCACCGGACCCCAGAATGACGCCCGCGGCGGGGGAGGCGGGGCGACCAGTCTCACCGAAGCCCGGGCGAGTGGTCAGGGCATGCGCCTCGGGGG
>QMMC01000296.1 GCA_003647065.1 Deltaproteobacteria bacterium | reverse complement strand
TAGCGGCGCCGGGAGTGCTCGCCGGGACTGGCCCCGATTTCGCTAGCGGCGCGGCTTCCGGGACCTCTGGGACTTCTGGGCCACCCAGATGACATGCTCCCGCCCGCGGTCCTTCCGGGAGCCGAATACCTTCTGGGCCCGGGCGTCGAAGCCCTGCTGCCGGAGCCTCGTCGTGTAGCGTTGGTCGTCCAAGAGCGACCACACGCCGAGCACACCGCCCGGCTTCAATGCGTCCCAGCATTGGGCGATTCCACGCCTCCCGTAGAGCGCATCGTTCTTCGCGTGAGCTAAGGCGATGGGCCCGTTGTCCACATCGAGGAGAATCGCATCGAAGTCGCCAGAGGCCGCACGGATGCGGTCTCGGACGTCGCCTAGGTAGAGCACGGTGCGAGGATCGCGCAGCGGATGACCCGCGAGGGGCCCGAGGGGGCCTTCGTTCCACTCGACGACGGCCGGTACCAGTTCGGCGACCTCCACGTTGCCCTTGCCGACGAGGTCGAGGGCCGCCCGAAGGGTGAAACCCATGCCCAGACCGCCGACGAGGACCCGCACCTCGGGCCCTGGGGTGATGTGCGCGCAGCCGAGCTCGGAGAGGGAGCGCGAAGAGGGCTCATCCTCGTTCGACATGAGCTCCTGGCCTCCGGCGCGGATTCGGTATTCGTGGCCCCGACGGCGGAGTTCGAGGGGTTTTCCGTCGGGGGCATCCGCCGTTGCGAGTCGTTCCCAGGGCAACATCGGCGGGGAATAGCTCGAATTGGGGTCTTCGTCAGGTCGGCAGGGAGGCGGCTGGGTGATACGGGCGAGCGGTAGGGTGAGTGACCTGGATTGACGGCGTGGGTGTTGGTGCCTCCCGCTGCAGGGCTTCATTACGCGACGACCGGAGTTGGCGCTGTGAGGGGCGGGGTTCGTGTCGCGGGGACCGGAAGGCGCTCGGGGGCCGGACGCTCTGACTTCCGCGGGAGGCACCAACACCCACGCCTGCTTTGCCTGAGTCGAGCCACCTGTCGATGAACCGGTGGTCTCGGGTGACCTCGGTGGTGGTGATTTGAAATGGGGATGCTCCCGGCCCTGGTAGGGCGCGTCTGCTCCGCTCCTAACATTCGCAGTTGCCCGAGTGGTGTCGCGACGACCGTGGGATCCTTCCGTACCGCATGGCGTACGTGGCTGCGCACGGGCCTCCGCATCCACGCCGCCACCGGGACCTCGGGGGATATCTGGGTGAGCCGCCTTTCCATTCGCAAGGCGGGCTCGTTGGAGAGGCACCAAGTGCGAAGCAGGTTCACTGTGAGGCCCAATTTCGTGCAGATGCGCCAGGCCCTCCAAACCCGCTGCTCTTCCATATTGGCAATGAGAGCCCTCTACACGCCAGCCAACGGAGAGCCCGTCTCGCCCATCCCCGAATCAAGGGCGGAGCGTTCAGTGCTAGATCTGGGGACGCGTGATTGCTTAATTGCTTAACGCCGGAAGTCGTACCGGTCGCCCGCAAAGCCGTTCGACGGATAAGGCAATTAAGCAACCACGCGTCCCCACCATTGCTCGGATTAAAGGCGGATTGCTCAGTGTGCGTGGGAGGTTCCGGCGGTGGGGTGGATGCGGAGGCCCGTGCGTGAGCACGTCCGACATGCCGAACGGTCACCGCAGCCACCCCCGCGACCAACCTCCGGGAACTGCGAATGTTAGGAGCGGAGCAGACGCGTCCTGCCGGGGCCGGGATCATCCCCGTCATCGCCCTCAATCGCGCCATCATCGCATTCATCCGCCCTCATCGCGCTCAAACGGACCGTCATCGCCTTCAGTCGCGACGCCTGCCTTCGACCGCGCGTCACCCCCCGGGGAGCGGCTGGGCGCAGGCACCGAGGAACGTGCAACGTTCGTTGCGGCCACCCGCTTCGGCCGAGGAGCAGGTCGACGCGGCCCCGTCGCAGCCCGGGGGCGTATTGCACGTCTGCCCATCTGCGCAGCAGACGCGGGTCGACTCGAGGCACCGGTTCTGGCCGCCGAGCCGCACGCAGCGTTCATCCCGCCCGCAGCTGTTCCGACAGCCCACCTCCGCCGGAAATGCGAATTCGACACAATCCCAGCACTGGTTCGAAACCCGTTCGCAGTGACGACCGCGCCCCGGCCTCTGCAACGGCGGCGGCGGTGGCGGTGGCGGCGGTGGTGGCGGTGGCGGCTCGACACGTGCCACGGGCACCTCGATGGTGAGGCGGATACAACGCGCATGGCTAACGCGCTCCCGTGCGACGACGATGTCCATGTGCCCGGGGGCCGTCATGCGCTGGAGGATGACCGAGATTTCCCGCCGATCATTGACGCGCACTCCATCCACCGCGTGGATGATCTCCTGGCGCCGCAGTCCAGTGAGGGCGAGGGGGTGCCTATCGTGGAAGGTCGCTCTCACGCCCGCGGGCCGATTGCCTTCGAAGTGCGTATGGAAGCGCGCTTCGCCGCCGGTAACCTCGGCCAGGGTCACCGGTGCGACGGTGCGCTCGAGGACATCGCCGGTCGCGTCGCAGCTGGGAATATCCCGAACGGGCCCGCCCACGACCGGGAAGACCCGAAGGAATGCGCCGGTCAGCTCGTCGTACCCGGGAAGATCATCCCGACCGGCGAGAAGGTAAAAGTGATGGTGGGCGAGCCACGCCCGCCCCGAGACCTCGTCGAGACGTACTTCGTGCACTGTCCCGTCCGGAAACGTCCGCTCGGGGGCGGCGTTGTACGGCCCCTCGTCGAAGACGACCCGCACGCCGTTGCTGAGTGGCAGGGCAAATACGTTGGCGCGGCAGTTGCCGTTCAGGTAGCGCGCCTTGAGGCCCCAGTAGTTGGTCCTCGTCCCCATCGGCACGACGCCCTGGCGGCAATCGACGCGCCGAAAATCGCCGAGCCTACGGGGAATCGCTTCGCACGCCTCCCCCTCGAGGCTCTCCCCTTCGAAGAGACGCCGGGTCACCGATACCCGGTCGTCGTTGTCGAGGCGATGCAGAACATAGGTCCACCGACCCGGCGTGGAACGCCGATAGATCGTGTGGTCGATGCGCTGGCGCGGCGGGCGGAAGCGCTGCATCCGGCAGCGCCGCGGTGGGCAGTCGTTACGGGCGCCGGACGGCAGACAGTAGGGGTCGCAGACCTCGCGCATGTTCTCGTGGGTAAACCGTTGCACCGTGGTCTCGCCCCTCGGGTCGTAGATGGTGAGCTCCATCTGCACCGGCCCCACCAGCTCCTCTTGCACCTGCACCTCGAACTCGAAAGGCGGGATCACCATGCCGTGCGAAGGCTGGCGGTCGCGAAGGTCGAGGGTTAGCCCTTCCGAGGTGAATGACGGATGCTCCGGCTCCGTGACCTCCGTGCATCGCGGCTGCACGCCGGCGGATTCGTCGTCCGCCTGGCCGGACGCCCCAGACGCGCCCGACGCGCCCGAAGGGTTTCCGGGCGCCGAACCGCCGCCACACCCGACGACCAGGGCGACGAACAGGCCAAGCCCCGGACCCCGCGCGATCACCACGAGAAGCCCTTCGCCGTAAACTCTCCGTCAACGCATCGGCCGTAGATCGTGCAGTGAGTGGGCCGGGCCGTGCGGTCGCTCCAGATGACCGTAGCGCAGTGATGGTGACCACATCCGCCGGGCGGCGAAGTGGTGGCGTAGCCGTCGATGCGTCCGCAGTAGACCGGCCCTACGCATTCTCCTTGGCCGGACCGGCCGGCCCCGGTGCGCATGCGCTCTTCGGGTATCGGAAAGCGCACACAGGTATCGTTGACGCAATCGGCGCAGCCCTCGTCGATGAGCCCATCGCAGTCGTCGTCCCGCGCACCGTCGCACCATTCCTGGCCGCCCTCGTCGTTGCAGTAGTGGGGCGGTGCCTCGAGTGGAGCGCCGGTCCACCCCCCAGCCTGGGCGCGGGCGGCGGGGTCTGTGACCTCGGGCTCGTCCGCTGTAGCTTCGGTGTCCCCCGCGCCGGCCCCCAGCGACTCCGCCGTCGACCGGTCAGTCGCCGAACGACCTGTCACCGAACCGGTCCCGCACGCAGCAAGCCATGCGACCGACATGCCCACGACCGCGAGGTGGACGGCAAAAACGACGATCAGCGCGTGGCGCGGCACCCGACGAGCATAGCCCAGGGCAGACTAGCGCCCGCAAGGGCCGGTCACTCCGCGTCGTCGGACCGGGTGGTCTTCGCGCGATCCGCCCTCGGCGCGTCGCCCGCATGAGCGTCGGGCCCCTTGCGGCGCCGACGTCGACGCCGGGTCCGTGACTTCGGGGCGTCTGCCGCCGCATCCGGACGACGAGGCGTCTCGCCACGAGATGCGACGCTCGAAGAGCCCGCCCGTCCCTGGCCCCGGCGGGCTTCACTTCGCTGGTTGCCCTGACCGCTGGGGCCTTCGGTCTGCCGAGAACCCTCGTCGCTGCGCCCGTCGCTCCGCTGGGAGCCCTGACCGCGACCGCCGTCACTACGCTGCCGTGTCTGGCCGCCCTCGGGCTGGTCGCCCGGCGCACCGCCTCCGCCCCCCCGGCCTCTGCGCCGGCGGCGACGCTTCGGAGCCCCATCGCCGTTCGCCGGCTGGGATCCGTCACCACGCTGAGCCGTCCGGCTGTCCTCGCTCCGTCGTCGTCCGTCGCCGCGGCCAGCCGGCCGACCATCTTCGGCCCTTCGCTGCCCGTCGCTGCGGCGGCCTTCCTCGGGGGAAGCGCCCCTTCCGGCCTGACGGCGCCCGCCTGCGCCCTGACCTCGCGCGCTCTTGTCGGAACTCTGCCCCCGCGCGCTCTTGCCTGCGCCCTGCCCTCGCGCGCCCTTGCCGGATGCGGCCTGACCGGAGCCACCTCGGCCCGGCGCTCCGCCGGAGCCTCCCTTGCGACGGCGGCCTCCCTGGCGATCCTTCTGCCCCCCGGTTGGTGACATGATCACCTCGCGCCTCCGGGGCCGCGGTGCGGCGTCGCCCAGCGCATCACGCCGCTCTTGCTCGAGCCGCGCCGCTTCCTCGATCTCTTCGAGGAGGGCGCCCATGTTCGTGCCCTTGGTCGAGGCTTTGAATTGCCCTGTCAGATCCATGTCGGGGGTGAGGGTATTGCTCTCGTAGGCAGCCCAGATTTCCTGGCCGTAGGGCTGGCGTCGCGTCCCTGGAACGCACCGCGAGAGGAAGGCGCTGAGGTTGTCGACGTCCCGAATGAGCAGCTTCTTGGCGTTGCGGTTCTGCGCGGCGTCGACGGATTGCGGGAAGTCGATGACCACCGGCCCCCCGGCGTCGACCAGGACGTTGTACTCCGAAAGGTCGCCATGGACGATGCCCGCGCAGAGCATCTTGACAACGTCGCCGAGGAGCTTTTGGAAGTACGAGTGCGCGGTCTCTTTGTCGAGGGACAGCTCTCCGAGGCGGGGCGCCGCGTCACCGTCGTCGCCGCGCACCAACTCCATGATCAAAACGCCGTCGATGAAATTGTAGGGGGTGGGCACGCGCACGCCCTGGGCGTGCAGGCGCTGGATGACGTGCACCTCCGCCGACTTCCAGGCGTCCTCTTCCTGGGCCTTGCCGTGGCCGGTGCGCCGGTCCATCGCACGCTGGTCTCGCGTATTGCGGACCCTACGCCCCTCCATGTACTGGGCGCGCTGCTTGAACGACCGATGCTGGGCGTCCTTGTAGACCTTCGCGACGCACGGCTCTCCGTCGGCGCTCACGAGGTAGACCTGAGCTTCTTTGCCACTCTTGAGTGGGCGCAGGACTTGGTCGATGACCCCCTGGTCGGTCAACGACAAGAGGACGTCGGGCACTTGCATCGGGCTCCTCGGAACTGCTCGAAACTGCCGGAAACCCTTGAAAAACGGACCAACCCCGGCGACGGGCCAATGTGACCCGGGGAGAGTTCGAGGTCGAGCGAAAATCGCGTACCCCTCGCGCGGGGAACGGGCCCGGCCATCGCCTTGACTCTCCCCCCAGAAGCGATGAAAACCCCGTCAATGCCGTTCCTCGATAGAGTCCTTCGCCCCCCCTCCTACGGCTGGCGCACCCCCGAGGGAGAGCTGTCCGTTCCCACCAAGCGACAGCTCGTCGGCGAGCTCTTCTCGCGGGTCAACATCTTCGAGTCGCGCAAGAACTGGCCGGCCTTCACGAGTTGGTTCTTCACCGTGTCGTTGGCGCCGGTCTTCGTGATCTTCTTCTACTACCACTTCAGCTGGCCATTGGCGGTCGCCGGCTTCTTCTACAGCATGGTGGGCATGGGCTCCTACGGGACCGTCTGGCTGCACCGGTACGGCACCCACGGCGCGTACGAGTTCAAGTCCAGGTTCTGGCGCCTGGTCACCCGCAACCTGGTGATCCGCGTCGTGCCCGACGAGATCTACATCATCAGCCACCACGTGCACCACGCGAAGTCCGAAAAGCCCGGCGACCCGTACAACGCGGAAGCCGGCGGGCTCTATTGCTTCCTCGCGGATACCAACCATCAGCCCATCGCCAGGGACCTCAGCCGAGGTGACTACGACCGGGTTTGCCGCCTGATGAGCCGCACCGGGACCCCGCTGCACACCTACGAGCAGTATCTGAAGTGGGGCACCGCCGAGAAGCCCCTCCGGACCATCATCGACTTCCTCGGCAACTGGGCGTTCTGGTACGGCGTATTCTTCTTGATCGGCGGCCACGCCCTCGCCACCGCGCTCTTCGCGAGCGCCATCATGTGGGCCGTGGGCATCCGGACGTTCAACTACGGCGCCCACGGCAGCGGCAAGGACAAGCAGCGGGACGGCGTCGACTTCTTCCGCGGCGACCACTCCATCAACCAGCTTTGGCCGGGCTTCGTCGCGGGGGAGTGGCACAACAACCACCACCTCTTCGGAACCAGCGCCCGCAACGGCTTCCTCTGGTACCAGCTCGACCTCCCCTACCTCTACATCCGCTTCCTGAAGCTCATCGGCGCCGCGCACAAAGTACGCAACCACACGAGCATCTTCTTCGAACGCCACTACCTGCCCTACGTGGCGCGCACGAAGGCCGCGAAGAGCAGCGCCTGAACGGCGGTCCGCGGCTGTGCCAGTGCGGCAGCGCCGTGTCGTATGATGCGCTACCGCCGTGAGCCACGACACCCATAGCGCCGCGAGCCTCGCGCTGCTCCAGTATCGCCTGTCGCGGTTCGGGCGCTGGGGAGCCCTGTTGATCGCGGGCGGCCTCGTGGTGCGATTGCTCCTCGACCTCGCCCTCGCCGGCGAGTTCCAGACCAATACCTACGACTTCGCCGGCAACGCAGCTGCCGGAGTGCCCCTCGCCGTGATGTGGTTGGCGATGCGCGGGCGGAGAGAGTTCTCGCGCCGGACGCTGGTCGTGGCGGAGTTCATCGGGCTGAACTTCGCCGCCGCGGGGCTTTGCGTGATGGCCGCGCACATCCCGCTCTCGGCATCCCCCATGTTGGTGCTCATCCTCGCGATGACGCTCACGTTCACCATTCGCTCCGTCTACGTGCCGAGCACCTGGCAGCGAACCCTGGTGCTGAGCATCTTCATCGGCGCCTGGGTCGTAACCACCGCCGTGGTGATCACCACCATGATTCCCGAGGGCCCCATGCACGGCCGAAGGGCCCAAGGCATGCTGGTCAGCACAGTGACCTGGTGGACCTTCGTGACGCTGGTCCAAACCACCGCATCACGCGCCATCTACGGCCTGCGCGAACAGGTCAGGCTCGCGGAGGCCCTGGGCCAATACACCCTCGAAGAGAAGCTCGGCGAAGGCGGCATGGGCATCGTGTACCGAGCCCACCACGCCATGCTGAAACGCCGGACGGCGGTGAAGCTCTTGCCACCGAAACTCACCGGCGAAAAGACCATCGAGCGCTTCGAACGCGAGGTTCGGCGTACCGCGAGTCTCTCCCACCCGAACATCGTGACCATCTTCGATTACGGTCGAACCCCCGACGGCGTCTTCTACTACGCGATGGAGTTGCTCGACGGGCTCGACCTCGACCAACTGGTCCGATCCTTCGGGCCGCAGCCCGCGGGCCGCGTCGTGCCCCTGCTCGCCCAGGTCTGTGATGGTCTCGAAGAAGCGCACGCCGTCGGTCTGATTCACCGCGACATCAAACCCGCGAACATCTTCCTCACCCAGCTTCGCCGCGGCGGCGACCTGGCGAAACTCGTCGACTTCGGCCTCGTCAAGGACGTCGGCGGCGGGACGGACCCGGGACGCTCGATGGATACGACGATCGCCGGAACGCCGCATTACCTCTCCCCCGAGGCCATCCAGCGCCCACGAGACGTCGACGCGCGCAGCGACATCTACGCCCTCGGTGCCGTCGCATACTTCCTGCTCACCGGCGTTCACGTCTTCACGGGAGATTCGGTCGTCGAAATCTGCAGTCAGCACATCGATGGCACGCCCGTACCACCTTCCGAGCGCCTCGGGCGCCCGGTCCCGGAAGGTCTCGAAGAGGTCGTCTTACGCTGCCTCGAGAAGAACCCCGAGCACCGGCCCCAGAGCGCCGACCTGGTTCGTGATCTTTTACTCAGCCTCGAGGACGTTCATCCGTGGCTCCACGCCGACGCACGGCAGTGGTGGAAGGAACACGGCACCGAGGCCAAGGCCATCGGCAGCGCCTCCGAAGGAAGAGCCTCATCGCCTACCCTCCGCGTAGACTTTCACGACCGTCGCTAGGCGGGCCGGGGTCAGTGCCGCGGCCGACACGGATCGCAAAAGCGGTTGTGTGAACCTTGCGACAAGAACTCCCGTTCGCACCCGATGCAGATGCGCACGGTGATCTCCCGCGGGTTGATCTTGTGCTGCTGCAGGAAGTCTTTGTTGAGACCGAGGGTCCGGGCGTGTTTGACGATGACCTCGCGGTCGAAGCCGTCGGCTTCGAGATCTTTGAGCATCGCCTCCCGATCGCCGAGGAACCCGTCGATGATGCGTTGCACGATCTCCCGAGTGATCGGGGGGCCCGAGTCTTCGGGGGCCTCGTCTTGGCTGTTCGTGCTGTCCGTCATTCGCGTCTGGGGTCCGGTACCCCTATCCCTATGGGTACCGCTTCCTGGGCTCTTCGGCAATGAAGTCTCGTATCGGCGGTCCATTCGGGCACGCGCACCACGCCCAGGTTCCGGGCAACCTGGCTAATACCCGTCACTCTCTCTCTGCTGTGACCGTCAGAATCGGGCGTGCCTGGGCCTCCGGTCGGTCGGCAACCCCGAGGCGCCCCGCCGCCGGGGGCGCGAGGAGGCGATAGAGAAGAGTGATCTCCGCGCGCACCCCCGCCGCGGGGACCCGCCACTCGAGCTCCCGGGTCTCCCGCGGCTCGAGCCGGT
>QMMC01000295.1 GCA_003647065.1 Deltaproteobacteria bacterium | reverse complement strand
CCCACTGATATCCTCAGGAAGCGCTTCCGGAGTATCAGACGCACTGGGTGGAAAGTGGAAGTAGCGATTCGAGCAACGCCATCTACTCGAAATTGCGGATGAGCGGTCGGGGCCAGTTCGATGTGCATGCGGCCACAAACCGCACCTGCGCTTTCGCCACGGTAAACGAGACTGAAATCTACAGCTGTCATATGCCGCCGCCGGGAAGCGCCGATGACCCCGAGAGGCAGGCATTGGAGCTCTCTCGTCGGATCGAAGCTCGACAGAACATCCTGGCCCAGACGAGGGGCAAGACGAGGATCATCTTAGGGGGAGATTTCAACACTCAGCGAAGGCCGTTCGATCTTCGCATCTACGAAACGATTCGGCAGGAGTACACCTCTTGCGGCAGAGGCGTGGATACGGCGGCGGGAGTCGACTTCGTATTCTCGAGTCATCAATGCACGAGCCTCGAAGTGCTCACCCATGTGAGGGAGGAGCAAACCTCGGACCACATCGCCTTCATCATCTCGGTCGACCTGGCGGCGCCCTACGACGGGCCAACCCCTGGGCGAAGGGACCGCTATCGAGCCGAGGGGCTGGCCGAGATTGGTGGTGCACTCGGCGAGCACTACCGAAGGCACGGTTCCTACACGCAACCGGAAAGCGTTGCCGCCGATTGCTCTACGGGGAGCTTCCCTACGAATCGCTATTGCTGCGATGGAAGCGATTGCGAAGGAGGATGGGGTGTTGCGAGCAATCTCCAGGTTCTTCTAGACGAGGGAGATCTCACGGGGCTCCCCGTCGATCCCGTCAACGACGAGATCTATCATTATCGCTACGAGCCGTGGAACGACGGGCAAAGCGGAGGGACGCACGCCGGTTGGAGATTCGAACTCTGCGCCAATCGGTTTGAAACGCACATTTACGATACCGAGGCGACTGACCATACGGAGCAGAGGTATTGCGAGGTGGGCGAATACGGAGTGACCGCTTCCCGCTAGCTCTACTGAACGGGCGCCTGCCCTCACCGGGACCGATTGCCTGCTACAAGCAGGCGCCGATTTCGTCGCCGTTCAGGATGTACGGGGTCGAGAAGCTGCTGCAGGACTCGCCGCTGATGCAGCCGACGCCGGTCGCCGTCTCGCAAAGATGCAGGCATTGGTCGGACGTGCCGCCGGTGTCTACGCAGGCGTAGCCGCCCTGGCAGTCGGTGTTGGTGACGCAGGTCGCTCCTCGGCCGCCGGAGCCTTCGGGGGTCGAGCAGTCGGTAAAGCGGCGCATGGCGCCGGTGCTCTCGCGATAGCCGACGCAGTAGGTGCCCGCGGTGCAACCCGTCTGGCGAACGATGTCGCAGGCGTGGCTGCAGAGGCGCACGCCGGGGATGGGCGTGCCGGTGCCGTCGTTGAGTTCGTAGACGCAGAGGCTGTCGGTGGCGCAGTCGCTGTCGGTGGCGCAGTGGCGCGTGCAGATGTTGAACACCGTCGTGCTGTCGCCAGCGTTGAGGCACATGGTCCCGGCGCTGCAGTCGGTGGCGGTGCTGCACGGGTCGCCCTCGGCGAGGGTGCCGAGGTTTGCGCAGGCGCGGGTCGTTCCGGAGAGGAAACACCCCTGGCCCGTGGGGCAGCCGCATTGGGGCGAGATGAGGCGGCATGGAGTGTCAGAGCAGGTCGCCGTGCAGCCGGCGGTCATGTCGCAGGTGAAGCCCGCGCCGCACAGCCCGTGGTCGGGCGTGTAGGTGCACGTCCCCGGTTCGACGCACTGGTTGACGGTGCAGGCGACCCCGTCGTCGCAGATTGGCGGCGTGCCACTGACACAGGCGCCGAGTTCGCACCGCTCGGTCCCGTTGCAGGTGAGGCCATCGTCGCAATCGGCTGCGCCGGTGCAGCCCGCATCCGGGGTGCCAGTGTCCGGAGCGCCAGCGTCCGGGGCGCCGGTGTCGGGAGTGCCGGTGTCGGTGGTACCGGTGTCGGGAGTGCCGGTGTCGGTGGTACCCGTGTCGGGAGTGCCCGTGTCGGGAGTGCCCGTGTCCGGGGTGCTGGTGTCGGGGGTGCCGGTTCCGCTGTCGGGAGCACCGGTATCCGGAACGCCGGTGTCGGGTAACGATCCGTCGGGGCTGCCCGTGTCGGGCACGTTCCCGTCCATCGGGCCCACGTCGGCTCCGGTGTCGTCGCTCGTTCCGCTATCGCTCGCGGGTCGGTTCCCGCCTCCCTCGGCGCATGCGACGAGGAGGACCAAGGCTGTCAGGAGCCCACAAAAATATGCATTCATTACTACTGCGCCTCAGCATACGACCGGGCCCTGGGGCTCGCAAACCGTGTATGCTCGCGGCCCGCGGCGGCCTTTATTGCTGCCTCTTGCGGTTTGTTGGCGATGAGCCCCACGAAATCCCACCTTCGACGGATCGAGTCCATCGTGCCCCGCCGGGCTCGTCCTTTTGGCGGCAAGGCGCGCAACCTCGCGGCGCTGGTGCGGGCGGGGTTCCCCGTGCCCGCCGCCTACGCCTTGAGCGGTGACGTCTGCCGAGAATTTCTCGAAGAAGCGCTGCCCCCGGAAGAGCGCCTCGACGTATTGCTCGGGTACCGCGGCGCCGAGGTGACTCAGGCGCGCCTCTCCGCGATCGGCAAGCGGGTGCGCGAGACACCGCTGCCCGATCGCCTCGCCGGGGACCTCACCCGGGCCCTCGAGACCTTGAACCGGGCCGGCGCCCAGGCCGTCGCCGTGCGCTCTTCTTCGAACCGCGAAGATGAAGATGCCGCGACGGCGGCGGGCATCCACTCCACCTTCCTCGATGTGCGCACTCCCGAAGCGCTGCACGACGCGGTCCGGGGCGTTTGGGCGAGCCTCTTTCAGGCGCGGGTTCTCAGCTATCTGCGCCGGGTCACCCACGCCGAAGAGACCTCCATGGGGGTCGTGATCCAGGCGATGGTTCCGGCCGATGTCTCCGGCGTGCTCTTCACCGTGAATCCCCTCACCGGCGACCCGGGGGAGATGGTCGTCAACGCGTCCTGGGGCCTCGGCCCGTCGGTCGTCGATGGCCGGGTTTCCCCCGACACCTACCGTGTTGATAAGGCCAGCGGCGGGCTCCGCGACCGCATTCTCGGCGACAAGGGGCGCATCACCCACGCGAAGGAGGGCGGCGGGGTCGAAGAAGAAGACGCCCCCGCGGACCTGGCCAACAAGCCCGCCCTCGATGACGCGCGACTGCACGAGCTCTTCGACCTCGGCCTGCGCATCGAAGCCCACTTCGGCTCCCCCCAGGACGTCGAGTTCGCTGTCGCCGGCGGCGCTATCTACATCCTCCAGAGTCGCCCCGTCAGCACCGTGTCTCCAGGGTTTTCCGTGCGTCGTCCGCGCAAGAAGGGCACGGATCGGCATCGCATCGTCTGGTCCAACGTCAACGTCGGGGAGGCCCTCCCGGGGGTCGCGACGCCGATCACCTGGTCGGTGCTCTCCAACTTCAGCGAGCTCGGATTCCGCCGCGCCTTCGGCGCCGTGGGGTGCCATGTGCCCCGGGACGCCGAGCTCTTCGGGAACTTCCGTGGGCGTATCTATCTAAACCTGAGCGAGTTCACCTCGATCGCCAGCCAGGTCCCGGGCTTCGCCCCGCGCACGCTGCTGAGCCTCGGAGGGGGAGGGGAGCTCGCGCGCCTCGAGGCAGACCTCGACTCTCGCAGTTCGTTTGGTTTCTTCCTGCGGCTCCCGCGGACCATCAACCGCTTCGCCAAGGAGAACTTCCGCCTCGGCGCCCGGGTCACGGCCTTCGAAGAAGACTTCGAGCGTCAGCGGACCAACTACCGCGCCGTCGATCTGCGCATTCTATCCCCGGCTGCCCTTGGCAAGACCCTCGGCGATGTCGAGCAGCTCCTCGACTACGCCGGCGCCGTGATGCTGAACTGCTACGGCAATCTGCTCTTGTCGTTGGTCGCCCTGCGTTCCGTGTTGCGGGTGCTCCACAGTCGCCACGCAGAGCGTCTGGAGCGGTCACTCCTGACGGGCCTCGCGGACGTCGACAGCGCGATCCCTGGCCTCGCCCTCTGGCACATCGCGGAGATGGCTCGGTCCGAGACCGACGCCCGCGAGTTGATCCTCAGGGCCGCCCCCGAAGACCTCGAGGTCGCATCGTTGCCCGAAGGCCCGACGCGCCGGGCCCTCGACAACTTCATCGAGGCCCATGGGTTCCGCGGCGCCCGCGAGGCCGAAATCGCGATGCCGCGGTGGAGTGAGGACCCGACGCTGCTCTTCGCCACGCTTCGGGCGCACCTCGCCGGTGAACGGGGCGACCTGCCCGTGGACCGGGAGCGCCGCCAGAGGCAGGTGCGCGATGCCGCGGCCCGCGAGCTCGAGCGGCTGCTGCCGGCCCCGGCGAGCACGGCGGTGCGGCATCTGCTCTCCCTGGTCCAACGGTTCATGCGGCTCCGGGAGCGACTCCGAGCCGACGTCACCGAGGTCCTCGGCATGTTCCGGGGCGTTGCCCTCGACGCGTCGCGTCGCCTCGAGGCCCGGGAGCCGGCCATCGGCGTAGACGCCGCCTTTTTCCTGACCCTCGAAGAGCTGCACGCCGTCCTCGCCGGCGATCAGCGTTCCCTCGCGAGCCTCGTACGTCGGCGCCGTCGTCAGTACGAGCGCGACCAAGCGCTGCCAAATCCCCCCGATACCTTTGTCGGTTACCCACCCGAGGTGCCGATGCCGCTGCCTTCCGGCGATGCTCTCATGGGGCTTGCGGCGAGCTCCGGCCGCGTGACTGGGCGCGCCCGGGTCCTCGTCTCTCCAGCCGACGCCGGTACCCTCGTCCGGGGCGAGATTATCGTCGCGCCGTACGCAGACGTCGGCTGGTCCCCGCTCTTCACCGTCGCCGCGGCGGTGGTGACGGATCTCGGCGGTCCCCTCAGCCATGCGTCGATCGTGGCTCGAGAGTTTGGGGTGCCGTCGGTGGTCAATCTCAAGGTAGGCACCCAGGTCATCGAGACCGGGGACCTCCTCGAAGTCGACGGGGACGCGGGGACGGTGCGCATCTTGGAGCGGAGCTCGGACCGGGCCTCCGATGAATGAGGTGAAGGTCGTCCACCAGGACGACGCGCTCCTCGTCCTCTACAAACCCAGCGGTCTACCGACGACCTCTCCGGCGGGCGGGGGCGAGGCGCTCACCGATATCGCCAAGGAGCTCGACCCCCGCGCCGAGGCCCTCCATGCGACCTCTCGCCTCGACGCGGAGGTCACGGGGTTGGTCACCTTCGCCCGGACCCGGGCGGCGAACCATGGGCTCCTCGAAGCGCGACGCGCGGGGCGCTACCAACGGCGATACGTCGCTCTGGCCCTCGCGGCGCCGGAGCCCCTCGCTGGGGCCTGGCGTTTTCCCATCGCGATGGACCCCCGAGACCCGCGCAAGCGCCGCGCCGTGTCGGGCCCCAAGAAGGGTGAGAAGGGCAAGAAGGCCGTGAAGGGCGCCAAGGATGCGGAGACCCTCTATCGAGCCGTCGGCACCGCGAAGCACGGCCAGTTGCTCTCACTCTGGCCCCAGACGGGCCGCACCCACCAGCTTCGGGTCCACGCCGCCGAGGCCGGGGTCCCGCTTTTCGGCGACGTTCACTACGGGGGCGCCCGGCGCATCACGAAGGCAGACGGTCGGGTGGTGACTGCCCGCCGGGTGATGTTGCACTGCGCCGAACTCACCCTGCCGAACCTCGCGGATCCTGCGGGGAGGGGTGAATCACTCTGCATCGTCGCGCCCATCCCGGCCGACCTGGCCCGAGTTTACGCGGCCCTCGGTGGGGCCGCCGGGGACATCGAGGGGCTCAGGGGGCTTTGGGCTCCGAGCTGATCATGGTCAGCTCGCGGGAGAGCGCTCGGATGACCGCGTCTTCGACGTCGAGTTGGCCGTTGGCGCTGCGTTCGATGTTGCGCTGGTAGACGAAGACCCGGGAGACCCGGGGCGGCGCGCCTTCGGTCGACATGTCGAGGAGGGCTTCGATGCGCGGGTCGATACCATCGGCGACGACCTCGGCCCCGGGGGCTCCGACGACCACCACCAAGGCTCCGTCGAGGAGCTCTCGCTCGGCCTCGGTCAGGCGACCGAGGGCCCGCTGGACCTCTCGTTCGAAGCGCTCTGGCGGGAGGGTCCAGGGCGGCGCCGGGGAGTTCATGTCGAGCTCGCGGCAACGCAGGAACGCGACGGTCGCGCCGTGGCGATCTCCGCGCGCCTCGAGGACCACGCCGAGATAGTACTGAACCTCGGGGTTCGTCGGGTTGGCCTCGGCGGCGGCGAGGATTGGGGGGGCGCCCCCCTCGATGTCGCCGACCTCGAGCTTGGCCCGGCCCACGAGGAGGCCGAGGTCCGGGTGCTCGAAGGGGCCGTCGGGCAGACGCCGGACGGCGCGCTTGGCGGCGTCGAGGTCTTCCATGGCGAGGAGCACGTCGATCTTGAGCAGGAGGGCGTCGGTGAACTCGTCCTCCTCCTCCTCCATGAAGTCGAGGGCCTCGTCGATGAACTTCAGAGCTTCGCCGTGGTCTCCGAGGGGGTGCATGAGCACCTCGGCGGCGTTGAGCATGGCTTCGACGAACGTGTCGTCGAGGGCGACCGCCTGCTTGTAGTGCTCGAGGGCGTCTTCGGCGTTGCCCTCGGCGGCGTGGATGAAGCCCATCAGGTTGTGGACCTCGGGGGACTCCTGATCGAGCTCGAGGCCTTTCTCGGCCGAGAGCAGGGCTCCAGCGTAGTCGCCACGGGATACCAGGTCCCAGCCTCGATCGAGGTGGGCGGTGAACTGGTTCATCGGACCGGGTGCGCTTTGGGCCATCGGGACGCGGGAAGTTACGGGGAAAGGTACCGGAGTCAAGCGGTCCCGGGGCTGCTAAGCTCCCTCGCGTGCTGGCTAAACAGTATCGCCTGGACCGCGATCCACGGCGCGATCTGGCCCCGGTCCCTGCGCTGCCTGCTCACCTACGAAAGGTAGGCTCCGCGGGCTGCTCAAAACCGAGACCACCTCGCTTGTGTCTCACGCTCCAGGAGGCACTGTTTAATGGGGCGCTCCTCGGTGCGGTAGCCGCGCTCTTCGGGAGCGGCTGCCTGGCGTTCACCCCTGCGCCGCCGGGGGCTTGGAGCTACGGGCAGACGGCGAACGGGGTCATCGTCCGCGGGGACCGCCTCCGAGACCGGGGCCCGGGTTTCGTCCGGGCCCGCCCCGGGGAGTCGACCCGCTTTGCCACCCCGACCATGCACGGCGCCCTCACCCGCGCTGCGGCGTCGGTCGCAGCCACGTATTCGGGCAGCGCGCCGATTCGAGTTGGAGACCTGAGCTCCCCCGGCGGCGGCCGTCACTCGCGTCACGGCAGCCATCGGTCGGGCCGAGACGTCGACGTCATCTTCTACGTCACCGACCCGACCGGCCGCTCGGTTCGCGGACGTGGCTGGCTCAGCTTCGACCGCTTCGGGGTCGCGCGGGAGACCGACGCCCCGGAGGGCGTTGCCCCGAGCGACGAACTCTTCTTCTTCGATGACGCCCGGAACTGGCACTTCGTGCGCACCCTGCTCCTCGACGACGAGGCCCGAGTGCAGTGGATCTTCTGCTCCCGCGGGGTGAAGGCGCGGCTCCTCGAGTACGCGATGGCCCACGAGACCGACAGCACGGCCATTTATCGGGCCGCATGGGTCTTGCACCAGCCATCGAGGGGCCACCCCCACCACGACCACTTCCACGTGCGCGTCGGGTGCACGCCCAACGAGCGGGCCGCCGGTTGTTGGCAGCGGGCTCCGATCTGGCCCTGGATTCGCGGCGAAGACGGAGAGAAGGCGTCTCTCGCTGACGCGACGGCGATGACCCCTACGACGGACGGCCCGCCCCCCGAGGCGACGGCCTGGGGCCTCGATGACGAGGCGTTGGTCGAAGCCTTGCTCGGTGAGATTCCAGACGAGAATACCGACGACGCGCGGCGCGTTGGCTCGCGGGAGGAACGATGAGCGAAGAGGCACCACGGCCGGTCGGGCCCTCGCTCCGGACCGCCATTTGGATCATGTTGGTGATCGGTGCGGCGATGATGAGCGCGGCCCTCGCTACGTGCGTCGTACGCTTGACCGCCGAGACCGAGCCGCCGCCAGAGCCCGAGGTGGTGACCGTCGTCCGTCCCACCGCCGACGTCGTCGTCGCCATGCGTGACCTCGCTCGCCTCGAGTCGGCTGTGTTTCACATGGAGCGAATCGTCGACCTCAGGGACCAGCAGTCGCACATCTTCGGCCTGGTGGATGCCGAAGACGCGATTCTCCTGATCGCCGCCGGAGAGGTGACCGCGGGCATCGACCTGACCGCCATGGCCGACGGCGACGTCGTCGTCGACCCGGAGCGAGGAACCGCGATCATCACCTTGCCACCGCCCCAGGTGCTCAGCACGGCCCTCGACAACGAGCGCACCTACGTGCACAGCCGTGACACCGACACCCTCGCCGTCCGCAGCCTCTCCCTCGAGAGCCGGGCCCGCCAGGAAGCCGAACGCACCATCGAGACCTCCGCCATCGAAGCCGGCCTCCTCGATACCGCCCGACGCAACGCCGAGTCCGCGCTCACCACCCTAGTCCGAGCCCTCGGCTACCAAGACGTCGACATACGGTGGAAGGACGACGAGGAAATGTAGGAGACGGTCCGCGCTTGTCGGACTTTCGGATGTTTCGATGGTGACCAGCGAGAGACCTCGCAGCGGTCACTCAGGGGCCAACGGCCGAATCTCGCGGGTCGAAAACTGGCGGTGGTCGGCGGTCATCAGGGCCGTGCGTCCATCTTCGGTCGGGATCTGAACGACCATCCGCATGGTCATGCGCTCCTCGCTGCGCAGGCGCGGCATCGATGGGTCGACGGGAAGGGAGGCGCTCATCCGCATCGACACGTTTGCGCTTTGGGTGACCGAGCCCTCGGGGAGGCCGGTTATCACGAAGTCCTCTGCCTGAAGTGCGGCGTGCAGGCGTTGGCAGGGCACTCCATCGACCTCCTCGAGGGACGAGAAGGTCGTGCTGCCGGTGATGTGGTCCGCGGCGAACTGCATGCTCTCGATCTTCGACAGGCTGCGGGCCGCGATGCCCGAGTCGACCTGCCACGTCTCTCCTACCGCACGCGCCTCGTCGGAGCCGAAGACATCATCGTCACCGATTGGGGAGATGTGAGTGCTGACGACGAGGTCGATCCGCTCACGCTGGTCATCGGTGAGCTCGCCGCCCACGAGGGTGATGGTCCCGTCTCCGGGCCCCTCGACGGCGGTGACCACGACCACCGACCCGGGTGGAAGCACCTCTTCCGGTGCCTCGCCGCCGGTCGTGCATTGCTCGACGGTGT
>QMMC01000294.1 GCA_003647065.1 Deltaproteobacteria bacterium | reverse complement strand
TTCGGCCGTACCTGCATAGCTTCTCCTACTTCTTTCTTGGCGGAGGCCCTGTGCAGAATCGGCTCGTTTTTCTCGTTCTTTCCCTCCTCGTGGGCGCCTTCGGCCCCGGCTGCGGCGACGATGCCCCAGCCACCGACTCGGGCACCCCGCCCGGCGATTCCAGCACTGACGGCGGAACCGACAACGGCGTCGCCTACGATGACATCTTCTCGGAGCCGTGCCTCGACACCAGCGGCGCCTGCCGCTCGTCGTTCGAAATGCGCAGCGCCTGCGTCTGCACCATCGAACCCGACCCGGACCCGATCTTCGTCACGAACCGCGTCGGCTGCTCCCAGCTTCCCGAAGAAGCGGCGATGCCCCGGACCCCCGAGGACGACGACTGCGACCCCACAGCGGCGGACGCCGCGCCGAACCTCACCTGCATGATGCCCGGCTCCTTCAATACCCGCGGCGAGGCGCAGATGGTCACGATATTCGGCGTGGTCGATGTCTTCGGCAACGGCGCCGACGCCGACTCCATCCTCGTCGAGGTCTACGAAGAGGGCCCGGACGGGGTCCTCGGCCCGCTCCTCGGTTCGGCCACCGCCACCATCGACAGCGCCTGCTCCGAGACCGAAGACCTCATCGACAACGATCTGGTCGTCGGTACGCGGAAGCTCGGTTTCTATTCCATCGAGAACATTCCGACGGAGACGCCGCTCATCGTGAAGACGAGCGGTGCCCCAGACTTCTGGCGCGATCTCTACAGCTACAACGTCCAGCTCCTCAATGACACCGTCGAGACCGGAGCTGCCGGTGACGGGTGCGCCGACATGCCGGCGGGACCGCGCCACGCTTACGACGCCAGCACCCTGTCGCGGTCCGACTACAACTCGATCCCCCTCACCGCGGGCCTGCCCTCGGGCATCACCCCAGGCAACGGCGCCGTCGCCGGCGAGATCCACGACTGCACCGATACGCGCCTCGAGTTCGCGCAGGTCGGCGTCTTCCCCGCAGCGGAAACCCTCGTCTACTTCAACGACAACCCGTCGAACCCCCTCCCCGTCGTCTCTCGCGGCGAGGGCACCAGCCTCCTCGGCCTCTTCGCCGCCCTCGACGTGCCCCCGGGTACGGCCCAAGTCGCCGCCATCGGCGCCGTCGATGGGCAGACCGTCAGCCTCGGCTGGTACACGGTTCAGGTCTTCCCGAACTCGATCACCGCGCTGACCCTCCGGGGGCTGCGGCCCCAGCAGATCGCCGAGTAGGCCCTACCCTCTCGCCTGCCAGCCGATGTCTCGGCGGCACTGCTTGTCTTCGAAGCGAATCGCGTCTGCCGCGGCGTAAGCCCGGCGGGCCGCTTCCTCGACGTCCGCTCCGGTCGCGGTGACGGCGAGGACACGGCCACCGGCGGTCACGTAGGCGTCACCTTCGCGCTTGGTCCCGGCGTGGAAGACGGTGACGCCTTCCATGGCGCCAGCCTCGGCGAGGCCCTCGATGGCCTTGCCGCTCTCGTAAGTGCCCGGATAGCCCCCCGAGGCCAGGACGACGCACATCGACGCCGGCGCCTCCCATTGGGGCGACGCCGCCGACAGATCTCCTCGGGCCGAACCGAGGAGCAGCGGAAGGATGTCCCCCTGCCAACGAGCCATCAGGGCCTCACACTCCGGGTCGCCGAAGCGAACGTTGTACTCGAGGACCTGGGGCTCGCCGTCGACGATCATCAGGCCGACGAAGAGCACGCCGCGAAACGGCGCGCCCTCCTCTCGCATGCCCCGGAGAGTCGGCTCCACCACTTCGCGGAGGATGCGCTGCTCGATCTCGGGGGTCACCATCGGCGGCGGTGAGTACGCGCCCATGCCGCCGGTGTTCGGCCCCCGGTCTCCGTCGAAGGCGCGTTTGTGGTCCTGGGCCGCGGCGAGGGCCACAGAGGTCTCGCCGTCGCAAACCACGTGATAGCTGACCTCGGGGCCCACTAGGCGCTCTTCGATGAGCAGCCGAGCGCCGGCGTCGCCGAAGGCTCGGTCGCGCATGATGCGGCCGATGCCGCGGACGGCCTCTTCGGCGTCATCGGCGACGACCACGCCCTTGCCGGCAGCGAGGCCGTCGGCCTTCACCACCAGGGGCCGATTCGCTTCGCGGACGTAGGCCTCGGCGGCATCCGGGTCGTCGAAGACCCGGAAGCCCGCGGTCGGCACGCCGTATTTGGCCATCAGCTCCTTCGAGAAGATCTTGGACCCCTCGAGGCGCGCGGCGGCCTGGCTCGGCCCGAAGGCTGAGATGCCTGCGGCTTCGAGGGCGTCGACGAGACCTGCGACGAGGGGAGCCTCGGGACCCACGACGACGAGGTCGATGCCGTGGGCCTTCGCCGCCGCCACGATCCCGGGGGTATCGGTCGGCGAAACATCGACGGCCTCGGCGAAGGCCGCGGTGCCGCCGTTGCCCGGTGCACAGAGCACCGCGCTCACCCCCGAGTCGCCGGCGAGCTTGAATGCGAGGGCGTGCTCCCTCGCTCCCTGTCCAATGACCAATACGCGCATCAGTGTCCATACCAATCGAATACGATCCAATGTCGTTCAATTGCGTCAGTCGCCGAGCGCGCCCGCAGGGACAGGCCGAAGGAATACCAAAGGTATTTCGAGGTCGGTCCCGAGGACGAAAGCCGGCGAATGGCGTGAGTGAACGGCATTGGCCTCAGTGCCTGAAGTGCCGGATGCCCGTCAGCACCATCGCGATGCCCGCGGCGTCGGCGGCGGCGATGACCTCGTCGTCGCGCTTACTGCCGCCGGGCTGACAGACGGCGGTGACACCGGCCGCGATGGCCGCCTCGATGCCGTCCGCGAACGGGAAGAACGCGTCGGAGGCCATGACCGCCCCCTTCGATTTGTCTCCCGCTTGTTTCGCGGCGAGTTCGACGCTCACCACCCGCGACATTTGCCCTGCGCCGACGCCCACGGTGCGGTCTTCGTGAGCGAAGACGATGGCGTTCGACTTCACGTGTTTGCAAACGCGCCAGGCAAAATCGAGGGCCCGCATCTCGGCGTCCGTGGGCGCGCGCTTGGTGGCCACGCGGCCGGCCCGGACCTCTCCGATGCCGGTTCCGTCGCGTTCGTGCACGACGACGCCGCCGTCCACCCGCTTGAAGGTGAAGCCGCCGCGGTCCGCCGGGAGCATCTCGCCCGTCGCGAGGATGCGCATGTTCTTCTTCTTGCGCAGCACGTCGAGGGCGCCGCCGACGTATGCCGGGGCGATGATGCACTCGATGAAGGACTCGGTGACCGCCTTCGCCGTCGCCTCGTCCACTTCGCGGTTGAGGGCGACGATACCCCCGAAGGCCGAAACAGGGTCCGCGGCCCGGGCGTTCCGGAACGCGGTCTCGAGGTCTTCGGCCACCGCGACACCGGCGGGGTTCGTATGCTTGACCACGACCGCCGCGGGCTGCTCGGTGAACTCCCTCACGGCATCGAGGGTCGCGTCGATGTCGACGATGTTGTTGAAGCTCAGCTCCTTGCCGCCGGCGCCGAGGGACTCGGCGAGGGCCATCGACCCGGCCGCGGCACCGCGCTCGACGTAGAACGCACCCTGCTGGTGGGGGTTCTCTCCGTAGCGGCAGTCGTACGCCTTCTCGAGGCTCAGAGTCAGGGTTCCCGGGAACGGGTCGCGGCTTCCATCGTCCTTGATCGACGTGAGGTAGCCCGAGATGGCACCGTCGTAGGCGGCCGTGTGACCGAAGGCCTTCGCCGCGAGGCGCGCACGGAAGGCGGCGTCGGGGCCGCCACCATCGATAGCCTCGAGGACTGCGCCGTAGTCCGACGGGTCGACGACGACCGCCACCCGCGCGTGGTTCTTCGCAGCCGAGCGCACCATCGTCGGCCCGCCGATGTCGATGTTCTCGACGATGAGCTCGTGGGTCGCGTCCGGTCGGGCCACGGTCGCTTCGAAGGGGTAGAGGTTCACCACGACGAGGTCGATCGGAGCCCCGCCGATGGACTCGAGGGCCGCCCGGTCTTCGTCCTGGTCGCGCATCAAGATGCCGCCGTGGACCCGGGGATGCAGCGTCTTGACCCGACCGTCCATGATCTCTGGCGAGGCGGTGAAATCGGAGACATCGCGAACCGTGACACCGGCTTCACGAATCGCCTTCGCCGTGCCGCCCGTCGAGAGGATCTCGACGCCGCGTTCGGCGAGGCCGCGGGCGAGGTCCTGGACCCCGGACTTGTCGGAAACAGAGACGAGGGCGCGGGTGATCTTCGACATCAGCTCTCTCCTGATCGGTTCTTGGCCGGTTCTTGGCCGGGCACGGGGGCTTGGCGAACCCCGTTGCCGAGGCACTAGCCCGGGGCCCCGATATTTTCAATCGGCCTCGGTGAATGCTTGGTGACATCGTCGGGGGGAGCGCCAAACCGTGAGTGATCTGGTAATTCGTCCCTATGAAAGCCGTGGTCTTCGATGGAAATCGCGCGTCGGTCCAGGACGTAGCCGATCCCATACCGGTGCCCGGGGAGGCCCTCGTCCGGGTTTCCGTCGCAGGCATCTGCAATACCGACCTCGAGATCGTCCGGGGCTACATGGGCTTCGAGGGCATCCTCGGCCATGAGATGGTGGGCGTCGTCGAGGCCCATCCCGACCCGGCGATGATCGGCCAACGGGTCACGGCGGAGATCAACCTCCCCTGCGGCACCTGCGAGCGATGCTCGATGGGCCTCGGGCGCCATTGCCCGAAGCGCACCGTCCTCGGCATCCTCGGCAAGGACGGCTGCTTCGCCGAGCACGTGACGATGCCCATCGGCAATCTCCACCCGGTCCCCGGCGGCGTGTCCGACGAAGCGGCCGTGTTCACCGAGCCCCTGGCAGCGGCGTTCGAGATCCTGGAACAACTCGACGTGCCCCGGGGCGCGCGGGTCCTCGTCCTCGGCGATGGCAAGCTCGGCCTGCTGATCTCGATGGTCCTCGCCCACAGCGGCGTGGTCCCGACCCACGTGGGCCGCCACCTGGACAAGCTCCGGATACTCGAGGGCCTCGGAGTCGAGACCATGCTCGAAGCGGCGCTCGGGGATCGGCTCTTTGACGTCGTGGTCGAAGCCACGGGCTCCCCCGCGGGCCTCGACCTCGCCCTCGACCGCGTGCGCCCGCGCGGCACGGTGGTGCTCAAGAGCACCTTCCACGGCGCCGTGACCGTCGACACCGCCAAGGTGGTCATCGACGAGCTCACGATCCTCGGTAGCCGGTGCGGTCCCTTTGCGCCGGCCCTCGAGGCCCTCGCCGCAGGAACCATCGACCCGACGCCGCTCATCGCCGAGACCTACGCGCTCTCGGACGCCGAGGCCGCAATCGCCCGCGCCGGCTCCTCAGGAACGCTGAAGGTCCTGCTACGGCCGTGAAGGCTGATCAGTCGAGGCTCTCGCGCAGCGCCCGGAGCACGTCGACGTAGCTGACCAGACCGACGAGCTCATTGCTGTCGCCATCTACGACGGGCACGGCGCCCACCTTCTCGTCGACCATGAGGTCGATGATCTCTTTCACCTCGGCGCCGCGGTCCACGGTGAGGATGCCGCCGCTCATCAGGTTCGAAACGGGCCCGGACATGCGGGCCGTCAGGTCATCCATGCGGGACATGTCGGTGACGGCGTCGAGGCCGAGGCTGCGGAAGTCGCGATCGCTGAGCATGCCGGCGATTTCACCGCCAGTGCATACCGGCAGGTGCCGGATCGAGAGCTCCGATAGGAGCCGGTAGGCCTCCCCGATGGTGGTCGTCTCTTCCACGGTGACCAGGTCGGTGGTCATGATCTCGTCTGCAGTCATTCGGGGGGTCTCCAGTTGGACCCCTGATCTACCCAGAACCCCGGCTGGCGTCCAGCCGGGATCGGGTCTTATCGCCCCACAAGGGATGGGGGTAGCGATTCCCCGGCATCGGTCTCGGCGACATCGACGTCCACATGGGCCACCGCGTGGCATACGTCGTCCTCTTCCAGTAGGCGGGCCTCGACGGCGTGGCCTATATCGTGGGCGAGGCGGAGGGAGAGGTCCGGGTCGACGACGACGTGAATCAAGACGTCCAATTCGACCCCGTGGTACCGGGCGACGAGGCCGTGGACGGACTCGACTCCGTCCATCGAGCAGGCGATCTCTTCGAGGGCCCGGCGGCGCTCCTCGGGGGGGGCTTCGCCCATGAGCAGGCGGATGTTCTCCCGGGCGAGGTCGAACCCGGACCAGCCCACATACAACCCGACGGGGATGGCGAGCCAGGCGTCCCAGGCGCTCGCTCCCCACCGGGCCGCGAAGAAACCACCCACTGCGAGGAGCCCTACGGCGACGTCGTTTCGTGCATCCACGTAGAGGGCCCGGAGGGCGGGGCTCGGACGTCGACGCTGGCCGCGGGCGCTCAACACCGCCAGGGCGGCCTTGAGCACGACCTTCGCCGTGAAGGCCCCGAGGAGCGAATAGCTCATCAAGGGTTCGCTGCCGCCCACCAGGGCGACGGCGGCGCCCCGGAGAACTTCGAAGGCGAGGACCCCGGCCATCACCGCCGCCACCAACGCCGCGACGGGCTCGGCCTTCTGGTGACCGATGGGGTGGCTCTCGTCCGGAGGCTCGGCGGCGACGCGCATCGAGATGAAGAGCGCAACCGCGGTGAAGATGTCCGACAGGCTGTCGGCGGCCTGGGCGAAGGCGAGGCTGCTCTCGGTGCGCAGGTAGACGACGACCAGAAGGCCGAGCAAGACAGCGCTGAGGACCCCTGCGCCGAAGGCGAGGCGGGGCGCGACCTCGACCGGCTTGGCAGGGGGCATTGGCGACAAGATACCCCCCCGAGGGCGCCGATGCACCTCACGGGGAAGGCCCAGGAGAGTTCGCGGTCAGAACGGACCGCCAGGCGACATCAGTGGGTCAGCTGGACGTTCAAGCGGCGTCGAAGCTCGTCGACATGCTCGTCGCGAGGCGTGGTGAGCACCACCACGTTCCCGTTCTGTTCGACGGTGGTTCCGGGAACGTAGAGGGCACAGTCATCGATGCCCTCACTTCCCTGAGCGGCGACGAAGGCGAGGTGGCAGCGAATGTGGTCCACGACCGCTTCCACGTCCGAGCCCTCGGCGAAGGTCATCCGGGCGCCTCCGTCGATATGTTCGAGGCTCTCGAGGCCCAACAGGAACGGACACGCCTCACGAGACGACGGGGGGAACTGCGAGCACTCCTGCTCCTCGAAAGCACGCAGTGCTGCGGCTTGGTCGCGGTGGGCCTGGGCGTGGGCGCGGTGGGCCTCGGCGTCGGTCAGGTGGCCGGCCGCGGGATCGTAGGTATCGACGCCGTGCATCTTCCGCGGGGCGGCTTCGCTCTGTCGAACGCGGTCCGCCGCGGCGGCCTCTTCTCGATCGGCCTCGGCCTCGTGCTCGGCAGCCGTGAGGTCTTCGGTCGCGGGGTCCTGGGGCCCACCACAGGAGCCCAAAACCAGAGCCAACAGTGAGCTAAGTACGGTCGTGCGAGTCATATTCATGCGGTTCTCCCGAGCGGGAGACTAGGCGCAGCACCACCGTTTGCAAGGGCCCTTCTCCACGCTGACGAACGTGCTAGCTTCACAGTCCTTTCAATGGACGCGTGGGTCACCATAGGCACCTTCGCTGGCGGGATCGGGCTCTTCCTGCTCGGCATGCACCTGCTCACGGAGGGGCTCAAAGCAGCCGCCGGCGGCGCCCTCAAGGGCATCCTCGCCCGGGCGACCGGAACCCGCCTGAGGGCCCTCGCGTCGGGAGCGCTGATCACTGGAATCGTCCAGTCGTCGAGCGCGGTGACCATCGCCGCCATCGGCTTCGTCAACGCTGGCCTCCTCGACCTCGGCCAGGCCGTCTGGGTGGTCTTCGGCTCCAACGTCGGCACGACCATGACGGGGTGGCTCGTGGCGCTGTCGGGCCTCGAGGTCGACCTCGCGGTCGTCGCCCTCCCCGCCATCGGCGTGGGTACCTTGATGTCGACCTTCGCCAAGAAGCGCCGCGCCGGTCCGATAGGAGACGCGATCGCCGGCTTCGGTCTCTTCTTCCTGGGCCTGGGCTTCATGAAGGACGCCTTCAGCGATCTGGCCTCGTCGGTCGATCCCTCGACCTTCGACATCGGGGGCGTGTCCGGGGTCGCGCTCTTCGCCGGGGTGGGCCTGGTGCTCACCGCCGCAACCCAGTCTTCGAGCGCATCCCTCGCCATCGCCCTCGCCGCCGCCCAGAGCCGGCTCATCCCCATCGAAGCCGCCGGGGCCTGGGTCATCGGCGCCAACCTCGGCACGACGTCGACGGCCCTCATCAGCGTCATCGGCGCCACGCCCAACGCCCGACGCACGGCGATGGCCCACGTGGCCTTCAACCTCGTCGCCGCCGGAGCGGCCTTCCTGCTCCTGCCCTTCGCCTTCGACGCCCTCGACGCCGCCCTCGAGGCCTTGGACTTCACGGCCTCACCGGCCAGCTCCCTCGCCCTCTTCCACACGGTCTTCAACGTGCTCGGAGTGCTCTTGATGTGGCCCCTCACCGGGCGCCTGACACGGTTCCTCGCCCGGCACTTCGTCGAAGAAGAAGAAGAAGAGGGGCGGACCGAACCGAAACACCTCGACGCCAACGTGCTCGCGGTCCCGGCGGTCGCCCTCGAGGCCCTCCGTCTCGAAGGCCAGAGGGTTCTCTCTTACGTCGCCGAAGCCGTGATCGCCGCCTGCGCCCCGGGGGAGCCGAGTGGTAACGATGTACAGACCAATACCCGCGCGGCCACCGAGCTCACGGAAGCGATTGCCGATTTCTCGAGCCAGCTCGACCGCGTATCCGTTTCGGCCAAGGTCGCGGAGGGCCTCGCTCGGGTCGTTCAGGCTATCCACCACGTGAACGTCGCCGTCGAACAGGCAGAGCAGATCAGCGCAATCCGGCAGCGCCCAGGCGCCGACGAAGAGGGGTCCCAGGTCGTGCCGGAGATGCTCGCCGAGGTGCGTCACATCGCCAGGACGGCCGCCGCCCCTTCTCCCAACCTCGCGTCCCTCGAGGACCTGATGAAAGAGCTGACCCAAAGCTACCGGGTGGCCTCGACGGCCTACACGAGCACCGCGGCCGAAGGGGTGCGCGCCACGGCCCAGGCGCTCTATCGACAGCAGGTGGCCAGCGAGGCCCGGCGGGCCGCGAAACACTTGGTGCACGCCGCCCGGGAGCTGTCGGAGCCGTAGCGGAGGTTGCGGGGCCGGCGGCGGGTGCGTACCTGAAAGGCAACAATGTCCGCGCGTGTGCACGCCCAGACCCTCGCCGCGGAGCAACGCACCATCTCCGTCGCCGAGTTCTTCTCGAAGAACAGGCACCTGCTGGGCTTCGACTCACCGGCCCGGGCGCTGCTCACGACGGTCAAGGAGGCGGTCGACAACGCCATCGACGCCAGCGAAGAGGCGGGGCTTCTCCCGGAGGTCG
>QMMC01000293.1 GCA_003647065.1 Deltaproteobacteria bacterium | reverse complement strand
TGGAACGCCCCACCCGTGTCCTCCTGGCCCTGCTGCCTCTGCTCTTGGTCCTCGCCGGCGCCTGCGCTGCCGAGGTTCCAGCCGAAGCCGGGCTCGATCCCGAAGCCGACCCCGAGTCCCCCTCGCGGGCAAGGCCGACGGCGTCTGTCCGATCGCCGGGCCGACCGAGGAGCAGGGCTTCGATCGGTTCCTGAGCAATTTCTTCTTCGGCGAGGCGCGCCACGCGATCGAGGAGCCCGTGGTCCAGTCCGGCGACGCCTTCTCCCTCCGAGCACGATTCCGCTATGGCCTGGTCAGCAAGGACCTCGAAGAGGAGCCGGTCGAAGCATTCGTCCGCCTCGAAGAATGCGGCGAGTGGATCTTCATCGGAGATGCGGTCACCGACGACGACGGCATGGTCGACATCCCCTTCGACGCTAGCCTGCTCCCGGGGCCCGGCTCCTACGAGGTGGAGCTGGTCGTGCTCGGGGACATTTCCCGGGCCCGGGGTCAGATCGAGGTGGTCTCACCGGGGCAGCCGATGGTGGTCTTCGACATCGACGGCACCCTGACCCTCTCGGACTCCGAGCTCACCGACGAGCTCCTCGGGGGCCGAGAGGCGGCGATGTATGAAGCGAGCCCCGAGGTCGCGTGGCGCTACGCCGACGAGGGCTACCTCGTCGTCTACCTCTCGGGGCGCCCCCACATGCTCCAGGACATGAGCCGCCGGTGGCTCGAGCGCCATGGCTTCCCCGCGGGCCCGATCATCACCACGGACCACCTTTTCGAGGTCACCGGGCCCTTGGTGGAGGTCCACAAGGTCGAAAAGCTCGAGGACCTGATCGACCGGGCCGGAGTGTCGCTCTACTACGCCTATGGCAACGCGACGACGGACGTCTGCTCCTATGCCGAGGCCGGCCTCGACCCAGCCTACACGTACATCGTCGGTGAAAACGGCGGCTCAGCTTGCGACGGCTACGCCGCGACCGTCGCCCTCGACGGATACGAAGAGCACCTCGAATCCCTCGACGCCCTACCCGCCGCCTGGGAGTGACCGCTGAGCCCGTTCAGGTCTTCCAGCGCTTCGCGAAGGCGCCGAGGAGCCCGAAGAACGCCTTGATGCGATCGACGAACCCGCCGCCGCCGCGCAGCACCGCCATGTGGCGCCCGATGCCCGTCAAGCCGTCGGTGTAGGGATGCCACCACATCTCGCGCTTTCCCCGGGCCCGGTCGATGATGACGGCCCGAGGACGGGTGAGCGTGTCGAGGGCGTGGGGAGAGTTCGTCACCCCGAAGCCGCTCGCCCCGACGCCGGTCCACGGCAGTGAGGGGATGGCCCCAGTGAAGCCGTGGTTGTTCACCATGACCACCCCGGCCTTCAGCTGCCGAGCGACCTCCTCGCCCCGGCGCACGTCCTTCGTCCACACCGACGCGGTCAGGCCGTACTTGCTGCCGTTGGCCGCCGCAATGGCCGCCGCAGCGTTCTCGACTTCGACGACCGGCACCATCGGCCCGAAGGTCTCCTCCTCGAGGGCCGCAGCGCCCGCGGGCACACCGGAGAGCACCGTCGGCGCGTACCAGAAGCCAGGCTTATCGAGACGCTCGCCGCCGGTGAGGACCTCGGCCCCCGCCGCCTTCGCCGCGTCGACGTGCCCTTCGACGATGGCGAGCTGAGCGGCGTTCACCAGGGGACCGATGTCACGACCCGGGACGAGCTCGCTCGCCAGCTCGGCGAGGCGCTGCTGGAGGACCTTGGCGACCTTCGACGTTGCGTAGACGCGCTCGACGGCGGCGCAGTTCTGCCCGGCATTGGCGAACGCACCCCAGAGGATGCCCCGGGCGGCGCGCTCGACGTCGGCGTCGTCGAGGACGATGGCCGGGTCCTTGCCGCCGAGCTCGAGGGAGACCGGGACCAGGGCCTCGGCGGCGGCGTGGGCGACCTTCTTGCCGGTGGCGACGCTCCCGGTGAACGCGACCGCGTCGACGCCGGCGTCCATCAGCGCGGCGCCCACGGCACCGCCCCCCTGGGCCACGATGACCAAGTCCTCGCCGAATACCTCGGCGCAAGCTTCCCCGAGGATCGCCCCGCACCGCGGCGCGTATTCGGAGGGCTTGAAGATGACACCGTTACCCGCGAGGAGCGCGGGGAAGAGCGTCCGGAGGGGCAAGGCCACCGGGAAGTTCCACGGCGTGATCAAGCCGATGACCCCGCGCGGCACGCGCTCCACGATGGCGTACTTGCCGGGGTAGTCGATGGCCGACAGGGGCGGCTCGCTGGCGCTGAGCAAGAGCGGCCCCTCGTCCCCCCAATAGCTCGCGAGGTCCGCCGTCGGCACCACCTCGTGCAGCCAGGCCTCGGGCTCGGGCTTGCCGGTCTCGGCCATGAGCGCCTTCACCAGCGTGTCGCCGCGACGTAAGATCGCGCCCTTGAGTTTGCGCAGGAGGGCAGCCCGCTGCTCGACGGTGCGTCCTCGGTGTTTGCCCTGAGCCGCCCGGCATCGGGCGACCAGCTCCGGGACCTCGGACGCCGGGGTCACGGCGACCTCAGGCAGAGGCTTTCCATCGGCAGGGCGAACCCCGCGAATGAAACCATCCGCGATCAGGGCCGGCTGCGCTGAACGGGGTGATGCGGCCGTGGGGGCGGGCGTATTGTCTAGTTGGGCGTCGCTCACGGCGCCACGCTCGCCGAGCCCAAGGCCGGCGTCAAGGGGCGCCGGCGACGCGCCAACGTCCGCCGGCCGAGGTAACCCGACCGTCGCCTTCGAGTTTGATGAGGTGCGCCTCGGTCGCGAGGGCGGCGATCGGGTAAACCGCTGGCGGCGCATCGTCATAGGCCCAGGGAACCAGCTCCTCCGGGGTGCATCCGTCGTCCTCTGGCCCACCGTCCCGGGCCCTCTTCTGCTCCCTCTCGCGCTCCTGCAGCGACCGGAGAGCCTCGAAGACCTTCTCTTCGCGCATCAATCGGTGACTCACGTATTGCTCGACCTTGGCCGCGACCGCGTGGATCGGCCCTCCGTGGGCGGGCAACAGCATCGACGGACGCCGGTCGGCCATGGCCCGGAGCGAATCGAGGTAGGCAGCCATGTCCCCGTCGGTCGGCTCGATGAGAATGCTCCCGACCCCCGCCACCATGTCCCCAGCGATCATGGCCCCGGAGCGTGTATCGACGAAACACAGGTGCCCCGGTGCATGACCGGGGGTGTGCACCGCTTCGAGGGTCATCTCACCGGGGGCCCCGAGGGCGATGCGCTCACCGTCTTCGAGCAGGCGGTCGAAGGAGACGAGGCCCCGGAGGCGCTCGGCGGTGAGCGCGTGCCCGAAGAGCGGCAGGCCGAGGCGCTCCTTGAGAGCGACCGCCCCGCCAATGTGGTCGACGTGGTGGTGGGTCGCGAGGATCGCCACGACGTCACCGCCTGCGGCGCGTCGCGCCTCGACCAATGCGACGACCCGGTCGATCTCCTCTGGATACGGCGATGCCGGCTCGACCAATACGGCCTCGGAGTCACCGACCAGGAAGCAGTTCGTATGAGTCGCCGGAGGAAGCGTGGGGGAGCGCAGCGGCAGCATCAGCAGCCCCGGGGCCACCTCCACGGGCGCCGGTGCCGGATCAGGGCCGACACCTCCTTCGGCGTCTTGGGCCTCTTGGGCGCTCACTCGTCGCCGTCGAAGCGCGGCGTGCGCGGCGGCCGCGGGATCGCGGGGACCGCAGCCATGGCCGGGCTCGACGCGGCCGGCGGCACCGCGCCGGGGATCATCGAGGCGCGGCGACCCGGGAGGATCGACGGGGAGCGCCCCTCCTCTGCCTTTTGCGGATCACGGACCAGGACCAGGCACGCCTTGATCACGACCTTCAACGTAGCGAAGACGCCGCCACCGTGCAGCGCCGAGGCTTCGACCCGAGGGACGCCATCGGGCACCATCAGAATCTCGGCGAGCTCGGCGACCGGCATCGCCGTGTCGAGGTCGCGCTTGTTGAACTGCACGACCATCGGGATTCGATCGGGGTCGTCCCCCTGGAGCCGGAGGTTCCGGTCGAGGTTGATGATGCTCTCCCGATTTTCCCGCTCGCGGCCGTACTGGGAGTCCACCACGAAGACGACGCCGTCGACGTGACGCAGCACCAGACGCCGGGTCTCGTCGTGGGCTATCTGCCCTGGCACCGTGCACAGATGCACTCGAACCCGGTAGCCCTTGAAGGTGCCGAGCTCGACCGGCAGCAGGTCGAAGAAGAGCGTGCGCTCGGCCTCGGTCATCAGAGAGATGAGCTTGCCGCGGTTTTCCGGCTTGGTCCGGGCGTGGATGAACTCGAGGTTGGTGGTCTTCCCGCCGAGGCCAGGACCGTAATAGACGATCTTGAGGTGGACCTCTTTCCGGGCGTGGTTGACCAGCGGCATACCGTAGTTCGTCCTACGCGGTCTCTTCCCGGGCGTCAAAGCCCTCAAATGTGGCTCTTGCCCCAGAGCGCCCCCGAGCCCACAATCGGCCGCCGTGAGGGCCTCCATCCAGCTCATCGCCGCGATCTCTTTCGCGACGATCTCCTGCGCCGCGATTTTTGTCACCGGATGCGGAGGGCCCGACACGCGCCCCGCAACAAACGACGATTTTCGCGCGGTGCAGGCCGCCGAGGCGGCTCAGGGTCGAAGCCTGTCCATCGCCCGGGACCCGGGGACGGCCTGCCCGTCCGCCTGCGACGCAGCCGACGCAATCTGCGACGGGGCGGAGCAAATCTGCAACCTCGCCCGGCAGACCGAGGACCTCGACCTACGCGTTCGCTGTCGCGACGCCGAACGACGATGCGCTGAAGCGCAAGCCCTGGACCGCGACGACTGCGAATGTCCCCCGGTCGCGCCGTGAGCGCAGACGACTCGGGGCCAGAGGTCTACCGCGGTCACTTCCCTCCAATCTTCGACCTCCGCGGCCTCGCCGACGCCGCCCTCCCCGTCATCGCCGGGTTGCTCTTCTGGGCCGTCGCCGTCCGCGACGAGACCGCCGAGGCGACGGACGCCGCCGCCCTGATCCTGACCGTCCTCGCCCTCCTCGCCGCGGCCCAGGGTGTCGTCGGAGGGGTGCGCCTCGTCGGACGTTTCCGGGTAGCCGCGAAGGCGAGGCACATGCGCCTGTCCCTCGACGAGGAGCGCCTCGTCGTCGAGGGTCTCGGTGGACCTGATGGCCGCGTCGCTATCGACCGGGGAGACATCCTGGCGATCCGGGAGCGTGGTCACTGGGGAGGCCGCGGGGGCCGCCGCCGATACTCCGAGGTCTACGTCATCACCAGCCCCGAGGCCGGTCGCACGCACCTCACCTTGCCGCCGGTCTTCGCCGAGAGCCCAGGGCAGCTCGCCGAGGCGCTCATGCGCTGGCGCGGTCCGGTCCAAGGGCCCGCCGACTACGCGCCCCCGGACCCCTCCCGCCTCGCGAGTCGGGTCTACGACGACGCCGCCCGAGGGAAGACCCCGGACGGCGGCGTGGTCATCCGCCACGGCCGGGGCTGGCTCGGCCGGGGCCCCTACGTGACCGCCCTCCTCGGCCTGGCCCTCATTCTGCGCTGGCTGCGCTTCGACCCGGAGACCGCAGCCCTCATCGGCCCCGAAGCGGTCCTGTCCATCGCCTTCGGCGCGATCATGGTGCCCATCGGCTGGGTCGTCCTCTCGATGCGCGAAGTCAGGCCCCGGAAAGGCCTCGCCCTAGTCATCACCCCCGCCGAGGTCCTCATCCGGACTCGCCATGGCGTCCTCCGAGCGACCTTCCGCAACCTCGAGGCCCCTCGCATCGACGAGCGCCCCGCGTGGTCCGCCCTCTTCGGCCTCTACACCGATCGCACCCTCGTCATCGCCCGCAAAGGCCAGCCCCCGATCCGCTACGAAGAAGCCTTCCTCGGCGCCCCCGCCGAAGTCGCCGCCGCCCTCATGGAAGCCATGAAACGCGGCGCGGGGACGGTATAAACTTTCTTACTTTCGCCGAGCGAAAGTAAGAAAGTTTATACCGTCCCCGCTAGCCGGCTTCTTCGCGGACGACCTTGAGCGGGCCTTCGCTGAGGCGCGTGAGAGCGGCTCGGGCGCCGGCGTGGGCTGGGTCTTCGAGATTTGGATCGTCTTCGAGGATGCGCCGGGCGTGATCCCGGGCCAGGCCGAGGAGCGCGAGGTCGCGGCGGAGGTCTCCAAAGCGGAACCCCGGGAGCCCAGACTGACGCCGCCCGAAGAGCTCACCGGGGCCGCGGATGGCCAGGTCTTCCTCGGCGATGCGAAAGCCGTCGGAGGTCTCACACATGATCTTCACTCGCGCCTGGGCCTCGTCGGTGGTCGCGTCGTGAACCAGCAGGCAGGCGCTCTTCTGGCCGCCGCGCCCCACCCGCCCCCGGAGCTGATGGAGCTGGGCGAGGCCAAAGCGCTCGGCGTGCTCGATGAGCACGACGTTCGCGGCCGACACGTCTACGCCCACCTCGACCACCGTGGTCGAGACCAGCAGCCGGACGTCACCGCGGGTGAAGGCCGCCATCGCCGCGTTCCGTTCTTCGCTGCCCATCCGGCCGTGGACCAGCCCGACCGGTACTTCAGGGAAGCGCTTCTTCATCTCGTCGAAGGTCGTGGTGGCGTCCCGAAGGTCCATCTCCTCGGACTCTTCGACGAGGGGACAGATGACGTAAGCCTGCCCTCCCTTCGCGAGAGCCCGGCCCAACTGCCGGAGGGCTTCATCGCGCTCTTCGAGGCCATAGGCCCGGGTCGTCGGAGGGATCCGCCCGGGCGGGAGTTCATCGAGGATCGAGGCGTCGAGGTCGCCGTAGAGCGCGAGGGCCAGGCTCCGGGGGATCGGCGTCGCCGTCATGACCAGGAGGTGCGGGCTGATCGGCCCTTCGGTGCCCTCCCCCTTCTGCACCAGGCGCAAGCGCTGGCCGACGCCAAAGCGGTGCTGCTCGTCGACGATGACGAGGCGTAGGCGATGAAACTCGAGGCTCTCCGTGAGCAGCGCGTGGGTCCCCACCGCGACATCGATGGTGCCCTCCCGGAGCCCCTTTTTGACCTTTCGCCGATGCGCCGCCCGGGCGCCCCCGACGACGAGGGCGAGGCGCAGACCGAGGGCCTTCGCGACCCCTTCGAAGTTGCGAAAGTGCTGTTCTGCCAGAAGCTCCGTCGGCGCCATGAAGGCCACCTGGGCCCCCGCGGCGACCGCCCTCGCCGCCGCGAGCATCGCCACCGCCGTCTTGCCGCTGCCGACATCGCCCTGGAGGATGCGTCGCATGGGCCGGTCCCGGCCGAGGTCCGCGCCGATCTCGTCGACGACCCGAGCCTGGGCCGTGGTCAGCGTAAAGGGCAGCGCCGCCCGGGCCCGGGCCACCGGGGCCTCGGGGGCGACGAGAGCCTCCGACGCTTCGCCCGCGTCGATGGCCCGGCGGTGATGGAGGGCGAGCTCGAGGAGAAAGAACTCCTCGAAGGCGAGGCGGGCGTGTTCGGGGGTCGTACGCGCGTTCAGGGCTTCGAAATACTCGTCGTCGATGTCATCGGAGGGCCGGTGCAGCGCGCGGAGGGCCTCGGTGAGGGACGGCAGCCCCTCGGCCTCGCGGACCGACGCGGGCACGCTGTCGATGAGCCCCCCCGCCGCTCGGGCGACCGAAGCTTCGATGGCGCGGGCGAGGGTCCCCGGGGCGACGCGGCCGACGTCCGGATACCGGGGCACGACGCCGCCGGCTTCCGCCTCTTGCCCGGATTCCATGCGCGAGGTGTCGGGGTGGGCAATCTGCACCTGGCCGCGGTACTCGTCGACGACGCCGGATACACGAAACCGCTGCCCGCGCTCGAAGCGCTTCTCGAGGCCGAAGGCACGAAACCAGATGAGGCGCAGAGCACCATGACGGCCGCTGGGATGCTCGGGCAATGGTTCGAGGACCACCTCGAGGCGCCGTCGCCCGCGATACCCCGACGCCCGGACCGAGGCGACTATGCCCGCAGTGACCAGCCTCTCCCCGATGACGAGATCCCCAATGGGCACGACTTTGCGTTCGTCGTCGTAGCGCCGGGGCAAGGTGAAGATGAGGTCCCCGACCTGCGTGACGCCGCGCTCCCGGAGCCTTTGCCCCGTGACTTTGCCGATGCCCGGGAGCGTCTCGATGGGCGCCTGAATGCCCGTCGCTTCACCGCGCTTCGCCCGGGCGAGGTCCTCGGCCTGGCGATAGGCGCGGGCCTCCTTGCGGCGCTCCTTCATGCGCGCCTTGCGCCGGTCCTCGGCCGATTCGCGACCCTCTTTGCCCGCCGTCGTGCCGCCCTCCGCGCCCTTCGCGGACGGGTCGACCGGGTCGACTAGCTGGTCATCTGCGCACGCCATCACGTGGCGCTGGGCCCGGGCGACGGCGACGGTGAACTCGAGGTCCGAGCGCGCAGCCCGGAGATTTTCCGCGGCGGCCACCAGGGCCTCGCTCCGCTCCGGGACCGCACCTGCGAGGGCGCCGAGGGAGGTCGCCGCGAGTTCGGCCGCTGCCCTTGGGTCTCCCTCGTCAGTATCCCCGGCGCCGTCCGAACCGGCAGCGACCGTCGCCAATTGGGCGAGGTGCGCGAGAACCTCCGCCGGGCAGATCACTTCCAGTCGATGGCTTGAATCTCGTAGGCGCGGACCCCGCCCGGGGCTCGCACCTTCACCTCGTCCCCGACCTCGCGATTGATCAGGGCCCGAGCGACCGGCGAGGTGACCGAGATGGTCCCCTTGTCGACGCTCGCCTCTTCGGAGCCCACGATGCGGTAAACCGCCTCGGACCCGTCATCGATGTTTTCGAGGGTGACCGTCGCCCCGAACTTCACCTTGTCGCCGCCGAGCTTGGACAGGTCGATGACCTCGGCCCGGACCAACGCGTCCTCGACCATATTGATCCGCGCCTGGACCATGCCCTGCCTCTCTTTTTGGGCGTGGTACTCGGCGTTTTCTTTGAGGTCGCCCTCTTCCATCGCCTCGCCGATGGCTTTCGAGATGCCGGGCATCTGAGCCTTCAGTTTCACCAGTTCTACTTTGAGAGCCTCGTGGCCCTCGGGAGTCATCGGCATGCTGTCCATGGAACGCCTTTGGTACCTGGGACGGCCCTCGGATTCAAGGCCCCCCGACCAGTGGGGCATATCTAAGTGCCGGGACGCCAGAGTCGGATCAACTGGAGCTGCGAGGTATCGAGATTGGCGCGCAGGACCAGGATGCTCTCGGTGCTGAGGCCGAGAATGCCCGCGGATACGACCTGCGCGGACGACCACTGCCAAATGGCCGTCGGTTCCTGCGCGACCGGGGGTTCGGCGCCGGATGCATTGACCCCGTAGAGCTTCCCCGGCTGGTTGATGGCCATGCCGAGGAACCCATAGGCCCCGACGTCCCCACGCAGGAGGCGTTGAGCCCCAGGGACGAAGCCCTCGACTTCGGTTAACGCGGCCCCGTCGACGATGCCGATCCGAG
>QMMC01000292.1 GCA_003647065.1 Deltaproteobacteria bacterium | reverse complement strand
GCCGGCGCCACGTTGACCCAGTTATTGCGGCTGACCGTCGTAACTCCGAGGGCCGCCCTCATCGTCGTCAGCGTATCGAGGTCCCAGTAGAAGAAGATGAGAGCGCCGCCCCCGGCGATCCAGGCGGTCAGGCGGGTCTCCACGGCGGCCGTCACAGAACTCGAAGCGACCCCCGAAGGCGATGTCCAGACGATCACGTCGAAGCCCCCGGCGTCGTAGGCGGCCGTGAAGGCGGTGTCGGTGGTGGTATCCGTGAGCGTGTGGCCCAGCTCCGTGACGGCGTCTGCGGCGGTCGTATCCGCAGCCCGGGTCGAGCCGCGAAATACCAGGACCGTACTCGTACCCACCACACAGGTCGTGCCATCGAAGCGGTATCCCGTATCGCAGGAGCAACCGTATGAACCCGCCTCGTTGGCGCAGGTGCCCATCCCGCAGGGATCGGTCGGCACGCATTCGTCCACGTCGACGCAACCCACCCCATCGAACGTATAGCCCGGGTCGCAGGTACAGGTGTACGTGCCCACGAGATTGATGCACCGACCCATCCCGCAGGGAGACGTCGGCACGCACTCGTCGACATCGGCGCAGGTCATCCCATCGCCGGAGTATCCGGCGAGGCACTCGCACACCGCCCCCGTGGCGCGGTCTACACAGATGGCGTTTGCATCACAGTCCAGGGCGGCACACCCGGTCATGCCCGCATCGGCCCCGGCGTCGGTCGTTGCACCGCTGTCGGTCACGGCGCCCGTGTCGGCTGCGGTGCCGCTGTCGCCCGCCGTGCCGGTGTCCATTCTCGCTCCGGAGTCGTTTCCCCCGGCGTCGGTGCCGGTGTCGCGGACCCCGCGTGACGAGCTCGACGCGCACCCGACGGCCACCACGAAGGCGAGCGGGAAAATCAGAAGGGAGAGGATTCGCTGCAGTCCAAGCATGATTGATTGACGTCATGTGGCCAGACCCGCGTCAAGGCGCCGAGTCAAGGTCGGGCCCTGCCTTCTTGCATCACCCGGGTGGCACTCACCGGAACCGAGAGCGCTCGGCGCACCGCCTGGGGAACGATCCGCGCTCCCCGGCGCACTCGTTCGGTGCGAAAACTCGGGAATGACCACGGCACAGGTCGTGCACCCGTTGCTCTGAGCAATGAAGGATCATAGGTCGCCGAAGCCCCTTTCCCGTTCGCATGCAGCCTTCGCCGGGCTCGGCGCACTCTTCATGATCACCGCGGTCTTCGGCTGCGAGGGGCACTTCTACGACACCTCCACCAGCGAATCGCGAGTCAGGGCTCCGGGCTCCGTGCCCGACGGCGAGTACTGCGTGCTCGACCTCGAGTGCGGGACCCCCAAGGACTGCCTCGGCGACATCTGCCAGGACGACCCGTGCATCGGGACCGACTTCTGCGGCGACGACATCTGCCAGGCCGCCTGCGTTCCGGTGCCCGACGACTCGGACGGCGCGGACGGCGGAGGAGGAGGTAGCGCCGGTGGCGGCGGAGACGGCTCCGCCACTGGCGAAGGCGGCGACGGATCCGGGACGGCAACCGAAACCGGGACCGACGGCGCGCGCTGTGATGGAACGACCACCTGCGGCGGCACGATCTGCGGGGCGGCGGAGACCTGCGTCGGAGGCCTCTGTGTGCCCGGTTGTTTCCCGAGCTTCGGCACGAGCTCGGCGAGCGACGGGTCCGACGGGGGCAGCGGAGCCTTCGGTTCCGGCACCCGAGCCTGCGATGCGCTTTGCCCCACGGGCACCGTGTGTCGCCTCGCCTGCGCCCCACCACCGCCGCCGGTCCGGGTCGCCGAAGAATGCAGCGAGTCGTGCGGCACCGGGGAAATCTGCGTTGGTGGGTCATGCATCGCCGACCTCTGCGCCGGGGTGACCTGCACGGGCACGTCGGTGTGCGTCAACGGCGAGTGCGATGACACCTGTGACTGTGGGCGGGATGGCTGCGACGACGGCGAGCGCTGTGAGCTCGGCCGTTGCGTGACGATCGACGGCTGCGGCGACGACGGCGGCGAGGAGTGCGTCTCAGAGTGCGACGAGGCCTGCGGCTCCTCGGATGGCTGCGGCGGCTCGTGCTACGGCGTCTGCGAGGACGGGTTTAGCTGCAAGTCGCGGCGCGACGGCCGGGAGCACGCCTGCGAGTGCGAGACCACTTGCACCGACACCACGGCCTGCGGCGTCGACGATGGCTGCGGAGGATACTGCGACGGGCCCTGCGACAGCGACGCGTACTGCGCCGATGCCGGGTGCTGCGTACCGAGCTGCGACGACGCCTGTGCGTCGGACGATGGCTGCGGCGGCACGTGTTTCGGGACCTGTGAGTCGGGCCTCATCTGCAAGCCGCGCAACGACGGCCGGGACCACTCCTGCGTGTGTGAACCGAGCTGCCCCGAGGGCGGAGCTTGCGGCGCCGACGACGGCTGCGGCGGGCTCTGCGACGGGAGCTGCGGTTCGGACGAGCGCTGCCGAAGCGGAAGCTGCGAGTGCGCCCCGAGCTGCCCCTCGGACGGGACCTGCGGCGCCCCGAATGGCTGTGGCGGGACCTGCAACCGCGGGGAGTGTCCGCCGTCCGAGTTCTGCCGGCGCGGAGCCTGCGAGCCGGTAGGCTGCGACCCGGCCTGCGGGTGCGGCGAGGTATGCAGCGCCGGCGTCTGCGCGCCGGTCTGCCGGCCGGGCGAAACCCTCTGCACCTGCGGCACCTGCTGCGGCGCCGGCGAGACCTGCAGCGCCGGTCGATGCATCGCCGAAGGAGCGCCCATCTGACCACGATCACCGGTCCCGTCCGTTGACACGCCGCCTGTCGCGGGCTCCAATGTGAGTGTGCAGTTGAAATGTGCCGCTTCGCTCCTGTCGCTCCTGTCGCTCCTGTCGCTCCTGTCGTTCCTGGGACTCGCGCTGCTCTTTGCGACCGGCTGCAGCGTCAGCGCGGACCTCGACGGCAAGAGCTGCCCCTGCGCCGCGGGCTGGGTCTGCGACACCGCGAGTGACCGATGCGTGCGCCCAGACGCCGGCCGAGATAGTGCGACTCCCCCGTCCGACACGGGGACTCCTCCGGCCGACAGCGCCGTCCCGCCCGAGGACGTGCCCGGCCGGGTGATGTTCATCGACGACTCGGCGGCGACCTTTGGGATGGGCACCCTCGACGGCACCACGGTCGACGGGGACGCGCTGAAGCTCGACGGGAGCGGGCGCACCGGGACCATCGAGTCCCGCGTTTTCGACGCCAACGGGCAGCGCGCCTGGACATCGCTTTCGTGGACGCCCCGGGGGCCCTACGGAAAGAACCTCCCCGACAGTCGCGGCGCCGAGAGCGGCTACGGCGCAGACGCGGTCGACATGGCGGGCAACCTCATGCTCTGGCACCTCGACGAGATGGCCGACCTGAACGACGGCGACCCCGTGGCGGACGGATCCGGACGTAGCAACGGCGGCTTGGCTCTGGCCCCCGATTCCCCCCTGCGCGTCGTCGACGGACTCATTGGAAACGCCGTCGTAGACCGAGTGGACACCTACCTCTACCTGCCCACGTCGACCACCGCCGATTTCGATTTCGGAAACTCCGATCTCACCTGGTCCTTGTGGGTCAATACCACCGAGGACTGTTCCGACCGCAACAAAGTCTACCTGGGCATCGACGGCTCCGCGTCACCCAATGCGCACCTGTGGCTGGGATGCACCAGCGTGGGATACTCGCTCTGCCCCTCGGGAAGCCCCTCCGGCCTGGCCGGCGGGTACTTCCACTCCGCGTCCGATCCCCGTGATGGCGGCGGCTACTGCGGGACCACGCGCATCAACGACGGCGCCTGGCACAATCTGATCATCGTCAAGGCCGGTCACGCGTCGGCGCGCCTTCGCCTCTACGTGGATGGGGTGATGGAAGATGAGCGAGACGCTTCCTTCGAGGGGCCGTTGGATTTCCCGATGGACCCGGACCTGACCGTGGGCGACTTCACCGGCGGCACCTATCCGGCCATCGGCGACTTCGACGAAGTCGCCATCTGGGGCCGCGCCCTGTCGGCATCGGAGGCAGGAGCCGTCTACCGCCGGGGAGCCCTCCGCCTCAGCCTCCAGGTCCGCGCCTGCGACGACCCGGCCTGTGCCGGCGAACAGTTCGTCGGCCCCGACGGCACCTCCGCGACGAGCTTCGTCGACACCGGTACCCTCACGCCCGCCACCACCGCGACCCTCACCGGCCTCACCGGCCGCTACGTCCAATACCGCGCCCGTTTCGATACGCTCTCGACGACGGCCTCGGCGGTCCTCGAGCGGGTCGCGATGACCGGCGACCCGATCTGAGCTCAGTCGAGGCGTCCGAAGGGTGGAGGATCCGAGCTCATCGCGGGCGAGGGTCGATTCCGCATTCGCACCGCCCGGCGTCGCTTGGTTGGGGCACGGGGAGCTCGGCGAAGGGTGACGCGCAGACGAACGTCGCGGTCGGTGTCGACGATCTCGGTCTCGTCGACGTAGCCGTCTCTTCGTAGCTCGATGGCTACGGCACCGCTGCCCCGAGTCAGGTCGAGGGTGACCGGCGTCAGCCCCTGCACCTCTCCGTCCACGAGCACCTCGGCACCTTCCGGGGTCGTGACGACGTCTACGGCGACGGTCTCGCCCACGATGGCGACCGCGCCAGGACCGGGGTCGGGGACGGCCAGCAAGTCGATGTCATCCGGAGCTCCTGGCGCAGCGCTGGACGGGTTCGGCGCGGGGACCGCGTCCGCCGGAAGTACGGCGGCGTTCGGGAGGGAACCGGCCTCGGGCGACGCGTCTCCGGACTCGTCGGTGAGCACCAAGAGTAGCGTCGCGAAGGCGCCCACGGCCACCAGGAGTCCCACGCCGACCCTCAGCCAGACCGACCGGTGCCACGGCGCCGGACCGTGGAGCTCGGGGACCCGGGCCGTGGTCGCGCTCACGCCACGGCGGGCGGCCTCGAAGCTCGCGGTGTCACGCACGTGGCTGTCGACGGGTGAGAGTTCGGCCGAAAGGTCCACCTCGGCAGGAGCGACGACCGGCACGTTCACCCCGTCGCGCACCGACCGAATCATGGCCGCCTTTACTGCAATGCGATCCTCGAAGTGTTCGCGCATGAACGTGCCGAGGGCATCCCGCGGGTCCGGAGAAAGGCCCAGGGTGCGCGCCTCTTCGAGCAGCTTGGACCGAAGCTCCAGAGCGGTCGCAGGCCGGGCCGCCGGGTGCTCGGCGAGGGTCTCCATGACGATGCCTTCGAGCCCCGGCGGATACGACGCGACGAGGCTCGATGGCGTGGGCACATCGCAAGAGCGGATGGCTTGCAAGGTGTCGAGGAGCGTGCCGCGGTCGAACAAGCGCCGGCCGACGGACACCTCCCAGAGCACCACCCCGAGAGAGAAGACATCCGAGCGCCGGTCGAGGGGCCCGAGGTGCGTCTGTTCCGGGGACATGTAGGCTTGCTTGCCCTTGAGCTGACCGGTCTGGGTCCGGGTGACGCGGTCGGCGGCCTTGGCGATACCGAAGTCGATGACCTTCACCTGGCCGTCGTAGGTGATGAAGATGTTCTGGGGCGACACGTCGCGGTGCACCAGCTCCCGCGAGGTCCCGTCGGGGCTTTTCAACTCGTGGGCGGCGTGGAGGCCGGCGGCGGACTCGGCGACGACGTAGGCGGCGAGGGCCCGGGGCAGGCTCGTCTTACGAATCCGCATCCTCCGGAGCAAGCCGCTGAGGGGCTCGCCTTCGAGGTACTCCATCGCCATGAAGAGCTCGCCGTCATGCTGGCCGAGCTCGAGGACCTGAACCACGTTGGGGTGACGAAGCTCCGAGACGATGCGTGCCTCGTCGATGAACATGCGAACGAAGGACTCGTCCCGGGCGAGGTGAGGCAGCACGCGCTTGAGGGCGACGACGCGCTCGAAGCCGTGGGCCCCGGCCAAGCGCGCGAGGAGGATCTCCGCCATGCCGCCAGCCGCGAGGGGGCCGATGATTTCGTACCGGCCGATGCGTTCGGGGGCGCTCCCCTGCTTCACCGTAGCCCCCTCGTGACCTCCCATCCCAGACAGTCTATCCTATCCGCCCATGGCCGAGCCAACACGCCGCAGGGAGGTCGTCATCGCCCTGGCCCTGATGCTCGCCCAGGCGACGGCGCTCTGCCTCTCGGTGAGCCCAGCTGAGGCCCAGCAAATCGGCGATGACGAACGCCGCGCCCGTCAGCTCTCCTACGAGGGAGAACAAGCCTACGCCGAAGGCCGCTTCGACGAAGCCGTGGTTCTCATCCGCCGCGCCTACGAGCTCTTCGAAGAACCGTTGCTGCTGCACAACCTAGGACGAGCCCTCGAGTCGACGGGGGACGAAGAAGGCGCGGTCGACGCCTACGAGCGATACCTCGAGGCGATGCCGGACGCCGACAACCGCGCCCATGTCGAAGGCCGGCTGACGAGCCTTCGGGCCGAAATCGCCGAAGACGCCGCGCGGCAACAGACGACCGCCGAGGACGGGGCGCTCAGCGAGGGCCCGGAACGCGACGACCCCAGCTCCGGCGGTGTATCGGCGGGCCCCTTCATCATCGGCGGAATCGGCGTTGCGACCCTCGTCGCGGGGACGGTGACCGGTGTACTCGCGCTGGGGAAACAATCCGAAGCCCGAGACGAACCGGTCCAGGAGCGGGCCCAAGAACTTCTCGACGAGGGCGAGACCCTGGCCATGGTGACGAATATCTTCTTGGTTGCCGGTGGCGTGCTGGTCGCCGCCGGTGTGACCTGGCTGGTAATTGAGCTCGCCGGCGACGACGAGGACATTCCCGTCGAGGTCGGCCTCGGCCTCGGCTCGGTTACATTGGCGGGACGGTTCGACTGAGGGCCCGGGAGCTGACCGCCACCTGGGCCACCTGGGCCATCTGGACTGCGCGTCAGCGCAGAAACGGATTGTGCCGCTTCTCGTTTCCGATGGTCGTGACGGGGCCGTGGCCGGTGATGACCATCGTATCGTCGGGCAGGCAGAGCAGCTTGTCGCGGATCGACTTCACCAACTGCTCGCCGTCGCCGGCCCAGAGGTCCGAGCGCCCGACGCTGCCCTGAAAGAGCGTATCGCCGGCGATGAGCAAAGGTGCGGCCCCGCCTACGGTGAGACAGAGACTGCCCGGCGTATGCCCCGGCGTATGCAGCACCCCCGCTTCGACTGCGCCCACCGAGAGGGTGTCGCCCTCGACCAGAAAACGATCGATGTCCACCGGCTCCGGCGCCGTGAGGGGGATGCCGAAGGTATCGAGCTGCATCTGCATGTCGCGGTAGAGGAAGAGATCCTCCTCGTGCAGCATCGCCGGCGCATCGGTCGCTTCCTGGACCTCGCGGGTCGACCCGGCGTGGTCGAAGTGGGTATGGGTGTGCACGATGGCCGTGCAACGCAGGCCGAGGTCTTGGAGGCGGCGAAGGATTTTGTCGTGCTCACCGCCGGGGTCCACCACGATGGCCTCCCCGGCATCCTGGTCACCGAGGATGGTGCAGTTGCAGCCGAGGGGCCCGACGGAGAAGTGCTCTACGATCATCGGAGAGGGGATAGCACGGGGCCAGCCGCGAAGGCACCGGAGCCCCGAACCCTCCGTCGCGGCGAGGATCCCGCAGCCCGGATGCCGTATGATGTATTGCGATGCGTATCGTCGCCGTAGCAGACACCCATACGTTCGAAGATGATCTGAGCGACGTGCCCCCGGGGGATGTGTTCGTGCACGCCGGCGACCTCCTGCGAGGCGGCCGACTCACCGAGCTCGAGGGCGTGGCGCGGTGGATTCGCGACCTCCCACATGCAGACAAGATCATCGTCGCGGGCAACCACGATGGTTGCTTCGCCACTGACCGTGACGCGGCGTGTGAACTGCTCGGCGACGCCATCTACCTGGAGGACGCTGGCACCGTCATCGACGGCGTTCGTTTCTGGGGAAGCCCATGGCAGCCGGCCTTCCACGACTGGGCCTTCAACCTGCCCCGGGGCGAGGCCCTCGCCGAGAAGTGGGCCACCATCCCCACGGAGGTGAACGTACTCATCACCCACGGACCGCCCCTGGGCTTTGGTGACCGCGGTCCGTCAGCCGGGCGCAAAGGGTGTGAGGATCTCCTGGAGCGCGTCAGGAAGGTTCGCCCCGAGCTGCACATGTTTGGCCACATCCATCAGGACGGCGGGACGTGGCGAGACGGGCCCACGTACTTCGCCAACGTAACGACCTGGGAGTGTGAACGGCAAGCCACCGTCATCGACATCGATGTAGAGACCATGGTCGTCACGGAGGCCCAGGTACCGCCGCGCACCACGCGATAGAGGGGCCGTTATTCCCCGTCACGTGCTCCCGAGGGCGCACCGGCCCGAGAGAGCTCCTCGGCCAACCAGTCGGGTGGTTCGTCGAGGCAGTCGCACTCGAGGGGCTCGCCCCGGTCACGCCACCGCTCCCAGTCGGCCTCGCAGTCGACCGAGTGGGGCAGGAGCCGGGACTCTGGTAGGTCCTGCCCGACGGCCTCGCCATCGATGCTCAGGATCGGCAACCAAACCTGGTCATCGAGTCCCCGAGCCTCGATCACGACGGGTTCCATGCGGTCACCATCGACGCCGCGGTCGATGAGCGCCTGCCGAACGGCCGCAACGCGGGCCTGGCCGAGCTCGGCGGAGGCTTCCCTCTCCGGGTCTGCGGCGGCGGCCACGCCTACGCCGATACCTGGGTTGCTGGTCAGCGCATCGGCCAGCGCCTGAAGAAGCGGCTCTTCGGCCGCGTCGAGCTCCGCACCGTTCGGCTGGAAGTGAATGCGCTCGATGATCTGCACGTAGTCCACGTGCACACACTGCTCGGGCGGGCCGCGGTCGGGGCAACCGTCATCATCCTCGAAACCGTTATAGACCTCTGCAGCGTCGGGGCATTGGTCACCCCGTCCGATGCGATCCTCATCGCGATCTTCTGCCTCTTCTGCGTCGTCCAGCACCTCGCCTGCCGTGACCGCACCGCCTCCCGAGGCGGGAGGTCCCATTGCGGGCCCACACGCCGAGAAAGAGGCGACGGCGCCTGCGAAGGCGACTGCGACGGCGCACGACGTTAGTTCCGAAGTCACCAGGCGTTGTTATCACATGGGGAACGCGGAGGTCTTGCGACAGCGGCTACCGTGGCTTCAGGCCCGCTCGGGTACCCCGAGTGAAACGACCGCCACGCCACCTTCCGTTCGAACCGCAACGCGCAACCGGTCGTCTGGATCGCTCGGCCGCCAGAGCACGGTGCGGCCATCGCCTTCGACGTCGCCCTCGGCCTGCCAGCGCGTCCCGATGGCCTCCGGCCCGCCCTCGATCTGCACGTGCACGCCCCCGCATCGTGCAGCCCCACTACCAGCCGGACGGCCGGCGGCCCATAGAGGCCGATGTCGCGCGAACGCTCAGCCATCTTGGGGGAGCTATCTCGCCATTGATCGATGATGCGCAGGTGAGGCCCGTCGACTTCGTCGCCGAGG
>QMMC01000291.1 GCA_003647065.1 Deltaproteobacteria bacterium | reverse complement strand
CGCCGCTCAAAACCCGAGGCGGGCCCCGGTGCGGTCGACGCCCACCCCCTCCTCGTTTTCTTCGGGGCCGTGGGCGCTCTGGCGCCAGAGCGCATCGTTGGCGACGGGCATGACTTCGGGGCGCGCGTAGGTGTCGACGCCGTCCGCGTCGAGGAAGACGCCGACGGTGTGGGCTAGCCGCCGGAGCGCGTCTCCCGGGGTCTCGACGCTGGCGTTGCCGAGACTGATGTCACGCGTCGCGTCGTAGCTGTCGGTGCCGGCGGCGTCGCCGAAGAAGCCCGTGCCCCCGGCGTTACCGGCGCCGAAGCTGAGGCCCGGGGCGAGGTAGGTGTCGTCCCCGCCGCGTTCGACGAAGACCGCCAGAGAGAAGTCGTGTCCGCCGCCGTGGGTGACGTTTTGGCGCCGCGCGTCCTGGTTGTAGACGTCGTTACCGGCGCCCTCGGTGAAGACGCTGAGGGCAAAGTGGGCGGACCCGCTCTGCACGTACCACTGGCCGTCGTAGCGGTCGTTGCCGGCGCCGTCGCTCAAGAGGCCCGTGCCGTACCAGAAGCCCGTGGCCTGGCCGAAGATGCCGCAGCGGTATTGATCGGCTCCGCTCACGTCGCGGAGTACTCCGAGGCCGCCGCTCATGAAGACCCGGTCCGGGGTGAAATCAGCTCGCCGCCCGAAGCCCGCTCCCTGGCCGAGGCTGGCGTTGGTGCGGGTGCGATCCTGGGAGCTCGGGTAGAGCACGTCGGAGGGGTGAAGGAGGTAGCTGTCGTCGCCGGCGCCGTCCCAGAGCGCCCCGAAGCCCCGGGCGTAGGCGAATCCCTGGGCCATGCGGTAGGCCACGTACCGGTCGTTGCCTGCCCGGTCGATGAGCAGGCCGATGCCGAACGCGCCGGCTCCCTGGGCTACCGCCTCGGCCTCGTAGATGTCGTCCCCGCCCTCGTCGAAGAGCACTCCGACCCCGAGCACGCCGTAGCCCTGAGACAGGCGCAGGGAGCGGTAGCTGTCGACCGCCACGCCGAGGTCGAAGAGCAGGCCGATGCCGAGGCGACCGACCCCTTGGCGGGAGACCCGCGAGAGGGACGCCGGCGGGGATGCGGCGCGGCCGCCGCCGTCCGATGGCAGCCGGGCGTGGCCGTCGGGGCCGATGTCGGCGGGGACCGGGACCTCGGCGTAGCCGTAGGTATCGGCGCCGCGCACGTCGATGACCACGGAGACGCCGCGGTCGGGGCCCGAGGTCGCCCCCGCCGAGTTGCGGTAGGTGTCGTCGCCGCCGAGGTCGACGAGGAGCAGCACGTCGCCGAGGGGCCCGTCGGCGTCATAGACATGGTCGTCGCCGCCGCGGACTCCGATGCGCCCGATCGGCGTCACCACGGTCAGCTCCCCGGCGTCGGGGCTGACCGAACCGAGATCGGCCGCCTCGATTGTGGCGGCCAGGCGCGCGGCGGCCTCAGCCATGCGGGCGACGTCGACGTCGCCGAGGAGCGCGCCCACGAGATCACTGCGCCGGAGGTCGAGGCCGGTGAGCCCGCCGCCGAGGAAGATTCCGCTCGGCCCGTCGTAGAACTGGTCGAGGTCATCGCCGAGGATCGCGACCGCAGCTTCCCGCGCCACGTGTGCCTCCATGAGGGCCACCACGATGGGCGCGAGGCGAGCCTGGAGGTCGGACGAGAGGCCCGCCGCCGCGACTTCGAGGGTCGCCCGGTCCGGCGTGGCCCCCGTCGCTTCGAGCAGCGCTGCGAGGGCCTCGACGAGGTCGTCGCCGACGTGAGGTTCGGTGCTCAGCTCACCCAGGTCTGCCCAGGCCCCGGCTTTCGCGATCATCTCGCCGACCCCCGAGCCGTCGAGATCCCGGTCGACTCGTTCGGCGAAGGGAACGGCGCTCGACCAGTCGCCTTGGATTCGGTCGGTGAAATGCAGCCGAAAGGGGTCGTGGGTTATCTCCGGGAGGATCCGGTTCATCACCGCCGAGGGCCAAGCGAGATCGCAACGGGTACGCCCGAGGGCGTCGATGGCTTCGTCGAAGAGTGAGCCCTCGTCCCGCGCGGCGTAGCAGGCGCAATCGGCGAGGACAGCCGCCGCGGGCCCTTCGGAGGGTGCCGAAGGAGCGCAGAGCCCGGGCGCGACCTCGGGCCCGGCGACGCAGGGGGCCGGCGTCGCGCAGACACCCACCGAGCCCGCCATCAGACAGAGTGCCGACGCGCACTCGGTGTCACTCGTGCAGCTCGTGGCGCCGCCGGCGTCAATCAAGAGCTGGCACCGCTCGGGGCTAGGAATCTCGTCGACCACGCACACTCTTCCCAGGTCGCCGACGTCGCGGCAGCGCCGGGCGCCCACGGGGCAGTCCGCATCGACAGTGCACGATCCGGTGCACTGCAGTCCGAGCCCCTCGCTGTCGATGCACCGGTCGTATCGGCCACCGCAATCCGCATCGGACGCGCACTCCGTGCCCGGCGGTACGGTGACGCAGGTATCGCGGACCGGTCGGCACTGGGTGCCGAGCCCCGGGACTTCTTCTACACACTCGGCGCGGGCGGCCAAGCTCGCGCAATCGCTGGTGCTCGTGCAGGGCACGCCGCAGGCTCGCTCGCCGTCGGCGAGGACGAGGCAGAGCGCCCCTTCGGCGCAGTCCGTGTCCCGGCGGCAGGGGGCACAGAAGGGGGGCGGCGGCGGACCGGCGTCCGCCCCGCCGTCTGCGCTAGCGTCGGCGCCAGTGTCGGCGTCGGCATCCATCGAGGCGTCGAGCCCGGTGTCGCTGCCGGCGGCGCCGCTGTCCACGATGTCGCCATCGTCGCCGCACCCCGCGATGACGACGAGGACGAGGAGGAAGGTCCCTGGGAGCGTGGCTCGCATTTCCGGAGGGTAGCTCACTCCCCGCTCGGCGCTCGGGCATGCGTCGCGGTCGGGCCACAAAGAAAACCGCGACCGCCGACGCGTCGAAACGCGTGGGCGGCCGCGGGGGGGCAGGGTGCTTTCAACTCTCCTGGGCGAAGTCCGTCATGTCGGGGAGAGCTTTGGTCCCGAGGCTGCTCGCGAGCCCACCGAGGAGCCCGGGGATGTCGACCCCGAGGCCCTGCTCGAGCTCCTTGGACGCGAGCGCGGCGCGGGCGGCCAAGCTGCCCTGGCCACCGTTCGACAGGCTGCCGTCGATGACAGTGATCTCGTCGATGGGGGCGTGGACCGCGGTGTCGAGCATCTGCCCAACCATGGTGCCGAGCTTCTGAGCGACGAAGATGCGCCGCGCGTCGTCGCCGGCCATCTGCCAGCTGTTGTTGACCGCCCGGAGGGAGTGCCCGGTGGCGCGCCCGTCCTCGATGATCTGCGCTGCTGCTCCGCGTGCCTCCGCTACCATTTGGTCGCGGCGTGCTTCGGCGGCACGGATGCGGTCGGCTTCGAGCTGAAGCCGGACCTGCTCCTTGCGGGCCTCCTGCACTTCGAGCTGCCCGGTAGCCCGTGCCACCAGCGCCGTGACGGCCGCCCTTTGCTCGGCCACGAGAGCGGCCTTCTTCGTACGGGCGTCGACGATGCGTCGCTCCGCGTCGGCGCGAGCGATGGCCATCTTGGCTTCGACGTGAGCGAGGGTGCGGGTCTCGTAGTTCGCCGCGTCGCGCTCGAGAGAGAGCGCCTGGTTCTCGGCTTCGGCTATGCGGGACCGCGTCTGAAGCTCGGCGGTCTGCTTCCTGCCGATGCTGTCGAGGTAGCCTTTGTCATCGGAGACGTGCTGAATCTTCAGCGTGTCCAGGGTGAGCCCCAGCTTCTTGAGGTCGTGGTCCGCTTCGTGGAGAAGGGATTGGGCAAATTTCACCCGGTCCTGGTTCACTTCTTCGGGGGTGAGGGTCGCGAGCACGCCCCGGAGGTTACCCTCGAGGGTCTCCTTGGCGACCTGTTCCACGAGGTGCTGGGGCTTGCCGAGGAAGCGCTCGATCGCGTTGCCGATGGTCGGCTCACTCGACGAGATCTTCACGTTGGCGACGGCGTTCACGTTGAGCGGGATGCCACCTTTCGAGTAGGCGCCAGAGACGCGGACGTCGATGATCATGTTGGTGAGGTCGAGGCGGTCTACCTTCTCGAGGAGGGGAATGCGCAGGCCGCGCCCGCCCTGCACCATCCGGTAGCCGACCGTCTTGCCGTCGACCCGGTGTGTAGAGCCGGAGAAGACGAGGACCTCATTCGGTTGGCAGATGTGAATGAGCGACTTGATGATGAGAACGCCGGCCGCAGCGGCCAGGGCCAGGACGGCGACGCTGATGATGCCTGTGAATAGCATGGTAGTTGTTCTTTCTTGGCGAGTGGGTGGGTTGGGGTGATTTGGTTTGTCGGTTGGACGGGGAGGGCGGTGTTCAGGCGGCCTCGACCTCGTCGGCCTGGTGGTCGGGGCGGGTCGGGCGAGCCTCGGGGGGCGTCGTTCCGCGCCGTGCCGCGCGCGTCGGGGCATCTCCTCTCAGCACACCGCGCACATCGACCCCAAAGGTCTCGGTGACCCGGGACAGGAGCGCCGTGACCGCGGCGGGGTACGAGTCGACGTAGCCGGAGATGGTAGAGCCGTCGCCTGAGTCGAGGAGCGAGACCTTCTTCGCGTGCACCGCCGAAGCGGCGTCGGTCACGCGCTCGAAGATGTCGTCGATCTGCTGGACGAGGATCATGTCCATCGCCTCATCGCCGCACTCCTGCCACGCCTTCCGTACGTGGTTGAGGGATGCTGCGACCGCTTCGCCCTTCGCCTTGATGGCAGCCGCCTCGCCCTCGGCGAGGAGCTCCTGCACGCGGCGCTCGATCTCTGCGGGGATGGTGACGTCGGCCGCGAGCCTCAGGCGCTCGAGGTCAGAGCGGAGCGCTTGGAGTTCTTTCTCCGCATGGGCGCGGGCGGCTAGGGCGGCCTGTTCGGCACGCTCCTCTTCGCTCCTCGCTTCGGCGTCGAGCTCTGCCTCGAGCTGACGTAGCGCGTTCTGCTTCTGCTGTACGACCGCCTGGGCGCGGCTCTTGGCGACTTCGCCCCGGGCGCTCGCCTCGGCCTCTGCTTCTTCGGCGCTGCGGATGGCGTCGGATTCGGCCACCTCGGCGGTTCGCACGATCTCGGCGATCCGCGTCCTGCCGATGCTGTCGAGGTAGCTGCGGTCGTCGGCGACCTGCTGAACCTTCAGGGTGTCGAGTTGCAGACCGAGCTTGGCGAGGTCTGGGCCCGCCTCCGATGTCAGTTGGTTGGCGAACTTGAGGCGATCCTCATTGACCTCCTCCGGGGTCATGGTGGCGAGGACGCCGCGCAGGTGCCCCTCGAGGGTCTCCTTGGCGACGCGGCCGATTTCGTCTCGCCTCTTGCCGAGGAAACGCTCGATCGCGTTGTTCATCACCAGGCGGTCGCTCGATATCTTGACGTTGGCGATGGCGCTGACGGCCAGGGGGATGCCTCCTTCGGAGTAGGCGCCGCTGACGGTCATGGGCACGCTGATGAGCGTCATGTCCATCTGGTCGACGCGCTCGAGGACCGGGACGCGGAAGGCGCGGCCGCCGGTGATGACCCGGTAGCCGAGGGTGCGCCCGTCGGGGCCCTGGTGCTTGCGGCCCGAGAAGATCAGGATCTCGTTGGGTTCGCAGATGTGCAAGAAGCTGCGGACGAAGGCGATGGTTCCGAAGATGACCGCGAGGGCTATGCCCGCGATGACCGGGGCTGCCAGTAAGTCCATGATGTTATCCATTGTGTTGTCGTTCTCCTGTTCTTCCTTTGGTTGTTGTCGTGAAAGTTCTCGTGCTCAGTTCGGTGAGGAGATGAGCGCTACCCCGTCCTCGCGGACGTCGTAGACGAGCACTTCGTCATCGATTGCGAAGTCGCTTGCTTCGTCGGTCTCGGCGATGAAGTCGACGAGGCGACCTTTGACCTCGACGCGGATCTGGCCAGCGGCGTCGCTGGAGATCGGGAGCAGGACCCGACCCGATGCACCGATGCAGTCGTTGGTCGAGACGGTGCTCGTGACCTTCTCTCTCTTCAGGTGCCGCACGGCGGCGGTGACGCCGAAGCCGGTGAGGTAGCCGACCGCGATCGAGAGCGCGGCGATGGCCACCGGGCCCACGTGGCCTACCAGGGTGAGCAGTGTTCCGAGGAGCCCTCCGAAGGCGAGGAAGAAGGTCCAAAAGCGTAGCGAGGCGATGGGGAGCAGTTCCGCGAGGCCTCCCGCCCCGGCGGAGCCTGCGGCGACGTCGTGGCCATGATCGGCATCGGCGTCAGCATCGGCGTCGGCATCGATGTCGGCGTCTACATCGACATCGACGTCCACATCGACGTCCGCATCGAAGTCGAAGTCCGAGTCCTGATCGCCGGCTCCGAATGCGGAGAGGGCGACGAGGACGCCGCCGATCATCATGCAGGTGAGGTAAAATGCGAGCATGGTCCCCTTCCAATGCGCTCTTCGTGCCAACGTGATTTCTTTAGTAATTACCTAGGGTTCATGGCCTGGCTCGCCCCTCGAGGGCGCGTGGTGGTGCTTTCTGCCCGGGTGAGGTGCCCGTGATCGGCTACCATTCTCTGCGATGCGCAAGGTCGAGGACGCGGTCCATACGCTGGTTGGCAACCCCTACGCCCTGAGCTCCGAGGAGCTCTCCCAGGCGGAGGACATCCTGGGCAGCCATGACCCCCGGGGCACCATCGACCGGCACCTCGAGGACGGGCTCGTCGAAGACGCGAGCCGAACGGTCCTCGCGGTCGGTCACGTGCAAGCCCGCCAGCACGTCGACGATCCCGACCGGGTCCTCACCGACCGCGTGCTCACGAAGGCGGCGGCGCGGCGCCTCCCCCGGCCCCGGGGCGAGTACCTTCGCACCGTCATGGCGGCGGCCCGGTGCCATCGCGCCCTCCGCTATTTTCAAGGCTCCTCCGCGGCGATGCGCGAAGTGCGGCGCGCGACGTGGGCTGCCTGCTTCGGAGATTCCCTCGTGCATGCGATCACCCTTGCCAAGGTGATCCGCGATCACGACGTATTGATCGTCGGAGAGACCGGCACCGGAAAGGAGTCGATCGCGTATGCGCTCCAGGAAGGTGCCGTCGGCCCCGCGGATGGCAGCCCCGCGCCGCGTTCCGCTCTGAATGCGGCCGCCGTCCCCGACACCCTCATCGAGTCCCAGCTCTTCGGCCATGTCAAAGGTGCCTTCACTGGCGCGAGCGAGACCCGCAAGGGATGCATCCGTACCGCCCATGGCGGCTCTTTCTTTCTCGATGAGGTGGGTGACCTCGCGCCGACGACTCAGGTGAAGCTGCTGCGAGTCATCGAAACCGACGAGGTGCATCCCCTCGGTTCTGATGCGACCCATGTCGCCGACTGCCGCTACATCGCGGCGACTCACAAGGACCTCGACGAGATGGTGGACCGCGGCGTATTTCGCCGGGATCTCTTCATGCGCCTCGCCGGGAACGTGATTCGCTTGCCTTCACTCGCGGAGCGCCCCGAGGATATCCCCGAGATTGGTCGGGCCTTCGTGCGACGCCACCTCCCGGAGGGGCAACTCCCGGAGACTCGGGATCGCCTCTACGAATGGCTCGAAAGCCCTGAGGCTCAGCGCTGCCGTTGGCCGGGCAACGTCCGGGGCCTTCAGAACGCGCTCCGCAACATGTTGCTCGGGCTTCCGCCTGGGATCGGTGAGGAGCGCGCGCCCCTCGCCGAAGGCGGCGGCGAGGCGCTGCCGCCGCAGGTCCGCGAGTGCCAAGCCACCATGCGTGACGTCGAAGAGTGGTACCTGGCCCGGGTCCTCGATCATACGACGGACAATCTCGCCCACAGCGCGCGGATCCTGGGTGTCGATCGGACCACCGTCCGCCGTCGCGCCCGAAAGCTCGGACGGGGCTGACGTGGCGGGGTTGGTCTCGGGCCCCGACGGGCAGGAGCGCGGCTTTCGGAGGATCGTTTTCTTCCTGAACTGGATGGTGATCGTACCGACGGTCATCCTCCTCACCCTCGGCATCTTGATGCTCGTCTTCAACGAGACGCAGCTCAACGTCCTCTTCGGCATCCTCGTCGTCACTCTCGTCGGTGTTCTCGTGACGGGCGCGGTCCTCACCCTCGTCTTTCTCCGTCGCGAGGCGAACCTGTCCCGCCTCCAGACGGACTTCGTCTCGAAGGTGAGTCACGAGCTCAAGACTCCCCTCACGTCCATCCGTATGTTCGCCGAGATGCTCGAGAAAGAGGATGACCCCGAGCGCATGGCCGTCTGCCTCGACGTGCTCCAAAAAGAGACCGGTCGCCTGGCCTCACGGATCGACCGCCTCCTCGACTGGGGCCGCATGGAGGCCGGGCGCAGAGTCTACGAGCGCCAGCCAGAGTCCGTCCGGGCCATCATCGAGTCGGCTATCGAGGTCCACGACACGGCGACCCTCGGCCGTGGCTCCGAGGTGAAGGTCTCGGTCTCGGGGGATCTTCCGGAAATTGTCGCGGACCGGTCGGCGATGGTGGACGCGCTCAGCAATCTCTTGAGCAACGCGTGGAAGTACACCGGGGACGACAAGCGAATCCGCGTCGTCGCCATCCTAGATGGCAAATGGGTTCGGATCTCCGTCGAGGACAATGGTTACGGCATCCCGAAACACGAGTACCGGCGAATCTTCGAGAAGTTCTATCGCGTCGATGACCGCCTGGCGTCGGAGGTCGAGGGCTCCGGCCTCGGCCTCGCGATCGTGCACCATGTTGCCCGGGCCCACGCCGGGAAGGTAGAAGTCGAGAGCGAGGTCGGCGCCGGGAGCTCGTTTTCGATCTTGATTCCTGCACGACGGACAGCCGAAATTGCGGAGCTTGGGGACCCAGCCGATGGCGCGGTGGTGAGCTGATGACGAGTCGAGTTCTGATCGTAGAAGACGACGCCTCCATCCTCCTCGGACTGCGCATGAACCTCGAGGGCGCGGGGTACGAAGTTCAGACCGCTGCAGATGGTCAGCTCGGGCTCTCCCTCGCCCGGGAACATCAATTCGACTTGATCGTGCTCGACGTGATGCTCCCGAAGATGAACGGCTTCGAGCTGGTTTCCGCACTGCGGGAAGCAGGGGACCGTACGCCGGTGCTGATGCTCACCGCGAAGAACGGAGAAACCGACAAGATCATGGGGCTCGACGTCGGCGCGGATGACTACGTCACCAAGCCCTTTGCCCTCGGGGAACTCCTCGCCCGGGTTCGGGCCAACATCCGGCGCGGAGCGCCCCCGCGCCCGGAGGCCCAGAGCTTTCGGTTCGGAGACGTCGTCGTCGATGCGGGGACCCGGGAGGTCCGCATGGGGGGCGACCTCGTCGAACTCACAGCGACCGAGTTCGACGTGCTCCTCGCCCTGCATGGCGCCCGAGGGCGCATATTGTCCCGACGCCAGATCCTCGACGCCGTCTGGGGCGCACAGCACCACGGGACCGAGCGCACAATCGACAACTTCGTCGCCCACCTGAGGGCCAAGCTCGAAGCCGACGCCTCGGCGCCTCTTCACATCCTGACCGTGCGCGGAGTGGGCTACCGCCTCGTATCCTGACGCAATAATTCCGCGATCCAGGG
>QMMC01000290.1 GCA_003647065.1 Deltaproteobacteria bacterium | reverse complement strand
TCTTCGATGACCGTGAACTCGACACCGATGGACCGGCAGTAGGTTTCTTCGAGGCGCCGGACGAGCTCGCCGAGGGGGAGGTTCTGGGGCCCAGCGAAGTCGCCGGTATTGATGACCGTCTCTGGGTCGACCTTGTCGAGGCCATAGCGTTCGAGCATCAGCTCGTGGGGATCGAGGGCGTTGATGTCGAGGGGGTCGAGCTTGGCGTAGAGGTGCCCGCGCACGCGGTAGGCGTTCATCAGGGCCGAGACCCGGCCCTGGAGCTCGTACCCCGCGAGGACGGCGTCGGTGGGCGGCACGCTCCCCCGGCCCCGGGACTCGGGGCCCTCTCGTTCGCCTACCCGGCGATCGACGAAGTGGATTTGCTCTTCCGTCGGCTGGAGGAAGACCGAAGGGCCGGGTCTCGGGTGCCCGTTGCCCTCGCCGGAGTCGGTGTCGTGGCGCTGATCGCCGGTGAGATCCGGCGCATGGACCGCCCCGGCGCTCGTCAGGGTCGGTTGGTCTTCCGGGGGCAGCGCGTCGAAGAACTCGCGCCACTCCACCGGTACCGACGAGGGGTTCGCACACCACTCGAGGAAGAGCTCTTCGACCAGCCCCTGGTTGACTCCGAAATCACGGTTCATTGCGCGCATCCCAGGGCCAGGAGGCGACTGTCATTGGTGCCCGCGGGGGCGATGAGATCGAATGGCGCCAACGCAAAACGCCGTGCCGCCGCCGCCGCGCGGCCATCGCCCTTGCCGAGGGAGTACTGGGCCTGGCGCACGAGGAGCGCGAGCTCGGTCGCCCGCCCCAGGGTGAGGGCGAAGCGCCGCGCCCCGGCCTCGATGGCGGCGGGGCTCTCCTGCATCGCCTCCCTGGCCCAGGTCGCGGCGTGGTCTACGGCCTCTCCTGCCCGGACCGCGAGGGCCCGGAGCCCCGGCTCTTCGGTCGCTTCGACGATGCGCCCGATCTCAGTTGCGAGGGCGCCGAGGACCGACGGGTCCTTGTTCATGGCGCGCAGCGTATCGAGAGAAAGCACGTTGGTCGTGCCCTCCCAGATGGGCAAGACCTGGGCGTCCCGGAGCAGCGTCGGCAGCCCCGTGTCTTCGACGTAGCCCGCGCCTCCGAAACACTCGAGGCCTTCGCTCGCGACGGCGACGGCCTGCTTGGCGGTCGTGAGCTTCGCCACGGGGGTGAGCAACCGGAGCAAGCGCCCTTGGTGTTCGTCGAGCTCGTCGCATTCGTCCCGGCCGAGGAGTTCGGCGACGAAAAACGCGAGCTGCAGCGCCCCCTCGTGCTCGGCGGCCATCGCCGCGAGGGTATCGAGGTGCAGGGGCTTTTCGCTGAGCTTCGCGCCGAAGGCGACCCGCTTCTTGGCATAGCTCCGGGCGAGGTTCAGGGCCCGGGCCATGCCCGCCGCGCTGGTGACCGCGTTCCAGGTCCGGGTGATGGTCAACATCGGCGTGATATTGCGGACGCCGTTCTTGGCGTCTTCGGTGACGAGGGTCGCCGGCGTGCCGTCGAGCATGATCTCGGCGGTGGGTACCTTGCGCGTACCGAGCTTGTCCTTGAGGCGATTCACCCGGATGTTCTTCAGCTGGCCGTCTTCGTCGCGGATCTCCACGTAGAAGAGCGCCAGGCCCGAGCCGCCGGGGCCGTTCCCTTCGGGGCGTCCGAGGGTGAGGGCCATCGGGCTCGTCGTCGCCGAGGTGAACCACTTGCGTCCGTAGAGGCGCCACTCTCCGTCTTCGAGGGCGGCGACGGTCTCGGACTGGCCGACGTCGGAGCCCCCGGTGCTCTCGGTCATCCACTGGCCGCTGGTCCAGAACGCTCCCGGGTCTCGGGAGGTCAGGTGGGGCAGGGCGTGGTCCATGAGCGCTTGGTTGCCCATTTTCGTCAGCGTGTAGGCGGCCCCATCCGTCATCGCCAGGGGGCACGAGTAGATGTCCGTCGAGGGGCTGAAGAGATAGGTGAGGGCGAACTGATGCACCCGGGAAAAGCGCCCGTGTTTTCTTTCGTAGGCGGTCGCCACCACCCCCGCCTCAGCGGCGAGCTTCTCGGCGCGTTTCCAGAGCGGGCTCACCTCGATCTGGTCGATGCGCTCGCCCCAGGCATCCCATTGAGTCAGCGTCGGTTCGTTGAGCCGGTCTTCGAGCTGCATCTGGTACAGCTCGCCCCCGGCGTGCTCTCCCATGACCCCGAGGGACTCGGCGATCTCCTCCTTGAACTCCTGGGGCAGCACTCGGTCCAAATACGCTCGCAGCGCCGGGTCGTCGTCGTACTGATTGCCGAGCTCGGGGGGAGGCTGATTGAAGGAGTCGACCTGCATGGGCGAAGTAGACCGGCGAGGCTACTTTGATGCAACAGCCTACCGCTCGAATGGCTCTCGCGGGTCCCCCGTGGCTGAGCCCCCTCCGGCCCATATCAAATGCCCTCGACGACGAGCATCCGGAGGACTAAGGCTTCCCCATGACGCGCCGATGGCTCGTGGCGGCCGGTGTGAGCGGCGCCCTCGCGGTGGCTCTCGGTGCCTTCGGTGCCCACGGCCTCGAGGCGGCCCTTGCCGTAGCCGAAGACGGAGCGAAGCGTATCGGTTGGTGGGAGACGGCGGCCCACTACCACCTGATCCACAGCGTCGCCCTCATCGGGGTTGCGTGGGCCCGGAGCACGACCACCGGTCGGGCACCGACGGTCGCCGGGGGGGCCTTCGTGCTTGGCGTGGTGCTCTTCAGCGGCAGCCTCTACGCGATGACCCTGACCGACGTCCGCGCCCTCGGCATGGTGACCCCCCTCGGCGGAACCGCGTTCATCGTCGGCTGGGTGAGCCTGGCCCTGGCTGGGGGACGGGTGGGAAGACAGGGCGGTGCGTCGCCGACGCACTCCCCTCGCGGCGACGAGTAGCCCATGGCCACCTATCGCCACCTCGTTCTTCCCTACGGCTGCGACCGCTCGCGCCTCCCGCTGGGCCTCGCCGAGGCCTTCGTCGAGCTCGACCCCGATGCGTCGACCCGGGCGTGGATCGACGACGCGATCGCCGCCCCCCAGAAGGCCGGGGTCACCGCGATGCGCAACGTCGCCATGAAGATGGTGAGCCTCTACGACGCCAACGGCCTCGTCGGCGCTTACAGCATGCGCGTGCTCTCGAAGGCCCAGTGGTCGATCATGCTCGACCCGGAGCTGGCCAGGCCGGGCATCATCGGCGCGGGCTTGCAAAGCTCCGTTGGCCCCGGTGCCCCCGCCCTCGGCCGGCTCCTCGACGTCGGGGCCGGGGACGGCGAGGTCACCGCCGAGCTCGCGGGGTTCTTTGACGAGGTGGTGACCACCGAGCTGAGCGGGCCGATGGCGCGGCGCCTCCGGGGCAAGGGCTGGGCGTGCCACCAGCTCGACCTCGCCGTGGACCCGCTCCCGGCCCAGGCGTCCTTCGACGTCATCGCGCTCCTGAACCTCCTCGACCGGATGACTCACCCCCTCGCTCTCCTCGAGCGCTTGCCCGAGCTCCTCGCCCCGGGAGGCCGTGTCGTCATCGCCGTGCCCATGCCGATCTCCCAGGCGGTCTACATCGGCCCCCGGACCCTCGACGCGGAGGAGATGCTCCCCGAAAATACCCGCGACTTCGAGACCGGCGTCAGCGCCCTCTACACCGAGGTCCTCGCGCCCCGGGGCTACGCCGTCGAGCGCCTCGCCCGGGCTCCTTATCTATGTCGCGGTGAGGCCCGCGATCCGGTAAAGATATTGGACGACGCGATCTTCGTGCTCCGCCGCGGTTGAGACCATGAGCGATTCCAGCAAGAAAACGGGCGACGACACCCCCAGCGATGAGACCCGCGCCCGCCTCGAGCGCATGCACCGTCAGTTCGCGGATTCGGTCCCCCACAACAACGCCCTCGGCATCGAGCTCCTCGAACTCCGCGACGGCGAGGCCGACATGCGCATGCCCTGGGCTCCCCATCTCGTCGGTAACCCCGACACCGGCGTGCTCCACGGCGGGGTCATCACCGCGTTGCTCGACGCCTGCTGCGGGGCCGCGGTCTTCCAATCGCTCCGTGAACCCAAGCCCATAGCGACCTTGGATCTACGCATCGACTACATGAAACCCGCGCGCCCCCGGGCCGAGGTGCACGCCCACGCCAAGGTCACCAAGGTGACCCGCAACGTGGCCTTCGTCCGGGCCGCCGCCCACCACGGCGACCCCGAGGACCCCGTCGCCACCGCGACCGCGTCCTTCATGCTCGGCACCTCGAGCGGCCCCCCGCCGGAGCACAAATGAGCAACCTCGTCGCCGACATCGTCGCCCGGGCCCACGCCGGCGACTACGACGCCCTAGTCGAGGCCGTCCCCTACGCCAAGTGGCTCGGCCTTCACTACGCCGAGTCCGAAGGGCAGCTCATCGGCACCATGGCCTACGCCGATCACCTCATCGGCAACCCCCTGCTCCCGGCCATCCACGGCGGAACCCTGGGCGCGCTCCTCGAGTCGACGGCCATCTTCGAGATCCTCTGGCGCCACAAGAGCGCTCTGCCCCCGAAGACCATCAACGTGACCATCGAGTATCTGCGTTCGGCCCGGCCCGTCGATACGTTCGCGGCGGCGACCATCACCAAGGCCGGTCGGCGGGTGGTCGCGGTACGGGCCGAGGCTTGGCAGGACGATCGCAATCGCCCCGTCGCCCTCGCGAGCGCCCGCTTCCTGGTCATGGCCAAGGAGCGGTAGCGGGGGCGTGAAGGTTGTGGGGCTCGGGAGCCGCGTGCCCGCCTCAGCGATCCTTTGAACGCCGCCTCGGCCCGTGCTCTCATGGCGTCATGGCTAGACAGAAGCCGAAGCGCCGCAAGAAGAGCCGGCGCGGCCGCGGGCGGCCCGGTCGGGACCGCGGTACGGCCGATGGCGGCGGCAGCAGAGGCGGCGCCATGCAGTCGATGCTCGGTGGGTTCCGCCGGGCCACGGGCGCCGAGGCCGGCAAGAGCGGCAAGAAGAGCAACCTCATCGGCAATCTGATTTGGATCGCCCTCATCGCGGCGGCGACGGCGGTGTTCGTGAGTCGTTACGCCGACTGATCGCCCCCGGGACTCTCCAGAAACTCCTCGCGAGGTGTCCCTAAATGGGGAAGGGAAAATCCTGACAGTAAACCTTCGACGGCTCCGCTAGGCTCACTACTGATGGTGGCCAAGAAGGCGAAGAAGCAAAGCTGGGAGACGCGCCCGACGCGCCCCGGGGTCGAAGCGTCCAAGCGGCCGACGGTCCCTGGGGGCGAAGCGTCCAAGCGGCCGACGGTCCCTGGGGGCCAGGTGTCGAGCGGCGTGCGCCGGAACGTGCAGGACGGCTTGCTGTCGGCGGGCATCGAGGACCCCTTGCCCCTCGATGGCATGCGGGTGGTGTGGGTCGATAAGGACCGCGACGCCGCCGCCCACGGCCGCGCCGTCCTCGAAGCCTGGGGGGCCGTCGTGGTCTACGCCGACGGCGCCGCGTCGGGCCTCGACACCACCGTTCAGTCCAGGCCGGATTGCGTCGTGATCAGCTTGCCTCAGGGTGTGCGGGTGGCGCGGACCCTCTACTACATGATCCCCGACGCACCGCCGGTGGTGCTCATCACGGAGTTCACCCGCACCGACGACGCCGCCTGCCCCGGCGTCTCCACCACCCTCCGGGTGCGATTTCAGGGCCGCGACATGCTGCACGCGATGCTGCGCATCGGGCGCCGTCGGCGGTGAGCGCCCTGGGCGCAGGCGAACTCTAATCAGCGCCGAACGCAGGTGACGGCCACGTTGTCGCCGTTCAGTTCGACCGGCCCGAAGCCGCTTGCGAAACCGTTCGCCTGGCAGTAGCGCTTCACGGCGGCGTGGCAGGCCCCGCCCCGCCAGACCGCGCTGGTGCAGGCCGGGTGATGCGTCGTGAGTTCGGTGAAGGTCGTGCCTTCGACCGAGGCCATCTCGCGGTCGACGCAGGCCACCCGGACGGTGGTCGCCGAGACCAGCTCTGCGCCGAAGCCGCTGGCGTCCCCGAGGCTCGCGCAGTAGCGGTGGTACGCCGCTTCGCAGGCGGTGCCGAGGAGCCCTCCGGTGCCATTGCATGCGGCGTGGTGGGCGCTTGCCGTGGTGAAGGTGATGTCGTGCATCGTCGCCTTGACGCAGGCGACGTACGCCGCGTCGCCGGAGTACTCGACCGGCCCATAGCCGCTGGTGGCGCACTCGACGCCGCCGCAGAACCGATGGATGGCCGAGTTGCACGTGGCGCCGACGCGCTCGGCGGTGCCGTCGCAGCCGGCGGTGAGGCCGCCGAGGATGGTGTAGGTCGTGCTCGCGTTGGTCGTTCGGAAGCCTTCGTCGATCACGCCGTCGCAGTCTTGGTCGGTGCCGTCGCAGGTCTCGTCGACGGGGACCGGGGCGTCGCAGGTCGTGAACGTCCCGTCGACGCAGACCTCCCGGCCGGGCCCGCAGGCCGTGCTGCACTCGTAGATCAGGTCTTCGTCGATCAACCCGTCGCAGTCCTGGTCGAGGCCATCGCACATCTCGGGGGCGGGGGAGACCGGTGTGCAGCCGCTCCAGGCCCCGGCCTCGCAGCGTTCGTCGCCGCCGCCGCACTCACTCGAGCAGGCCCGGGTGTCGACCCCTTCGTCGATGGCGCCGTCGCAGTCGTCGTCGACGCCGTTACAGTCTTCGGCGGGGACCTGGCATGCGCTGAACCGGCCGTCGGCGATACAAGAGCGCGTGCCCTCGGTGCCGCAGCCCGTCGTGCAGAGTTCGATCTCGCCGGTGCTGCAGCTCCCGCCCCGGCCCCCGTCTGTCAGCGGGGCGTCCGCGCCGGTGTCCCGGGCGGCGCTGGCGTCGCGGCCGGTCCCCGAGTCTTCGTTGCCCGCGCAAGAGGAGAGCAAAGAGAGCAGAGAGAGCAGAGAGAGGGCCGACGATGCTGCCGGTGATACGAAAAGAAAGGAGGAACGGGATGCTGCGGTTTTCACGACAGCCAAAGTCTAGCAGACGCCGCTGAAGTGCCCGCCTGGCAGAACCAGGCGGGCCATCACATCGTTCAGGCGCAGCCGGGGTGGAAGCCGGGTGCGATCAACTGCCACTCGAGATACGCGTCCTCGATCCAATCGATGATGGCGAAGGCCCGGTTGGCCGCCGCATCGCCGGGGAGCTGGAAGCTGGGCGTCGTGTCGATCTGAATCGGCGCCATCTCGAGGTTCGGGTTGGACGGGGGTGCCTCGGGCTCGGTCGTCGTCGCATCCTCGTCGCTGGACAGGTCGCCGCTGAGAACTTGGATGTCGTCCGTATTGCCCAGGACCTGCCACATGCGAATGGCGTCGTTGGGGTTCCTGACCAACGGCTCGCCGTCCGGCGCATACCAGGCCACGGCCCAGTTTTCGTAGAAACGCATGACGACCGGGATGGCTTCTTCCAGATCGCCCGCTTCCTCGGCGGTCATCGGGACCGGCGAGATTGCGAGATTGATGTACATCAGCTGATCTTCGAAATCGGCTTTCCGTACGACTGACAGGCCTTCACTTGCGCCGTCCACGCTGTCCACTGCGGTCGAACACCCCGCGGTGAGCAAGAGCAGCGCGCCGAGTAGGGGCGCGCCCATTCGTATCCATCGATTCATCCAGTCCCTCCTAGTTGACATGGTGACCCGTCTGGACCGTCGCCTAAACTGCGGGCGGGGATTGCACCAGACTGATTCAACGATACAGCAAAGCCCTTCGTGCCGATCCGCCGACGAGAAAGGCCCAACAAAAGGCAAACGATCGGCTCAAGCGAGGGCTTTACGCATCTTCTCTGCGAGCTCTGGGGCGTCGTCTCCGACGGGGCGCGACGGCCAGCCCACTCCGAGGCCGCTCTCGGCGTCGGCCTTCGGGATGATGTGGAAGTGCACGTGAAAGACCGCTTGATGAGCCAGCGGTTCGTTGTTCTGCAAGACGTTGTACGCCGACACGCCGATCGTCGTTTTCACCGCGCGGCAGATCCGCGGCAGGGCCCGACCCAGGGCCGCGGCGGCGTCGTCGCTGAGCTGGTCGAGGGTCGGTGCCGGCTCTTTGGGGATGACGAGGGTATGGCCAACGCTCACCGGATTGACGTCCAAGAATGCGAGCACGTGCTCGTCTTCGTAGACTTTGTGGCACGGGATTTCGCCGCGGATGATCTTGCTGAAGATGGTTTCGGCCATGGCGGCTCCTCAGGCGAGGCCTACGCCGATGCGGCGGACGGTCTCGGCGTAGTCCGCGCGCAGGCGGCGGTGGGGCACCGGGGGTGGCAGGCCGGCGAGGCGGCTGAGGAGCTCTCCCCGATCGGGGGCGTCGATTCGGGTGAACCGCAACCCCGCGGCGTAGCCCGGGTCGTAGGGGCGCCAGCCACCGATGACCCTTGCCACCACGGCCTCGACGTCGATGAACGCCCCCCCGTCGGGTGCACGAAACGACACGACCAGCTCTTCACCGGTGACGATCTCGTCGTCGCAGGCGAGCAAGAGCCCCCGGGGCGAGAGGTCGAGGATGCGGTCGCCGACCAGGCGGAAGCCGTCGAGGGCGACAGCCTGGCAATCGGACCGGAAGGCGCGGCGCATGCTGCGGCGCTCACTGGGGGGGACGAGGATGGCGGCCATCGCGCCATGCTAAGGGGGCCGATCCACCCTGGTAAAAAAAGCCGCGAACGAGTTCGGGATTGCCGGCCGGGGTGTGGGCGTTATCGTAGCGTCCGAGACCCCACCATGAGTAATGCCATCCCCCTCCGCTATCGCGTGATGATTCTCTTGCTCTCCTTGGCGGTGGCGGTCCTGACCGTGAGCGTCGGGGTGCTGTCGTGGAACGCGGTCCGCCTCGAGGAGCGGCTGGCCCTCGCGGGTGGGGCGCGTGGGCCGGGCGGCCCAGCAAGCGGGTCAGCTTCCGGGGCCGAATCCCAGGACGCGACGACTCACGGGGTGGCGGCGGCTTCGGAGGACCCCGTGGCCGATGGGGCGGTCGCCCCGGCCGATGTCGCAGGTTCCGTCTCGGGGATGCCCGCCGCGCTGCGAAGGGACGGGGGCCTCGTTCCCCAGCAGGGCCCCCTCCCTGAGGGGCTCGGGACCGGGGAGCGCCGCGACATCGAGACTTTCCGCAGCGCGGCTCCGAGCGTCGTCAACATCGAGAGCCTCACCGTCCGGACCGACGCCTACACGCGAAACGTGATGGCGCTCCCTCGGGGTACCGGGTCCGGCCTCATCTGGGACCGCGACGGCCACGTCGTCACGAACTATCACGTCATCGGCGGCGGCAACGCGACCCGGGTGACGATGAGCGACGGTAGCGCGTGGATAGCCCAACTCGTCGGCCACGCCGCCGACAAGGACATCGCCGTCCTCCGAATCGAGGCCCCCGCGGAGCTCCTCAACCCCGTCGAAATCGGTTCGAGCGCGGGCCTCGCCGTTGGCCAGCACGTGATGGCCATCGGCAGCCCCTTCGGCCTCGACCAGACCTTGTCGACGGGGGTCATCAGCGGCCTCGGCCGCGAGATCATGAGCGTCGGCGGTCGCCCGATTCAAGGCGTCGTCCAGACCGACGCGGCG
>QMMC01000289.1 GCA_003647065.1 Deltaproteobacteria bacterium | reverse complement strand
CCGACCGAGGAGGTCGAGTACGTCGATGTCACGAGTAGGCAGCTCGTGGGCGTGGCTGCGTCGCTCATCCCCTTCCTCGAGCACGACGACGCGAACCGCGCGCTCATGGGCTCGAACATGCAGCGGCAGGCGGTGCCCACCGTGCGCTCCGCTGCGCCGATCGTCGGCACCGGTCTCGAAGCCAAGGTGGCCCGGGACTCCGGCGTGTGCGTCGTCGCCAAGCGTGACGGGCTCGTCGAGTCGGTCGACGCCGGACGCATCGTCGTCAAGACGGAGGGTGAAGCCGGGGCCTTCCCGGACATCTACCGCCTGCACAAGTTCCAGCGCAGCAACCAGAACACCGCCTACAACCAGCGTCCCATCGTGCGCGCCGGCGACAAGGTGAAGGTCGGCGACGTCATTGCGGACGGCCCGAGCTGCGACATGGGTGAGCTGGCCCTCGGCCAGAACATCACCGTCGCGTTCATGCCTTGGAGTGGCTACAACTTCGAGGACTCGATCCTCGTCTCCGAGCGTATCGCCAAGGAAGACGTCTTCACTTCCGTGCACATCGAAGAGTTCGAGTGCATCGCCCGAGACACCAAGCTCGGCAAGGAAGAGATCACCCGGGACATTCCCAACGTCGGTGAAGAGGCGCTCAAGGATCTCGACGACAGCGGCATCATCCGCATCGGCGCCGAGGTCACCAGTGGTGACATCCTCGTCGGTAAGATCACTCCCAAGGGCGAGACCCAGCTCTCTCCCGAAGAGAAGCTGCTGCGTGCCATCTTCGGCGAGAAGGCCGGAGACGTTCGGGACAGCTCGCTGCGGGTCTCTCCCGGGGTGACCGGCATCGTCATCAACGCTCGCGTCTTCGCGCGCAAGGGCACCGAGAAGGACGAGCGCGCCCTGGAGATCGAAAACACCGAGCGCGCCAAGCTCGAGAAGGACATGTCGGATGAAATCAAGATCATCCGCGAGTCTGCCTACGGTCGCATCAAGAAGCTGCTCTCGGGCCGCACCACCGGTGCCAAGCTCGTAGACGACAAGGGCAAGGTCCTCGTCGCCAAGGGCGCCAAGCTGGATAGCGCGACCATCGAGCCCATCCCCCGCAAGTACTGGGGTCACCTCGAAATCGACCGGGGCAAGGAGAAGATCGACGCGATCCTCACCCAGCTCGAGGAGCAGAGCCTCGCCATCGAGACGCTCTTCCAGGAGAAGATCGGCAAGCTCAGCAAGGGCGACGAACTTCCCCCGGGCGTCATCAAGATGGTGAAGGTCTACATCGCCATCAAGCGTAAGCTGCAGGTTGGCGACAAGATGGCTGGCCGCCACGGGAACAAGGGTGTGGTCAGCCGCATCCTCCCCGAGGAGGACATGCCCTACCTCGACGATGGCACGCCGGTCGACATGTGCCTCAACCCCCTCGGTGTTCCGAGCCGGATGAACGTCGGTCAGATCCTCGAAGTTCACTTCGGGTGGGCTGGCCGCGTCATCGGTCAGAAGCTCCAGGCGATGTGCGACACCGCCAGCGCCAAGCAGATTCGCACGCACCTCAACAAGATCTACAAGGCGGGGGACGTTCGAGAAGAGCTCGACGCGCTGCCCGACGAAGAGATGATTCCCTTCGCGCGCAAGCTCGACAAGGGATTGCACCTCGCGACGAACGTGTTCGACGGCGCGGACGAGGCCGAGATCAAAGAGCTCCTCGCCATCGGCGGCATCCAGTCGAACGGCCAGTCGGTGCTCTTCGACGGACGTACCGGCGAAGCGTTCCACACGGATGTCACCGTCGGCATCATGTACATCCTGAAGTTGCACCACCTCGTGGATGACAAGATCCACGCCCGGAGCATCGGCCCCTACTCCCTCGTCACCCAGCAGCCCCTCGGCGGTAAGGCCCAGTTCGGCGGCCAGCGTCTCGGGGAAATGGAAGTGTGGGCCATGGAGGCGTACGGCGCGGCTTACGCTCTCCAGGAGTTCCTCACCGTCAAGTCGGACGACGTCCAGGGTCGCACCCGGATGTACGAGTCCATCGTCAAGGGTGACCACCAGCTCGATGCTGGACTGCCCGAAAGCTTCAACGTCCTCATGAAGGAGCTCCAGGCTTTGTGTCTGAATATAGAGCTCATCGAAACAGAGAAAACGGGTCGAATGAACGACGACGTCATGGCCGCGGAGGAGGAATAAGATGAAAGACATCTTCAGCTTCTTCGAGAAGCCCAAGGATCCCCTTTCCTTTTCGGCGATTCGTATCTCGCTGGCCTCCCCGGAGAAAATCCGGGAGTGGTCACACGGCGAGGTAAAGAAGCCGGAAACCATCAACTACCGGACGTTCAAGCCGGAGCGTGATGGTCTCTTCTGCGCGAAGATCTTCGGTCCGGTAAAGGACTACGAGTGCAACTGCGGCAAGTACAAGCGCATGAAGCACCGCGGGATCGTCTGCGAGAAGTGCGGCGTCGAGGTGATTCAGTCGAAGGTGCGTCGTGAGCGCCTCGGCCACATCACCCTGGCCACGCCCGTCGCGCACATCTGGTTCCTGAAGAGCCTTCCTTCGCGTATCGGGGCCATCCTCGACATCACGCTGAAGGACCTCGAGCGCGTTCTCTACTGCGAGAGCTACGTGGTCCTCGACCCGATGGACACCCCCCTCGAAAAGGGCGAGATCCTGAGCGAAGAGCGCTACCAGGAGCTCAACGACGAGTTCGGCTTCGACACCTTCATCGCGGGCATGGGCGGCGAAGCCGTGCTCGAGATGCTCAAGGACGTCGACGTTCACGCGATGGCCGAGGAGCTGCGCATCTTGATGCGCGAGGCTACTTCGGAGGCGAAGCGGAAGAAGTACTCCAAGCGCCTCAAGGTCGTCTCGGCGTTCCGCGAGTCCAAGAATCGCCCCGAGTGGATGATGCTCACCGTCATCCCGGTGCTGCCGCCGGACCTGCGTCCGTTGGTGCCCCTCGATGGGGGTCGCTTCGCGACGTCGGACCTCAACGACCTCTACCGCCGTGTCATCAACCGCAACAACCGCCTGAAGCGCCTCATCGAGCTGAACGCCCCGGAGATCATCATCCGGAACGAGCGGCGCATGCTTCAGGAAGCGGTCGACGCCCTCTTCGACAACGGTCGTCGCGGCAAGACCATCACGGGCCCGAACAAGCGCCCCCTCAAGTCCCTGAGCGACATGCTCAAGGGCAAGCAGGGTCGCTTCCGCCAGAACCTCCTCGGCAAGCGCGTCGACTACTCTGGCCGTTCGGTCATCGTCGTCGGCCCCAGCTTGCGCCTGCATCAGTGCGGCCTGCCGAAGAAGATGGCCCTCGAGCTCTTCAAGCCCTTCATCTACAACAAGCTCGAAGAGCGTGGGTACGTCACCACCATCAAGAGCGCGAAGAAGATGGTCGAGAAGGAGAAGCCCGAAGTCTGGGATATCCTCGACGAGGTCATCACCGAGCACCCCGTGATGCTCAACCGCGCACCGACCCTCCACCGTCTGGGCATCCAGGCGTTCGAGCCGGTGCTCATCGAAGGCAAGGCGATCCGGCTTCACCCGCTGGTCTGCCAGGCCTTCAACGCCGACTTCGACGGCGACCAGATGGCGGTGCACGTGCCGCTTTCGGTCGAGGCGCAGATGGAGACGCGGGTGCTCATGATGAGCACCAACAATATCCTCTCGCCCGCCAACGGTCGGCCGATCATCAACCCGACCCAGGACATCGTCCTCGGCCTCTACTACATGACCCGGGAGAAGCCCTTCTGCCGCGGTGAGTACGTCGAGGGCTCCGAGAAGAAGGGCAACTTCACCGGGATCTACGCGTCGAAGGAAGAGGTTCGCCTCGCCTATGACAGCGGAGAGGTCGACCTGCACGCCAAGATCAAGGCGCGCATGGGCGGTGAGATCTACCAGACCACCGTCGGCCGTGTGCTCGTCAGTGACATCCTCCCGGATGCGCTGAGCTTCGAGTACGTCAACAAGGTCATGGACAAGAAGGCCCTGTCGACTCTGATCGACCAGTGCTACCGGGTGAGCCGAAACAAGGCCACCGTCCTCCTCGCCGACCGCATGCGCACCCTCGGCTTCGAGATGGCCATGCAGTCCGGGTCGTCCATCTGCATGGACGACATGGAGATCCCGGCCAGCAAGGCGATCATCCTCGTAGAGGCCGAATCGGACGTCGAGACGGTCGTCGAGCAGTATCAGGAAGGCCTGATCACGGACGGTGAGCGCTACAACAAGGTCGTCGACATCTGGGCTGCCGCGGCGGATCAGGTCGCCCGCGACCTCCTCGACGGAATCGGCCTCGAAGACGTCACAGATTCGGAGTCGGGCAAGACGGTCGCTGCGGCGTCCTTCAACCCCATCTTCATGATGGCGGACTCCGGCGCTCGAGGCAGCAACCAGCAGATTCGTCAGCTCGCCGGGATGCGTGGCCTCATGGCCAAGCCCTCCGGTGAAATCATCGAGACGCCGATCAAGGCGAACTTCCGCGAAGGCCTCACGGTCCTCGAGTACTTCGTCTCGACCCACGGCGCTCGTAAGGGGCTGGCTGATACGGCCCTCAAGACCGCCAACTCCGGTTACCTGACCCGTCGCCTCGTCGACGTGGCTCAGGACGGCGTCATCACCGAATACGACTGCGAGACCCTCGACGGTATTTGGGTCAGCAAGCTCGAGGAGGGCGGCGAAGTCGTCACCACCCTGGGCGAGCGTGTGCTCGGTCGTACGGCCCTCGAAGACATCGTCGACCCGGTCACAGGCGACATCATCGTCGAGGCCAACGAAGAGATCGATGAGGCCAAGGTCGACGAGATCGAAGAGGCGGGCATCGAGCGGGTCATCATCCGCTCGGTCCTCACCTGCCAGACTCGCCGCGGCATCTGCGCCCGTTGCTACGGGCGTGACCTCGCCCGCGGTTACGGGGTCAACATGGGTGAAGCGGTCGGTGTCATCGCTGCCCAGTCCATCGGCGAGCCGGGCACGCAGCTGACCATGCGTACCTTCCACATCGGTGGAGCCGCGGCGCGCGGCAAGATCGAGCAGTCGAACATCGAGTGTCGCTCCGAAGGCACGGTTTCCTTCGAGAACGCGAAGATGGTCACCAAGAAGGACAAGTCGGTCGTCGTGATGAACCGCCACGCGATTCTGAAGGTCATCGACCCGTCCGGCCGCGAGCGCGAGCGCTACAACCTCACCTACGGCGCCTTCGTGAGGGTCGTCGAGGGCCAGCAGGTCGAAAAGGGCAGTGTCCTGGCCGAGTGGGACCCCTACGCCATTCCCCTCCTCACCGAGGTGTCCGGCATCATCAAGTACGGCGATCTCGTCGAGGGCGTCACGATGGAGGAGAAGCTCGACGAGGTCACCGGCCTCTCGCGCCGCGTCGTCATCGAGTCCCGAGATCCGAACGCCCGGCCGCGCGTGAGCATCAAGGGCGCTGCCGGCGAGACCATCAAGACCCACGGTGAGAACGAAGCTCGCTACTACCTCCCGGTGGGCGCGAACATCACGCCGGCCGAAGGTCAGGAAGTCGAAGCAGGCGAGATCATCGCGAAGATCCCGCGTGAGACGACCAAGACCAAGGACATCACCGGTGGTCTGCCCCGCGTCGCGGAACTCTTCGAGGCCCGCAAGCCGAAGGACCACGCCATCATCTCCGAGATCGACGGTGTCGTTTCCTTCGGCAAGGACACCAAGGGCAAGCGCAAGGTCATCGTCACTCCGGACATTGGAGAGCCGAAGGAGTACCTCATCGCCAAGGGCAAGCATCTGACCGTCAAGGAAGGCGATCACATGCAGGCCGGCGAGTCGATGATGGACGGCCCCGCGAACCCCCACGACATCCTGAAGGTCAAGGGCGAGAAGGAGCTCGCGGCCTGGTTGGTGAACGAAATCCAGCAGGTCTATCGCCTGCAGGGTGTCAGCATCAACGACAAGCACATCGAGGCCATCGTTCGCCAGATGCTCCGCCGCGTGCGGGTCAAGGAGGTCGGTGACTCGAACTTCCTGTCCGACGAGCAGGTCGAGAAGACCGTCTTCGAGCGCGAGAACGAGCGAGTCATCGCTCGCGGTGGCCAGCCGGCCGTCGCCGAACCGCTCCTCCTCGGCATCACCAAGGCGTCCCTGTCGACCGAGTCGTTCATCAGCGCCTCGTCGTTCCAGGAGACCACCAAGGTGCTTACCGAGGCGGCCATCTCCGGCAAGACCGACTACCTGCGCGGTCTGAAGGAGAACGTCATCATGGGTCGCCTGGTTCCCGCGGGAACCGGCCTCGCGGCCTACACGAAGCTCGACATGATCGTCGAAGATGCCGCCACCATGGCCCCGTCGGCTTACGACGCGGCCCCCGAGATGGCGGCGGCAGCAGCGGCTAGCGAAGAGTGATTCGCTTCCTCTCTGCATGAGAACGACGGCGCGTCCGAAAGGGCGCGCCGTTTTTCTTTAAAGGCCCAGGCCGTAGCCAATTTGCTCCGACGGAGCTTGAAAACCACCCCGTTTCGGGGGAAACCGACTGGCGTTCGCATACAGGGAGCAGCCGCGATGACTCAGAAGCCCACCATCATCTACACCAAGACCGACGAAGCCCCCGCCCTCGCGACGCACTCGTTCTTGCCCGTCGTCCAGGCCTTCACGGCCCATGCGGGCATCTCCGTCGAGACGCGGGACATCTCCCTCGCGGCGCGCGTCCTGGCCAGCTTCCCGGACGAGCTCACCGCCGACCAGAAGGTCGACGATGCCCTCGCCGAACTCGGCCGCCTGGCCAAGACCCCCGAAGCGAACATCATCAAGCTGCCCAACATCAGCGCGTCGGTGCCGCAGCTGAAGGCAGCCATCGCCGAGCTTCAGGCCCACGGCTACGCGATCCCCGACTATCCCGAGGATCCCGAGACCGACGCCGAGCGGGCGATAGCTGCCCGCTACAGCCGCGTGAAGGGCAGCGCCGTCAACCCGGTGCTCCGCGAGGGCAACTCCGACCGCCGCGCGCCCAAGGCCGTCAAGGAGTACGCCAAGGCCAACCCTCACCGCATGGGCAAGTGGTCGAGCGAGTCGAAGACCCACGTGGCGACGATGACGAGCGGGGACTTCTTCCACAACGAGAAGTCCGTGACGCTACCCGCGCCGACGACCGCTCGAATCGAACATGTCGCGGCCGACGGCACCAAGACCGTGCTCAAGGATGGCCTCGACTTGCTCGAGGGGGAGATCCTCGACGCCACGGTCATGAGCAAAAAGGCCCTCATCGCCTTTTTGACCGAGCAGCTCGACGACGCCAAGAAAGAGGGCGTGCTCTTCTCGTTGCACATGAAGGCGACGATGATGAAGGTCAGTGACCCGGTCATCTTCGGCCACGGGGTTCGGGTCTTCTTCGCCGATCTCTTCGCCAAGCACGGCGAGGCCCTCGACGCCGCCGGCGTCGACGTGAACAACGGCTTTGGCGACCTGGTGTCCAAGCTCGACGAGATCCCCGCCGACGAGCGCGCCCAGATCGAAAAGGCGATCGAGGCGGCCTACAAAGACCGCGCGGCTCTCGCCATGGTCGACTCGGACCGGGGCATCACCAATCTCCACGTGCCCAGCGACGTGATCATCGACGCGTCGATGCCGGCGATGATCCGCACCTCGGGGCAGATGTGGAACGCCAAGGGCGAGACCCAGGACACCAAGGCGGTCATTCCGGACAGCAGCTACGCTGGCGTCTACCAGACGACGATCGACTTCTGTAAGAAGCACGGCGCCTTCGACCCGACGACCATGGGGAGCGTCTCGAACGTGGGGCTCATGGCTCAGAAGGCCGAGGAGTACGGCTCCCACGACAAGACCTTCGTCGTCGAAAGCGCCGGCGTCGTTCGCATCGTCGATGCCGAGGGCAACGAGTTGACCTCTCACGAGGTCGAGGCCGGGGACCTCTGGCGCGCTTGTCAGGCCAAGGACGCGCCGGTCCGCGATTGGGTCAAGCTCGCGGTTACCCGGGCCCGTGCCACCGGAAATCCGGCGGTCTTCTGGCTCGATGAGGCCCGCGCCCACGACGCCCAGCTCATCACCAAGGTGAAGACCTACCTCGAGGACCACGACACCAACGGCCTCGATATCCGCATCATGAAGCCGGTCGACGCGACTCTCTTCTCCGTCGAGCGCATCAAGGATGGCAAGGACACGATTTCGGTCACCGGCAACGTGCTGCGCGACTATCTCACGGACCTCTTCCCGATCCTCGAGGTCGGTACTAGCGCCAAGATGCTCTCCATCGTTCCGCTCATGGCGGGGGGCGGCCTCTTCGAGACCGGTGCCGGCGGTTCGGCGCCGAAGCACGTGCAGCAGTTCGAAAAAGAGAACCACCTGCGGTGGGACTCCCTCGGTGAGTTCCTCGCCCTCGCGGTCTCCCTGGGCCACCTCGCCGACCGCTACGACCACGGCCAGGCGAAGCTCCTCGGCGAGACCCTCGATGACGCGACCACCAAGTACCTGCTCGAGAACAAATCTCCGTCCCGGAAGGTGAACGAGCAGGACAACCGCGGCAGCCATTTCTACCTCGCCCTCTACTGGTCCGAGGCCCTCGCCGCGAGCGCCGATGGGGACCTGTCGGCCCGCTTCGCCAAGGTCGCAGAGCTGCTCCGAACCAACGAAGACAAGATCGCGTCCGAGCTCCTCGAGGTCCAGGGACCCCCGATGGACATCGGCGGCTACTTCGAACCCAACGACGCCCTCGCCGTGAAGGCCATGCGCCCGAGCGCGACCTTCAACGAGATCATCGCCGGCGTCTGAACGGCCTCCTGGCGTATGCTGAGGCGGTGACCGCCGAGACCGACACGCGGGGACCCCTCGAGGTCCTTCTGGGCCTCCTGGCTCCCGCCGCCCTCGGGGACGAGGTGACGGCGGGGCTGCGCCTCGTTCGTGCATCGACGGAGTTCGGCATGCGCCTCGTACTCCAGGAGACGGCGGGAGGCGGCGAGGTCACGGTCGAGGTTGCGGCCTTCGACGAGGGGCGCCCCTACGCGGCCGCGTCGCGACACTTCGCGTTTTCCTATCGGGTCGACGGCGCCCTCGACGAGGGCCGAGGCTTCGCGCTTTGCGAGGCGCTCGCCGAGCGGGCCCTGAACAACGAAGACCGTGTCCTCGGCGCCCTGGCGGGCGTCCGGGCGGGCACCGCAGCCGCGCCGCGCATTCGCCCCGTCGAGGTCTCTTCACTCCTCGAGCTCCTGGGAAACGGTGACGATCGGTTTCTCGGTCTGAGCCCCTACGTGGGGTGCCTCATCGGCTGCCGCTTCTGCTACGCGCAATCCCACCTCGCGGCCTGGCGCAAGCTGGTGGGCCTGCCCGACGCTCCCTGGGGCTCCTACGTCGAGGTGCGCAGGAACGCCCCCGAGGTGCTGCGCCGGGAGCTCGAGACCGCCCCGCCGCTGCCCATCAAGTTTTGCCCGGTCGCTAGCGATCCGTACCACGCGATCGAGGAGCAGGAGCGCCTCACCCGGGCTTGCCTCGAGGTGCTCCGCGAGGACCGCGAGAAACGCCCACCCCGCGACGTGTTGGTGCTCACTCGGGG
>QMMC01000288.1 GCA_003647065.1 Deltaproteobacteria bacterium | reverse complement strand
TGGGGCAGAGCCGATCATTCCGCCGGCAACGCGATCATCCGAAACGATGATCACGTCGTCGAAGTCCTGTGGGAGATAGAAGCCTTCTGCGTCGCTGTGGACGATCAGGTGGTCGAAGCGGCGAGCGGACTTCGGGCGGCCGAGGAGCTTGTGGAGCCAGCCGCCCGTCTTGCCGTTCACCGCGTCGACGTACGCCTCCAGGTGAGAGTCCGTGCTGGCATCGAGGTCCCGGGTTGCGGGGTATGGCCACCTGCTGCCCGTGTCGATGTAAGCGGCGAGGCGACGCACGTCGTGGAGGCCCGAGTAGCCGATCATCTCGCCGTCCCACGAGTCGGACTCCTCGGGTTCCTGATGCGGACGCAGGCCACGCTCAGCGAGCGCCTCGTTCAGACGCTCGAAGCAATCCCGCCAATCCGCATGCTCCTCAGGATCGATTTGAGTGAAGATGCCGACTGCGAGAGCGAGGCCCATTGGCCGAGGCTACCTGAACTCGGCGTGTGGGAGATCGCGACCGAGGAGATCCCGACCGGGGGGAGATCGCGACCGGGTCGGCACAGGCATGCGTCCAGCGTGCGTCATGCCTGGAGAAATGAGTGTGGCGGCCGACCGGCGGATCGGCCGCCACCTCCACCATTCCATCGCCGCAAGTCCTCGGAATCACGTCGTCGGCCCTCGGGCACGTGGCTTGCGGACTTGCACCCGCCATGGGGCGGCGACGCAATCAGGTGACCCGGGGCAAAATGCGTGCGACGGACCGTCGCGCGACGCGACGCTACTTCCTCTTCACCCCCGATGAGGGTGGCGAGATCGAGCAGGCCTTTTGGTACGCGCTTGGTCACAACGCGAACAAGCACGGCATCGAGATCCACTGCGGATCTCCCAACAAGACGCGATGGCATATTTCGACCGCAGCAAAGGCCAGGGATTGTCTTTAACTGCAGGTATAGTATACCGTTGGTTATATTCTGACCGTAGCAGCAGTAAGGAACTGACCCTTCATGCAGTCATCTCATCTCGACCTCGCTGGTCTGAGCACCGCGGAGCGCGAGCTTCTCGACAAGCTGACCGCCGAGGAGAAGGTCACCATCACGGCGGACGACGTGATGGAAGTGCGCGGCGTCGGACGCCCATCCGCCAACCGCATCCTGTCCCGCCTTGAAGCCAAGGGCTGGGTCCGGCGCCTCAAGCGCGGTCTCTACGCTCCGATCCCCCTCGGGGCGGGGTCACGAGAGCCGGCGGTGGAGGACGCTTGGCTCTTGGCGATGCGGCTCTTCGCGCCCTGCCACATCTCCGGTTGGTCCGCGGCCGAGCATTGGGACCTCACCGAGCAAATCTTCAACGCCGTGGCCGTCGTGACCTCGGCGCCGCAACGTCGTGGAGAGCAAGCCTACGGGGGCGTGCGATTTCGAGTCCGCACCATCCCCGACGACAAGCTCTTCGGCGCCCGTGAGCACTGGGTGGGCTCGCACTCGGTGTCGATTGCTGACCCGAACCGAATGCTCGTCGACATCCTGGACGCGCCGGAGATGGGAGGCGGCGGGCGGCACACCGTCGACGTCGTCCACGCCTACTGGCGAAGCGCACACGCCGATGCCGATACCCTGCTCGACTACGCTATCCGCTACGGCCGAGGAACCGTCTTCAAGCGGATGGGCTACCTGGGGGAACGGTTCGGGTCCGTGTCGGACGCCTGGCTCTCGCGGTGCCGGCAGCACGTCACGAAAGGGGTGAGCGAGCTCGATCCCGCCGGACCGAAGCGGGGCACCATCGTGAGCCGCTGGAACCTGCGAGTGAACCTGCCCATCGACGAGGCGCGCTCGTGATTCCGAAGGCGGCCATCCTCGAGCGGGCGCGCGTCCAGGGCCTCCAGTCGACCACGGTGGAAAAGGACTATGTCCTCGGCTGGGTGCTTCGGGCCATTGCCGAAGACGACATGCTGAGTCGATGGGTCTTCAAAGGCGGGACCTGTCTCAAGAAGTGTTTCTTCGAGACCTACCGCTTCTCGGAGGACCTCGACTTCACGGTTCCGATCGACGAGTCGCTCTCCGAAGTCGCGATAGCCGCGGCACTCGACCGGATCTCCACGTGGGTGGAGGACCGCTGCGGCGTCACGTTCCCACGGGAGCGCATCAAGGTGGAGAAGTACGACAACCCTCGGGGAAATCCGTCCTACCAGGCGCGACTCACCTACGTCGGCCCGCTCCGCATGGCCAGGCGCCGCCTCCAAAAGATCAAGTTCGACATCACCCAGGACGAGGTCATCGCGAGCGAACCCGAGCTGCGAGAGGTGCAGCACCCCTACCGGGACCAACAGGACCCACCCGCGCGGGTGCGCACGTACTCGCTCGAGGAGGTGCTGACCGAGAAGTCGCGCGCGCTCTACGAGCGCCAGGGCCGTGCTCGGGATGTCTACGACGTGGTTCATCTCAGCCGCGCGTTTCGCGAGAACATTGACGCGGTAAAGGCCCGCAAGTGCGCCGAGTCGAAGTTCGCGTTCAAGGGAATCGACTCGCCCTCGGTTGCCACCATCCTCGGGCGGATCGACGGTGACGTCGTGAAGGCGAACTGGGACCAGCAGCTCGGTCACCAGCTTCCAGCTCTCCCCTCGGTCGATGGCTTTCTCGATGAGTTGGAAGACGCCCTTCGGTGGTGGCTCGAGCCGGCCGCGGCGCGCCCTACGCCCACGCCCCTTCCGGCGAAGGCCGGCGAGACACTCGTGCCGCGGGTGTTCTTCCCGACCTACCTGTCGTTCGGGGCCGGAGAGCGCAATCTCGAGACCGTGCGGTTCGCTGCTCGCAACCGCCTCTGTGTTCGCATCGGCTACCACGACCACGAGCGCCTCGTGGAGCCCTACTCTCTTCGCTGTCCGAAGACGGGCAACCGGCTCCTCTACGTTCACGAGCGCACGAAGGACGGCTTCCCGGTCGAAGACCTGCGCGCGTACAAGGTCGCCGAGATCGAGAGCGTCACGACGACGGAGATCCCCTTTACGCCGAGGTGGCGCGTCGAGCTCTGAGAAACGCCCAGCGTTTCCGTCCACGTTCTAATCTCGACTGCCTTTACAAATCGCCGCAGACGCGATCTGCCAGCTCCGGCTCGGACTCGAGCTCTGCGCGGACTTCTTCGATCCACTGCTCCCCCATGTCTGGCCGTGCGCGTGCTGTCGTTCCTGACCTCCGCCAACGGCGGAGACCATTTACCAGAGACCGATTGAGCTCCTCCCTCGAGCGTTCCGACAACCTGTCCTCAGACTTGAATGCCGCTTCGTAGTTTCGAACGAGCTCTTCCCGCCATCTCGCAGGCACTTCAATCGGGTCCTCCGAAGGTTGCCAGAGCGTGATGGCTCTCGGCTGCGTGCCTTCGGCCGTCGATGCCAACAGCCGATCGTGTCCGTCGATCACGAGATGAAGGTCGAACGCCCCCACCCACCAAAGAAGGATCGGAGGCAGCGTCCCTTCCCGGGCGTGCTTGCGCCAGGCCTTGACCCTGGCCGCGTCCACGTCCGAGGGACTTCGCAGAGGAAAGACGCCGCCGGAGCCATTTATCCCCCAGCTTTCGTAATGCGCCCGAGGCAAGGAGACGCTACGGCGAAGACCGTACGCGGGCGCCGGAAGCCCATCGGGGTCCACGGGCAGGAACACGTCGGTCACTTCGTCGCGAGCTTGGTGCGCCGAGTCGGGTTTCTCTTGCCGCAGCTCGGTCAGCTGCCAAACACCGGGACGAAGCGGCGACTTGTCACTGTTGCCCAGCCCCCTAGCGAACCACTTCATCCACCCTTCGGCGGTCTCGATCGAGCGCGCCTCGGCCGCCTTGATCGGAGGCACGACTGCCAGCTCATACGGCGCGTCTCGCCGTACCAACCAGACCCCCTCATAGTAGGCCTCCGCGCGTGCCCACAGTGCTGGCCCGGCATCGCTCTGGATCCGGGTTCGGCCGCCCCCGCCGTACTCGATGACGAGTCCGGGCCTCTGTTCGGTCTCGACGGTGAGGGTCAGTCCCGCCCCTTCGGTGCCGCCAGGAGTCGTGAGCGCCTTCCAGTACATGGCGAAGTCGACGCTACCATGCACAACACCGGCTACTCAGGCGAATCCCCGCACCGAGCGGAGGGCTAGACGCAATTTACAGATCAATCGCTTGGTTCCGCTGACTCTGTCGCTTTGTCGCCGATCTCCACCTCATAGGCCCATTCGATCTCCGCATCGCGTTGCCCCAGGCGATGCGACTCCTTCGCTGCTTGGTTGGGCGGGACTGGTTCGAACTTCCCAGTGTCTGAATCGCGCTCCCCGAGCTTGCATTGGATCCACGCGATTCCATCAAGGCGGGAGACGACGCGCACGCAGATCGGTGCCAGAGGACTGTCCGGCAACAGATAACAAAGCCCGAGCAATTCGGCCTTCCCGGGTCCCGTCACTGTCGTGCGCTCCAGTCGGAACCCATCGATCGTGAGCCGCTTCAACTCATCGAACCGCGCTCTCAGCGCATCCGCAACCACCCGTTCCATCGCCGAGAGAAACTGGTGGAGCACCTCGGTCTCGGGCAAGGAAGACCCCTGCTCGAGGTTGGCGAGCAGAGCCTCGAGGTGCTGACTTGCGAGACCAGCTGCCCTTGTCCCAAGCACAGCCTCAAACGAATCGGCTGGTAGCCATAGCTCCGTGAACTGGATTTCCTCACGGAGCCGAAGCAGAGCCCGCCGAGCCAGCGGGGTTACTGCGAAGAGGCCGTCGTCTTCCCCCTCGAGTGTCCAGGACCCGTCTGTCTCTTCTTCGACGCAGCTCCACTCGATCACCGGATACGCGTGGAGCGGGCCAGCGATTACGAGCAGCTCCTCGACCCTCGGCCAGAGGCTCTTTCCCGCGTCGGGCATCTCGTCCAGCGAGCAGAGAACCAGTTCCATGAGGGCGAATCTCTCCTCATCCTCGGTGGAAGCCTCGTACAGCTCGATGAACTCCTCTACCCGCGCGGGATCCGCGACCAGGAGGGGCCAATCCTGCATCCAAGGCTCATCTGCCACGCTCGCAAGAGCGGCTACGCGAGCGCGGACATTCGGTCCCGTGTATCGCCAGTATCGCTCCGGGATGCTCATGCAGAGGCGTCCCCTTCGCCCAAAAGCAGCAAGAGAAAGCGCTCGAAGCTAGCGGCCACGACGTGCGTCTCGCCGGTATCGTGGTCGAACGAGGTGAGCTGTCCGTCGGCCCCCAAGACGACCGGGTTGCCACGCGCGTCGACCGAAACGACCAGGCCGTCGCTGGTTCCTGGCCACCCGTCTTTCCGGAAGCGGAGCGTCTCCGCCTCAACGGTCGACTGACTCCCCATCGCGTTCGATGGTTGAATTCCGTGGACGGGATTGGCCCCGACCATGGCCCCTCCGTATCGGGTCACGAACTCCACATAGTCCGCAATCGAGGGCCCACCGAGCCGCGCAATGGTCTCCTCGACCAGCGTGCTGGGCACGGGCCCCGCAACGAGCACGTCGCGGTGCTCGTCGAATGCTGCTTCCAGTTGGGACCATGTCTCTTGTTTCATGGGAATGCGGTGGCCGTGGCCTCCCTGAGTCTACGAAGGTTGCGTCCCCTCTGGTAGCGTCGTGGGGCAGGCATGTCGAAGCACTGGAAAGAGCCTTTTGATCCGGCAAGACACCTCGACTTCATGTGGGGGGCGATGGTTGGGGGTGGTCCCCGCCCCTTGAAGCGGGACCCGCTCCTGGAGGAGTGGGCCTACTTCGTTCGCGTAAACGGCTTCACATTCGAGTTCGTGTCGGTGGACCAGATCCGAGAAGCCTTGGAGTACTGTCGTGAGAAGGTCCACCCGGCCCGGAGACAGCCGGGCATCACCCTCGAGCACTACTGGCAGCGCTGGTTCGAGCGACTGCCAAAGGGCCTGCTGCGCGGCAAGAAGCGCGACGAGGTCGTAGCCGCGCTCGAACGCGCTCTCAGTGAGCTCGGGGCGACTGGATGAGCATCCACGAGCTGACACCGGCACAGCTGAAGCGTATTCGACACTTCATCGAAGACGAGTGGGTCGCCGAGGCGGATGGCGACGAGGATATTCAAGCGACCGAAACGAACCTCAAGCGCCTGCTAGCTGAAATCGAAACGCCCACCGAGCTTCACTGGTGCGCGATGATGTTCAACTGGGACACTGAGTGCGAAACGCTGCGACCGCTGGTTCGCCACCCCTTGTGCGATCGAGGGACCGCGCTCGGCGTCTTCTGGCTCGGCCAGCCAAGTTGGCACTACGGCAGGTCGGCTAGTGAGCTCAGCGAGGATGCCCAAACAGTGAGGGCTCTGCTCGAGGAGATCGAGGAGCAGTTCTGCGCCAACGCCTACGCTCAATCGACCATCCGGCTCAATCCGGCGGACATGGATGGCCAGGACTTCACGGCAGACACGCGCACGCAGACGGTCTGGGATCGCCCAATTCCGCCTGTCATGTTCGAGCCAACCTACGGCGCCTCACCCATTCGTCCGGAGCTGTGATGGCCAGGCAGGTCCCTCACCCAGACCAACGCAGCTGATCATCCCTGCACGCCGCCCACCATCACCAAACGCCCCCGACGCCACCAAACGAACACTCCCGCGCACTTGGCCGGCACCAAAGCGAGGTTCGACTCCCGGCGCCTCCACCAACTTTCTGAACGCAGCGTATCCACTGGGGATGCGCTGCGTTTCTAATTGGCGACCGGCGCCGTTCGTCGGCCCGCACTGCAATCGGCCGGCTCCGTGAACTTCGTCCACTCCTCTCGGACGACGGCAGCGGGCGGGTTGGGGATGATGAGTGCGGCGATGGCAGACTTCGCGACCCGTGCTTGGCCATCCCCATCACGAGCAGACACGTACGCGCATCGCCGACTGACAGCCGTGGCGATTTCGCTGCCTTCGCCGACGCGGTGACGCGACCGTGATGTGCACATGCATCGATGCATGCGCAAACAGGGGACACCGGCCGAGCCAATGGCAACCGCGTCGCCGCCGAGCCCGTTCGGATCTCCCCTGCTTTGCGGCGAGTACGTCTGCGACCGTGCGCCTCCCGCAATTGGAGCCGGCACTCGGGGGGGGAGGAAGTCTGGAATCTCGGAGTCGAGAAGCTGGCTGCGCAGTCAACCTGCCGACGGAGCGGGGTGATGTTTCGATTCCTGCGCGACCGCCTGAGCTCGCAGTGCGAGCCCGCCGATGACGCTCTGGAGAGCGCTGGTGCGGGTGAGCTTGTCTCGCCCGAAGCGACTCTCTAGCGCACGAGCGATGTGCGGTACACGCGCGGTGCCACCTGTGAGGCAGACGATGTCGATGTCGTCGCCGCTGACCCCCGCCCGCTCGAGCGTATCGTCGAGCGCGGCGAGGATAGCGTGGGTCTCGCGACTCGAGCCGCGCTCGAACTGAGCGCGGGTTACCGGTTCGTTGACGTCGATAGCGGCTGGCACCGCCCTCGAGTTGGATTCGGGGTATCGGAAGACGATGTCGGTTCGCTCATGCTCGCCGAGCGCCCGCTTCGCCTGCTCGATCGCCTCGAAGAGTGAGAAGCCCTGCGCGTCTTCGATGAGCACGAAGAGCTGGTCCATGTGACGAGCGTCGTCTCCTCCGAGCGACCACCGCTCGACGTCCCGAAGGAACGAAATGACTTCGGGGGCCCGCAGAATCGAGAGGTCTGCCGGAGAGCAGAGGCGTGAGCGTAGCATCGCCGGCATCGTCAGCAGGTTGGAGCCCATAGGGACCCGATAGGTGACGTTCGCGCCGAAGCACCCCGCCACGTGTCCGCGCATCAGAGAGCCGTCGAGCTTGTCACCAGCCACTGAGACCCCGCCGATGGCGAGCACATCGCCCGGATCGAAGGGCTCCGGTCCAAGGTGCATCAACGTGTAGTCGCTGGTACCTCCACCAAAGTCGCCGACCAGCACCAGACGGCGCTTCTCGAGAGTGGACCGGAAGTGCGCCGCCGCCGCGATGGGTTCGGGGCAGAAATGGATCTCCTCGAAGCCGGCCAGGCGCGCGGCTCGCTCGAGTCGATACTGCGCAAAACGGTCGTCCGCCTGGCTCTCGGAAAAGAGCGCCGGCCGGCCGAGTACCACGCGGCGCACGTCGGTCCCGAAGTGAGCGTTGGCGCGACGCCGAATTGCTCCCAGGAACGCACCGATGAGGTCCTCGAGGTTCATGGGTCGTCCATCGATGTTGGTGCCTACGAACGCGCGCGACGGGAGGTGCTTCTTCACCGATCGGATGAACCGCCCGACCATCCCATGGGCGACGTACTCCTTGAGCGCCTCTGCGCCATAGAAGGCGTTGTCCGCGTTCGGGAAGAAGAAGACGGTCCGCAGAATCGTCGGGTCATCAGCGAGCGGGTCGATGGGGGCGGGTTCGAAGACCCGATGCTCGTTCGCGGCGGCGCAAAGCGAGTTCGAGGTGCCGAAATCGATGGCGTAGACCGTCGGCGGCGAAGAGTCGGACGTAAGCACCCGAGACGTGTCCCAGAAATCGTCGCGGATTCAAGCCCCGCAACGCCCCGGCCCGATCGTGCGCAGCGTCGACAACACCGGATTACGGAAGGAGATCGCGACCGCGTCGGGACAAGCGAGCCCGCAATGCGCGTCACGCATTGGAGAAATGAGGCTGGCGGTCGACCGGCGGATCAGCGGCCACCTCCGCTCGCCAGCGTCGTGATCGTAGGTCCTGAGCTGGGCGATGGGCGATGAAGCGACGCCCCTCGTGGCGGACTCACTTCGCTGCGAATGGCGTTGACGGAACGCCACGCCCTATCTCGACGGACCCCTCGCTGCCCAGGGCCTCGGGTGCGCCTCGGCGCTCGTCGAGGGCACCGCGAAACTCATCCCACCAGGCGGCGGCTTCGGCGTGGCTCCAAGTCCCGGCGCAGCCGAGCCCCTCGAGGCGAAGCTCGAGGGCCGCGGCGCTCTGGGGACGGTCCCCGGGATCTTTCCGCAGGCACTCGAGGATCAGCGCTTCGAGGTCCGCCGGGACCGATGCGCCGAGGCGCGCCGACGGCGACTCGGGCTCGGTGTGCAGGTGATCTGCACAGACCCCGACGATCGTCGCCGCCCTGAATACGTGGGTGCCGGTCAAGAGGAAGTACCCGACGGCGCCGAGGGCGTAGATGTCGCTGCGTGCGTTGACTTCATCCGGTGCGGTGATCGCCTCCGGTGACATGTACTGCGGGGTGCCGGTGACCGCGTTGCCGTTCGTGAGGCCTACATCACCTTCCTGGTCGAGTTCTTTCACCAGGCCGAAGTCGACGACCTTGGCGACGTCGGGCACGCCGCCCTGGAACGAGAGGATGATGTTTGCGGGCTTGATGTCCCGGTGGATCAGCCCGACCCCGTGGGCTTCGGTCAGGGCCGAGGCCACCTCCCGGAGCACCTTCACCACCCGGCGAGCCGGCTGCGGCCCAGAGACCGCCACGACCTCACCGAGGTGCGCTCCGTCGAGGAGCTCCATCGCGTAGTAGAAAACGTCGTCCGGGGTCCGGCCGTAATCATAGATCGTCACGGTGTTCGGGTGGGTCAACTGCGCCGTGAGTCGGACCTCCCGCGCAAAACGCTCGATCGCCTTCTCGCTGTTCGCGCCCGGCTTCAGGAGCTTGATG
>QMMC01000287.1 GCA_003647065.1 Deltaproteobacteria bacterium | reverse complement strand
CTTCATTTCAAGACGCCTGCGTCTCGAAGTGAACGAGGACAAGAGCGCGGTCGCCCGGACCGAGGAGCGGCACTTCGTCGGCTTCTGTCTTCGGCGTGAGCCGATGGATGGGAACGTCGAGGTGCGACTGTCGAAGCGCTCGAAGGAGCGCATCGACGGACGGATCATCGAACTGACTCCGCGAAACTGGGGACGCTCCCTTCGGGCGTGCATCCGTCAGCTCAACGAGTACCTGGTTGGATGGTTTGGTTTCTTCGGAAGCTGCACAGCCCAGGTCGAAAGGACGTTCGCCACGCTGGACGCTCACATCCGGAGACGGCTGCGAGCGATACAGCTCAAGCACTGGAAGCGCCGTCATACGATGGCGCGTAAGCTCATCCAGCTCGGGGTGAGTCGCAGAGTCGCGTGGCGCAGGATCTATGAGGGACGCAAGTCCCTCTGGGCCCTGAGTCACATCCCCGCAGTGGAACGAGGACTCCGAAACGCGTATTTCGCCGAACGGGGGCTCGTCTCGCTTGCGGCACGATTCCGCACTCGCCCTGGGCAACTCGTCGCCCCGCGCCAGCTCACGCTGGCGCTGGGATAGGAAGAGGTCGTGAACCGACCGATGGCGGTGGAAACCCCGGAACGGGCAGAAACCCGCCACCCCGAAGAGCCGTATGTGAACAACACTTGTACGGTTCTGTGAGAGGGGCCCCGGGCAACCGGGGCCCCTACTCGAGGATTGCCGCCGGGTGCCTCCCGCGACAGTCAAAGCGTCCGGCCTCCGAGCAAGACCCGGTATCCGCGACATCATCCCCGCCATGCACAGCGCCAACTCCGGCCGACGCGTGACAAAGCCCCTGGAGCGGGAGGCACCCCCAAGCGCGCCGTCAATCCAGAACACACCCCTACCGTTCATGCAAAGCGTCGCGCGGCCCACCGCGTCCAAACACCCGTGAATCGGGTACCGCGTCCCCCAGCAGGGCTGGTACAACCGCTCTTCCAGACGTGACGAGCGCGACGACAGCCCGGGCCAAGTTCTTTCAGCTCCTCATCGACGAGCGCGTCGTGATGGGGGTGATCGTGCTGAACGCGGTGGTTCAGTTCCTCCGGGCGTTCCATCGCTGGGAGCACGTCGATGTGCTCTACGTCTTCGACTACGCGTGCACTGCGTATTTCGTCATCGAGCTGCTGTTGAAGATCGGTATCCTCGGTTTTCGCGACTACTGGAGCAACAGCTGGAACCGCTTCGACTTCATCATCGTGGTGGCGTCGAGCCCTCATTTGCTCTCGCCCTTCATGGACATGCGGGACCTCGGGGTGCTGCTCGTCCTCCGGACCGTGCGGCTGATCCGGGTCCTCCGGGTCTTGCGTTTCATCCCCGACCGCGACCGCCTCCTAGCCGGCATGCTGCGCGCCGTCCGAGCGTCGGTGGGCGTGGTCTTCGCCCTCGTCATCTACAACTTCGTCCTCGGGCTGACGGCTTGTTATCTCTTTCGCGACACCGGCTCGCCGTATTTCATCGACCCGATCACCTCGATGTATTCGGTGTTCAAGGTCTTCACCGTCGAGGGCTGGTACGAGATCCCCGACGCGGTGGCCGCCGTCTCCTCCGAGGGCATGGGCTTCTTCATCCGCGGGTTCTTCGTCTTCACGGTGCTGACCGGGGGCATCCTCGGCTTCAGCTTGGCGAACGCCGTCTTCGTCGATGAGATGATGATGGACAACAACGACCATCTCGAGGGCCTCGTCGAAGACCTCCGGGAGGAGCTTCGGGAGGCGCGGGGCGAAAGCGAAGCCCAGAGCGCACGCCTCGAAGCCGTGGTCCAAGAGCTCGCCGACAAGCTGGGCCGAGACCCCGACGGCTGAGCGAGGGGGCCAGGACGGCCCTCGGGCTCAGTTCGCTACGGCGTGGCCTTCGTGGTGCCGGGAGCCCCGGGTCGTAACCTGCGCGTTGCCGTGGGAGACGAGGTCACCCCAGATGCGGCTCTCGAGGAGCGTGACCTGGGCGTTGCCCGTGGCGATGACGGTGCCACGGACGTGGGACTCGCTGATCAAGAGCTCGCAGTTGCCGCTCGCGTAGACCGCGGTGGTGCCGTCGGCGCCGACATGGCGCTCGGTCACGTGGAGGCGTTGGTTGCCGCTGCAGACGACGTCGGCGTTGACCTGCATCGCCGGCGCCGCCGGTTGTGCGGCGGCGACCTGAATCACCGCCGGGGCCGGGACGGGCATCGGCGCAGGAGCGGGGGCCACTATGGGGGCCTGGTGCGGGACGACGACGACGGGGGTTTGATTCGTCGGCTGGTAGACCACGACCTGGGTGGTCGCGGCGGGGACCGGGACGGCTGGGGCCGGGGCAACGGCTGCGACGGTGACCGTCTGAGCGGACCCCGCGCTCACGGTCGTCGTCTCGGTGACCGAGACTTCTTCGTAGTAGTAGCCATCGTGGTAGGCGCCGCAGCCCACGGAGACCATCGAGACGAGGCCCAGGGCCGCGCCGAGGAGTCGGTAGCTGGTGGTGGTCGAGCTCATGACTTCACGCGGGAGCAAGACCTAGGCCGAGCCAAAAAGCCCACGATCACGCATAGGCTCCTCGGAACCGTGCACGGGACTTCACGCCCAGAGGGCACAACCGGGCAGATCTGCGCGCCGGTCCTAGCCTCCGTACCATCGCTCCGACTCCGATTCGCGCGCCACCTCGGCAGTCGTCAAACCGCGCCTCGATGGCGAAGCTCAGGACCATCTCCGAAGCCATCATGCGCGCCGCCGAGCGTACGGGCTATGGCTTCCCCTTTGTCGGCGACGACCGGTCCGAAGACGAGTGGCCCGGGTCCCGCCTCGAGACGAAGGCGCGGAGCATCACGATGGTGATGCGGGACCGCGGCATGAAGAAGAGCGCTCAGCTCGAGGCCGTCCTCGGCAGGTTGAACGCCGCGGCGCCGGAGGTCCGCGCCATGCTGACCCGGAGGCAGCCGTGCGCCGGAGGTGTGCAGAGCCGACCGGCCGACCGGAGCTTCGGACCTCCGCGGATCGCTTGACGGCCTCCCTCATCGGGTCAACGCTACGGTACAGCGGTCGCGCGAATCCTCGGCCGGCGAGCTTTGAGGTGAAATGATGCGAGCGGCGAGCCTTGTTTGTGTTTGCGTAGCTGGATTGGCCCTGGTGGCGTGCAGCAGCGGCAACCGACGCCGCGGCATCGACTCGGGTGTGGGGACCGACTCGGCTGTGGGAACCGACTCGAGCATGGTGACCGACTCGGGCCCGGGAACCGACTCGAGCGTGGGCACCGATTCCGGCGGACGCCCGGACACCGGCATCGGCAGGGACTCCGGCACGGCCGACCCCTGCGAGGCGGGAGATGGTGACCCGAGTTCGACCGTGGGCTGCAATGGCGGAGTCTACGGTTCTACCTCGAGAGGCAACGAGATCGGAGGCGCGTGCACCCTCGACGGAACCGCGACCGAGCCTGTTCCGGGCTCGTGCATGGCCGGCCCCGTGGGCTCGATGAACTTCTGTACCCCTGAGGCCGAGGGGGCCTCGGCCGGGACCTGCGTCTACGTCTGCGCGGCAGGCGGTGTCTACGTGTCGACCGGCGGCTGCCCGGCGGGTTCGCGGTGTTTCAATCTCACCGACGTGGCGGTCTGCTTCCGCGACTGCAGTTCCTCCGCCGACTGCTTCGCCGGCGAGATGTGTGACGGCGAGGGCTCCTGCGTCGTGCCCTAGGGCATCGAAGGGCCCCGCGGTCAGGGCCTTCGGCCCCCGGCATAGGCTCGACGTGCCTGGCGAAACGGTGAGCGCCTACGCGCCCACCGCCGCTCCGCCATTTCTGCCTAGGACCCCGCCTGTCGCCTTGACGGTCTGTCTTTTTGGGAGCATCGCTGCCGGCAGCGGTCATCCGGCTCTTCGGGTGGCCCGTACTGAGGTGAATGATGCGAGCGACGAAGCTTCTTTTCTTGTGTGTCTGCGTGACCGGACTGGCCCTTGTTGGCTGTGGCGACGACGACCCCGTCACTGACGGCGGCACCGACTCCGGCACGGGCACCGACTCCGGCACCGACTCGGGAACGCGTCCCGACACGGGCACCCCCATGGACGCCGGCCCGACCGACCCCTGCGAGGCCAGCAGCATGGACGCGATCTCGACCGTCGGCTGCAACGGCGGCCTCTACGGCTCCACCGTCATGGACAACGACATCGGCGCCCCGTGCACCCTCGACGCCGGCGCGACGGGCCCCGTTATAGGCTCCTGCACGGCCGGCGGCACGGGCACGATGGTCTTCTGTGAGCCCGATTCCGAAGGGGCCACGACCGGTCTTTGCGTCCACACCTGCACGGCGGGCTCCGACTACGTGTCGACCGGCGGCTGCCCGACGGGCTCGCGCTGCTTCGACTTCACCGAGATCGCGATCTGCTATCGCGACTGCAACTCCCCCGCCGACTGCTTCGCGGGCGAGGCCTGTGACGGCGAGGGCTCCTGTGTCCCGATGTCGACCGACGGTGGCATGGGCGATGCTGGCACGGACGCGGGCGGCGATGCTGGCACGGACGCGGGCGGCGACGCGGGCGGCGACGCGGGCGGCGACGCGGGCGGCGACGCGGGCGGCGACGCGGGCGCCGACGCAGCTGCCGACGCCGGCACCTGATCGACCGATTGGTCGGCTGTAGAGGCTGACCGAGTTCATCGAGCGCAGGTTGGGCGACCCCATTGGGGTCTGCTCGGTCTGCGCTTTTTGTTTGTCGTGATCGAGCGCCTGCTAGGCCATCACGGCGTTTCGCCGGGCACACCGCCCCTGCCCCTGCCCCGGCCCTGGAAACGGGAACGGCTCCGGCAACGGCTCCGTGAACGGAAACGGGAACGGCTCCGGCAACGGGAACGGGAACGGGAACGGGAACGGGAACGGGAACGGGAACGGCTCCGGCAACGGGAACGGCGACGGGAACGGCGACGGGAACGGCAACCCCTCCCCGGCAGCACCTATCCCGGCCGGCCTCGGCCCCGCCCCCGCCTCAAAGCCCGTCGATGAAGTCCGCTTCGGGTACCAAGATGCGCGTCTGGTGCGGCTGCACCAAAAGGTTCAACTGCCCCGCACCGGTCACGGTGACGCGCTCACCGGTGAGCACATCGACCAGCGTCGAGCCGGCCGGGGCGCCAACGCCCATCGAGCCGCCGCCGAGGCTCGAGGCGCTGGTCTCCGAAGGGTGGCGGCCCTGGGTGTTGATGGCGATTAGCGCGTAGGCGCCGCTCGGCATGGTGCGCTCGAAGGCCACGATGCCGGCGTCTTGCTCATCGCCGACGCGGTCGGTGGTCCAGCGGATGATGAAGTCGCCGCGGCGGAGCGCTTCGTACTCGCGGCGGATGCGCGTGAGCCGGGCGACCCAACGGAAGGTCTCGCCGTCCGTCGCGTAGCCGCTCCACCAGAGGGGCTCGCGGTTCGATGGGTCGTTGCCGCCCGCGAATGCTTGCTCCGTGCCGTAGTAGATGCACGGGATGCCGTCTTCGGTGAGCAGGTAGCCGAGGGCCGCGTGGAGGGGGCCGAGGTCGTCGGGGGCCCCGAAGAGGAAGCGGGAGACGTCGTGGTTGTCGATGAAGTTGACGAGGGCCGCGGTCGGCGGGACGCCGATTCCGCCCGCCTGCGGGATGGTGCCGTAGTTGGTCGGGCGCAGGTTGAAGAGCTCTTCGACCTTGGTGGTCGGGCCCTCGCGGCGGAAGACGTCGTCGAAGACCCGGAACTTCTGGGGGAAGTAAAAGACCGAGTCGATGCGCCCGGGCATGGTGTAGCTGCCGACGAGGGCGTCGTCGCCATCGAAGGCCTCGCCGAAGAGCAGGAAGTTGTCTTTGCCGGCGGCGGCGACACGCTCCCGGACCCGGGGGGCGAAGTCTTCCCAGAAGCCGTATTCGACGTGCTTGAGGGTGTCGATGCGGAAGCCGTCGAGGTCGAGGCGGAGGACCCAATCCGAGAAGACCCGGACCAGCTCGTCGCGGACCCGGGGGTCTTCGGTACGGATGTCTTTCAACCCGCCGGGGAAGTCGCCGTAGACCACCTGCTCCCGATTGTTCCAGTCGACGACGCGGCCGCGGAGGTTGTAGGCCCAGTCGTTTTGGAAGATCGCCGGCATCGGGTCGTTCCGAAAGATGTCCGGCATATCGAAGAAGCGGATCGGCGCCGGCCCGGCCTCGCCGAGGGAGGTGAAGGCCTGGATGCCGCGGCCGTCGTAGTCCGGGTCGTACTCGGTGACGTGCTGCACCGGGCTCCGGAGCACGCCGCTCGAGGGGTTGCCGTGCTCTACCGGATACCCACCGGAGACGTTCTGGTCGGGCTGCCCGTTGAGGTTGATGTCGTAGTAGAAGGCCTGCCCCATGTGGTTGGTGACGATGTCGAGGACGACCTTGATGTCCTTGTCGTGGCAGGCGTTGATCATGCGGCGGAGCGTCGCGAGGTCGCCGAAGTGGGGGTTCAGGCGCTCGAGGTCTATCTGCCAGTAGCCGTGGTAGCCGTCGATGCCGGCGTCGGCGTCGACGTTGAGGACGATGGGGCTGATCCAAATCGTCGTGACCCCGAGCTCTTCGAGGTAGGGGAGCTTGTCGATGACCCCTTGCCAGTCACCGCCCTGGTACCGGGCGAGGGAGCCCGTGTAGTCGACGCGGTGGTTGTTGCCGGGGTCGCCGTCGGCGAAGCGGTCGACGATCAACTGGTAGATGACCTCGTCGCGCCAGTCGGTGACATGCGTGGCTATCTCGACGTCGCGGACGTCGTCGAGCTCACTGTGCACGCAGGCGCTGAGGGTCAGCGCAGCTGCGGCCCCAAATATGAGCTGGTATCGATCCACCACTCTGCTCCGATGCCGATGAAATGTTCGACTTCCCGCGAGGCGCGAGGGTCGGCTGAATGATAAAGGCGCCGCGCCCCTTCGTCTCGGAAGGTCGCGGAGTAGATGAGCCGGAGGTGCGGGCGCGTATAGGTGCCCCGGCCCCCCGGTGAGATGAAGGGCAGGATGCCGAGCTTCCAGACTTCGCCGCCAACCGGCTCGTCGGTGGTCACATCGAGACCCGTCTCCTCGAGGGCCTGGTAGCTCAGGTCGACGGCGAGGCCGAGCCAGTCGAGGAACCAAACGTGGGGGCGGATGTCGATGGCGCCTTCGCCGAGGAGGTTGCGCTCGAGGAGCGACGGGTCGGCGTCGCGGAAGCGTCGGTAATAGGCCGCGACCTGGACGCCCATGAAATCGTATTCGTAGTTGGCCGACAGCGCGATGAGGGTCTCTTCGGCGGCGGCGGTGCTGATGACAGCGCCCGTCGAAAAGGGCACGCCGAGGGGGTCGTAGGCGCCGAGGCCCCGGGCGTAGCGGGCGAAGATGTTGATGAAGGCGTGGTCGTCGACGAGCCAGCCGCCGAGCTGGGCGCCGATGACGTAGCCGTCGTCGGAGGGCAGGGCCTCGACGGTGCCGTCGTCGGTCTGACGGTTGCCGTCACTGATGGAGTGGTATTCCGTGTAGAGGACGAGCTTGGCGCCGTGGTCTTCGCCCGTGCCGAAGGGGAAGTAGGTGCCCTTGAGGGCCAGGACCAGGCGCGGGCGGTCGAGGATGAAGACGTCGGTCGGAGTGAAGCTGCCGTCCTCCGGGGGCACGTCGATGATCTGCGTCTGGAAGGGGTCGTTGGGGCGGGCGAGGGCGACGGCGCTGCGCAGCTGGAAGAGGTCGTGGGTGTAATCGAGGCCGCCGCCGACTGCGTTGAGGTTGTCCAGCGGCCAGGTGTCGAGGAGGTACATGTCGTCACCGCGCCACATGCGCGAGCCCGCCCAGATGGAAACGCCCGGGGCGGCGACGTCGATGAGCTCGAGGTAGAGGTTGCGAATGGCGAGGACCTCGTCGAAGTCTCCGTCGAAGTGGAAGAGCGGCCCGCCTATCGCCAGGGTGGCGACGATCTTCGACTGCATGAACGCCCACTGGTCTTCGCGGCGGAGTTCGAGCTCGAGGTAGGTGCCCTCGTCGATCCGCGGGTCGAAGGCGACGATGTCCGCATCGCGGCCGGTGCCCCCCATGAGGTCACTCGCAGCAACGACCCGGCCATAGGAGCCGAAGGCGAAGGCCGACCAGAACTCCGGCGCCTCATCGTCGACGTCGCCTTCGTTGCCGGCGGCCTCTTCGCCCTCCGCGCTGACGGCTGCCGCGGCGGCGGCCTCGGGGCTGGCAGGTTGCCCAACGGCGCCCGCGCCCGGAGCGTCCGCATCGTCGATATCCCCCGTGGAGGCTGATGCGGTCGCGTCGCCCGCGTCGCCTATGTCGTCAGCGACGGCCGGGGCCGGGTCGGCGGAGGTTTGCTCGTCGCCCGCGGGTTCCCCCTCGTCAGCGGCATCTGAGGGGGTCGGGTCGGCGGCGTCACCCGGCGAGTCCGGGGCCGCTTCTGCGGCCCCCGGAGCCGGGGTTTGCGCAAAGCTCGGCGCCGCGCCGGAAAAGAGGGCGATCAGTAGTCCAGAGAGGAGAGCGGTCCGCACGGCGCGCGGACCATAACTCATTGGGTGGCGCTCGCAATCGGCGATGCCGGGGCCCTTACGATCACGGGCCGGAGCCCTCCTCGGTGGGCGCCCAGACCCTCAACCTCCCCCGACTCATCGGCAATACGGGACCATCCAGTTCGTCGATAGCCCGGTGCAGCTTTCCCCGGGGTCCGCGCAGGTCGGGTCGCCGCCGTCTGGGCCGCAAACCTGGCGGCAGACGTCGATGCTCGCTTCGCCGATGCAGATCAGCCCCGCCTGGCACTGACCGTCGGCTCCGCCACAGGCCATGCCGCTGCCCTGGGTGCCAGCCGGTCGGCACCCGGTGTAGGTCTCGCCGGTCTCGGGATTGCGCGCCAAGGTGCAGGCCTCGTCGGTGCCTGCGCAGTCCTGGGTGTAGATGTCGCAGGGGGTCGGGATGCTCCGGCAGATGCGGATGCACATGTCGCCGCCGATGGCGCCGGTGCAGGCCTGGCCCGCTCCGCAGAAGCCGATCGAGCCATTCGGACACATGCGCTCGCAGGTTGGACCGTCTCCGAAGTTGAGGCAGAGCAGGCCCGCGGCGCACTCGTCGGGGAGGGCGCAGGTCTCGCCGAGGTCTGCGGCGTCGGCGTCGAGGGTGACGCACTCGGTCATGCCGATTCCGGGCTGGCAGCCCTCGCCGTCAGGACAGCTCGTCGGGTCGAAGGGGTCGCAGGGGCCGATCGCCGTGCAGGGCATCGAGACGGGCCCGGTGTCCATCGCCGCGTCGGCGCCGGCGTCCGTCGGCGTGCCGCTGTCTCCGGGCCCCGCGTCGGCCCCGGGGCCCGAGTCCGTGCCGGGGCCACCATCGGTCGAGCCATCGGCTCCGCCATCCCCGGTGCTCGAATCCGAAAGCACCGGCGGCGAATCGTCACCACACCCGAGGGACGCGGCGGAGACCAGTAGGGCAATGAGAAGGGGGAATGGTTGATGCACGGCCCAAGCATACATGACGCGGACCCGGACACGGCCCCGGACACGCCCCCGGACACGCAAATGCCCCCGGAAACGGAAACGGAAACGGGAACGGGAACAGGAACGGGAACGGGAACGGGAACAGGAACGTGAACGTGAACGTGAACGGCGACGGGAACTGGAACGGGAACGGGAACGGGAACGGGAACGGGAACGGGAACGGCG
>QMMC01000286.1 GCA_003647065.1 Deltaproteobacteria bacterium | reverse complement strand
CCGAGTTGGCTCAAGAACGTCTACCCGGCCATCGGCCTCTTTGCCCTGCTCTCGTGGCTCGAGCTCGGCTACGGGGTCACCACCGACGCGCGTACGACCGCCTATATGGGCCTCGGCATGGCGGCCATGGCCATCTCTGGCGCGCTCCTTTGGGATGGCAAGCGCTTCTGCGCCCACGCGTGCCCGGTCGGGCGCATCTGCGGCATCTATTCGATGGTCAGCCCCATCGAAATCCGCGCGCGCAAGCCCCGCACCTGCCAGGCCTGCACCACCGAGGATTGCATGAACGGCAACGAGCGAGGTTATCCGTGCCCGACGGGGATCTCCCTCAAGGTCATCGAGACCTCCTCGATGTGCACCATGTGCACCGAGTGCATCAAGAGCTGCGACAAGCAGAACATCGCGCTCAATATTCGGCCGTTCGGTGCGGACCTCACCGACGTGAAGACCCCGCGCATGGACGAGGCCTGGCTCGCGGTGACGCTCTTGACGCTCACGCTCTTCCACGGCCTCTCGATGACTTCGATCTGGGAAGACTTCGCTCCAGGGAGCGTCAGCATTCTGAAGTGGATAGGCCTGACCTTCGGCACACCGCGGGTCGTCAGCTTCACCATCGCGATGTTCGCCGCGACGGCGGTGCCGGTGGCGCTCTACTGGCTTGCGTGCCTGGTGGCGTCTCGGTGGGCGAAGGGCGGAGTCACGGCCAAGCAGATCTTCATGCGCTACGCGTATTCGCTCTTGCCGATCGCGCTCTTCTATCACTTGGCCCACAACCTGATGCACATCCTGGTCGAGGGCGGCGAGGTCGTCCCTCTGCTCTCGGACCCCCTCGGGACCGGCGCCGACTACCTCGGTACCGCTGCCGTGCACATGGGTGCCCTCGTCTCGGACGAGGTGATCTGGTACCTGCAGGTCGGGCTGATTCTCATTGGCCATGTCTTCGGCGTGGTCGTCGCCCATCGCCTCAGCCGCCGCCTCTACCCCGAGGCCGCCGCCGCATCGCGCAGCCTGGTGCCCATCACCTTGATGATGGTGCTCATCTCGGTGGCGGGCCTCGGCCTGATGCACCTCGACATGAACATGCGATTGGGACGCACATGATGAGCATCGAGGAGGGACGCACATGAGCCGCCGAGCTTCTCGCCGCGGGTGGATTGCGCGCCTGGCGCCGGAGGTCCTCGGGGGTGCTCCGCCGCCTCAGCGCCGGCCCCCGGGGTCCGTATCCGAGCCCAAGTTCCTCGAGCTCTGCACGCGGTGCGGCGACTGCAAGGATGCCTGTCCCCACGGCGCCATCCTGGAGTTCGTGGAGGCGTCGGGGCGGCCCCTGGCGTTCACCCCGGTCCTCCGCCCCGACCTCCGCGCCTGCGAGATGTGCGAGGGTTTCCCATGCGCCGTGGCCTGCGACGAGGGCGCTTTGGTCGTCCCCGACATGCCGGTCTGGAAGCTCGGTGAGGTGAGCGTCGTCGAGGGCCTCTGCCTCACTTACCTGGGTCCGGAGTGCGGCGCCTGTATCGGGATATGCCCTGAAGAACTCGCGGCCATCACCCTCGTCGAGGGCCATCCCTACGTCGAATCTGGTGCTTGTATCGGGTGTGGTCGGTGCATACATGCATGTCCGACGGCGCCGAAGGCGATCACCCTCGACCCCCTTTCCTGAGCAGCACCACCATGCCTGACCGGCCGGATGAGGACCGCGACCACGCGGATCCTCGCAACAAGCCTAAAAAGCGCCACCTCGCAGTCGTACCCGCACGTCCGGTGCGGTCCCGGCGGCAATTCGTTATCCAAGGTACGGCCGCGATGGCCGGCGGCGTGGCATTGACGAGTCAGTTGGTGAGCGCCGGTCCCAGGGCCCTCGAGCACGAGGGGCGGAAGCCCATCCGTCCCCCGACCGCGGCCCTCGACGACGACGCGTTTCAGGCGGCCTGCATCCGCTGCGGGCTCTGCGGCACGGTCTGCGAGAACGGCTGCATTCGTTTTTACGGCCTCGAGGAGGCGACCCACGGGGCGCTGACTCCCTACGTCGATGTGCGCCGTCGCTCGTGCACGCTCTGCATGCGCTGCACGGAGATCTGTCCCACCGGGGCCCTCCAGGAGGTCCCCGAAGACCTCGAGATCATCGCCCAGGAGATCGACATGGGCGTCGCGGTGGTCGACCCGGACCGCTGCCTTTCGTACCTCGGCCGGGTCTGCGGTTATTGCTACGACGCGTGCCCGATCCCCGGTGAGGCGATCGATCTGACGCCCCCCGCGAGGCCGGTCATCCACGAGGATAACTGCGTCGGCTGCGGTCGCTGCGTCGAACTCTGTCCTCAAACGCCGACCGCCATCGACGTATTCCGGAGGGACGCATGAGCAAGTTTCTCCACGAGCCCGGCCGCGGCTGGCGCATCACCCGGCGACTGATTCAGTCCCTCGTATTCATCGCCATCATCATCGCGCCGGTCCTCGGCGGCTGGCAACGCTTGGCCCGGGTCGACCTCGCTTCTTGGGACCGGGAAGGGGCTGAACTGCCCGTGAGCCTCCAGGAGCGCCTCCCCGGCGGTGAAGCCCCGGCTCGCGCCCACGCCCTCAACCTGCTCACCGGTGGTGGCCTCGCCGTCGAGTACTTCGACATCCCCGTCGTGGATCCGGTCGCCGGGGCCCTGGCGCTGATCGGCTCGGGGGTGACCCTCCGGGGCCTGGTCGCCATCGGCTTGCCGCTGCTCTTGGCGGCGTTCGCCGGCCGGCTCTTCTGCGGTTGGTTCTGCCCCTTCGGGACACTGTCCCGGGGCGTAGCCCGATTGATAAACCTGCTGCCTTTCCGCGTGCCTCACCTCGCCATCCCCGACCGGCGGCCGATCCGCTACGTCTTGCTGGGCGCTTCCCTCGTAGCGGCGTTCTTCGGGGCCCACGTGCTCTTCTACCTCTTCCTCCCGCACATGCTGATCCAGCAGTCGGTCTACGCGGCCTGGTTGCTCGGCGGCGGCAGCGCCGTCTTTGCCGTCTTCGTGGCGCTGGTGGTCGTAGGCCTCGTCTTCGGCCCGACGACCTACTGCTCGGCCGTTTGTCCGACCGGGGCGGCCCTCGCCCTCGCTGGGACCAAGCGCTTGGTCCGTTTGCAGATCGCGGCTCCTGCCTCCTGCGGGCCCAAGTGCGAGAACTGCGACCGCGCGTGTTGGCTCGGTCTCGACCCGGCGTCTGGGGATCCGGGGCCAGATTGCGACCTCTGCGCACGATGCGTTCAAGCATGCCCGAGCCAGAACCTGCGCGTCGGATTCGGGAAGGGACACCTCAAGAGCACGGCCGCGGCGTTGCTCGTGCTGACGTCAGCGTCGCTGCTCGCGGGCACGGCCTACGCGGACCCCCGCAAGAAGCCGGTGCTGGTTCTCGATGCCGAAGTGATCGTCGATGGGGTGACGGTCGCCGCAGCGGTCACCGACATGACCGGGGTGCGCCTCGACGCGGACGACGAGCGGGAAGAATCCGGGGTGGTGCTCTCGGTGTTCATCGCCCGAGGCGAGCGTGGCCCCGCCGACGAGTTCGGGGGGCTGCCCCACCGCGAGATCTACACTGGGCCGCTGACGGTTCACATCGCGGGCGAGCGGGTGAACATGCGCGTCGAATACGAAGAGCCCAACAGTCCGGTGTCGACGCCGCGCCGCGCGATCTATCGGCGCCACCTGGAAATCGACGTCGTGGGCGGTGATGTGGTCACCATCGAGCCGGTCGAGGGATGGCTCGCCGAGCCCATGACCTGGACTGTGCCGGACCCCGGGGTACGGCCTCCAACGCTGACACTCTGGGGGTATTTTGCAGCGGCGCTGCTCTTCTTCGGGGGCCTCCTGTCAGTCGCCTTCGGCCTCGGTCGCGCGACCCACGGCACAAACAAGCCGCTCCGCCACCATGTCGTCGACGAAGCGGAGGCTAAGTGAGCTCACTGCTGCCCGTCTTCGGGGGGAAACAGGGACGGGGAGCGGGACGGGAATTGGAGGCCAGGGCGGCCTCCGGGGCCCCACAGACCCCCGTCTGGTTCGACCTCGACGCACCGCCTCCCTTGGCTGACGTCCAGGGACGTCGCTACGAATACCTGCGCCTTTCGGTCACCGACCGCTGTGACCTCGCTTGTCGCTACTGCATGCCCCCCGGGGGCGAGGGCGATCACGCGCTCCGCCCCGAGCTGATGTCGTTCGAGGAAAACGCGCGGCTGGTGGCTATCTTCGCGCGCCTCGGCGTGCGTCGGGTCCGCTTTACCGGGGGCGAGCCTCTCATTCGCAAGCACTTCACCTCGCTGGTGCAGGCGATTCACGACGCGTCCGAGGCGACCGAGTTGGTGCTCACGTCGAATGCGACCCGCCTCGCTCCGGTGGCGCGCGAGCTTCGGGCGGCCGGGCTCTCGGGGGTGAACGTCTCCCTCGACTCCCTAGACCCCCAGCGCTTTCGAGAGATCACCCGGGGCGGCGACCTCGGGGCGGTCCTGGCCGGCATCGAGGCGAGCCTCGACGCGGGCCTCGAAGTAAAAATCAACACCGTCGCGATGGGCGGCATCAACGACGATGAGTTTGGCGCCATCGTCGACTGGGCCTGGGCCCGGGGCATCACGCCGCGCTTCATCGAGTTGATGCCCCTCGGTGAGGGCGCGAAGATGACCGAGGCGTTCATGGGCGTTCCGGACATCGTTCACCGTCTCGGCGAGCGCGTCGCCGATGATGCTATGGGTCCTGTCGTCACCGGCCGGGGCCCTGCGCGCTACTTCGCGAGCGCCGCGGACTCCTCTCGCCGGGTCGGCGTCATCGCGGCGGTCAGCGCGAACTTCTGCGATACCTGCAATCGCGTGCGCGTCACCGGCCGCGGCGACCTGCGTGTCTGCCTCGCGTCCCAGCGCGCGATCTCCGTTCGGGACGCGTTTCGCGCGGGGGCGTCAGACCGCGACGTCGCCTGGGCGACATGCTGGGCTCTTGGTGGTAAGGCTCAGGGGCATCAATTTGCGACGGACGGAGGCGCCCACGAGGGCGTCGGGATGAGCCTAGTGGGCGGGTGAGACGCATGAGCGAGTTCAAGACAATCATCGAGCCCTTTCGGATCCATTCGGTGGAGCCGCTGCACATGACCACCTTCGATGAGCGCACCGCGGCGCTCGCCGAGGCGAGCTTCAATCTCTTCGACCTGCGGGCCAAGGACGTCTTGATCGACCTCCTGACCGATTCGGGGACCGGCGCCATGAGCCGTGACCAGTGGGCCGCGATTCAGAGGGGCGACGAGTCCTACGCGGGTTCTCCGTCGTGGTTTGCCTTCCGGGACGCGGTCCAGAATCTCTTCCCGTTTCGCCATGTGATCCCCACCCACCAGGGCCGCGCCGCCGAGAAGATCCTCTTCGGCGTGACCGGCGGGAAGGGCAAGGTGATCCCGAACAACACCCACTTCGATACGACCCGCGCCAACATCGAGTACAGCGGCGCCGAGGCCGTCGACCTGGTCATCGAAGAGGGCCGCGACCCTTCGAGCATGCATCCCTTCAAGGGCAACATGGACATCGGTGCCCTCGAGGCGCTGCTCGAAGAGAGGGCCGACGACGTGCCCCTGGTGATGATCACCATCACCAACAACTCGGGGGGTGGCCAGCCCGTCTCGCTCCAGAACATGCGCGATGTCCGCGCCGTCTGCCAGCGCTACGGCAAACCGCTCTTCATCGATGCCTGCCGCTTCGCCGAAAATGCCTGGTTCATCCGCGAACGCGAAGAAGGGCAGGGCGGGCGCGAGGTGGTCGACATCGTCAGGGACATCGCCGCGACCGCCGATGGCATGACCATGAGCGCGAAGAAGGACCCCCTCGGTAACATCGGCGGCTGGCTTGCGCTGAACGACGACGAACTCGCCGCCGAGTGTCGGAACCTGCTCATCCTCACCGAAGGCTTCCCGACCTACGGCGGCCTCGCGGGCCGCGACCTCGAAGCCATCGCCCAGGGGCTCACCGAGGCCATCGACCACGACTACCTGAGGTACCGGATCCGTTCCACCGCCTACCTCGGCGACGCCCTCGAAGAGGTCGGCGTCCCCGTGATGAAGCCCTGCGGTGGCCACGCCGTCTACCTCGACGCCAGGGCGCTGCTCCCCCACGTCCCGCCTCTCGAGTACCCGGGCCAGGCCCTCGCCGTCGCTCTCTACGAGACCGGCGGCGTGCGCGGATGCGAGATCGGCACCGTCATGTTCGGCCAGAGCCCCGATGGCACGGAGAAGCCCGCCGCCATGGATCTCGTGCGCCTAGCGATCCCCCGGCGGACCTACACCCAGTCGCACATGGACTACGTCATCGAGGTCTGCGCCAAGGTCGCCGCGAGGGCCGCGGACATCGGCGGCATGCGGATCGTCGAACAGTCCGCGGCGCTACGGCACTTCACCGCGCGCTTCGAGAAGCTCTGACGGACGGCGAGGGACGACGGAGGGTTTGACCTGAGGGGGACCACCCCCTCGGGGGTGGATTCTATCGGTCGCCAGGCGCCGAAAATCGGACTAAACCGTCGTCATGGACGTCAACGAAACCCGCCTCTTCATCGAGTCCCGCTGGGACGAGTCGATCCTCCCCGAGCTCGAGGCCTACATTCGCATGCCAGCCCTGAGCCCGCATTTCGATGCCCAGTGGGCGGAGCACGGTCACCTCGACGCTGCGGTGGAGCACATCCGTCGTTGGTGTGCCGAGCGACCCATCGCGGGCTTGAAGGTGGAGGTTGTTCGCTTGGACGACCGGACACCGGTGATCTTCATGGAGGTCCCCGCGTACCGGGGCGGCAGCGATGACCGAACGGTCTTGCTCTACGGCCATCTCGACAAGCAACCCGAGATGGAGGGCTGGGACGCTGACAAGGGGCCATGGAAGCCAGTCCGCATCGGCGACAAGCTCTACGGCCGCGGCGGGGCAGACGACGGATACGCCGCATATGCGTCGCTCACGGCCATCGAGGCACTGCAGCGGCAGGATATCGCCCACGACCGCTGCGTGATTTTGATCGAGGCGTGCGAAGAGAGCGGCAGTTTCGACTTGCCGCCCTACCTCGACCACCTCGAAGCGCGCCTCGGGACTCCTGAGTTGGTGGTCTGCCTCGATTCGGGCTGCGGCAACTACGACCAGCTCTGGAGCACGACGTCGCTCCGGGGCCTCGTCGGAGGCGTGCTCACGGTCGAGGCCATGAAACCCACCGCGGATGGAAGCGCGAGCGGCGTGCACTCCGGCAAGGGCAGCGGCATCGTGCCCTCGACGTTTCGCATCCTGCGCACCCTCCTCGAGCGCATCGAGGATCCCAAGACCGGGGCTATCTCCTTAGCCGCACTTCAGACGGAGATTCCTGAAGAACGCAAGGCGCAGGCTGAGGCGACGGCCCAGATCCTCGGCGACGTGGTGTGGCAAGAGTTCCCCTTCCACGAGAGCGCCGAACCCGTTGCTCGGGGAGCCGAAGCGCTTCTCAATCGGACCTGGCGTCCCTATCTCGAGGTCGTTGGTTCGGACATGCCGACCCTCGAAGGGGGCAACGTGCTCCGCGGTCGGCTGCGGGCAAAGCTCAGCGTGCGTATCCCCCCTCGCGTCGACGCCGAGGCGGCGACCGACGCCCTCACGGCGGCGCTCCAGGAGGACCCCCCTTTCGGTGCCCATGTCACGTTCACCGCCGAACAGGGCGCCGACGGATGGGATGCGCCGCCGCTGGCGCCGTGGCTCGAGGCGAGCTTGCAGAAGGCGAGTCGGACCTTCTTCGATGCGGACGCCGCCTACGTGGGAGAGGGCGGCACCATCCCCTTCATGGGCATGCTCGGCGAGAAGTTTCCCGAGGCGCAGTTTTGCATCACCGGGCTCCTCGGCCCCGAGTCGAACGCCCATGGTCCCAACGAGTTCTTGCACGTGCCCTGCGCCAAGCGCCTGACGATGTGCGTGTCATCGGTGCTCGCGGACCTCGCCCAACGTTGATCTCGAGAAGCTCCCGGGCCTCACACCGGCGAGATGTGCTCGTCGGTGCCGGTCTCGATGCCGCGGGCGTCGTCTCCGAGTGACTTCATGAAGTCACCGAAGTGCATGTCGTTGTTGAGGATGTGCGTGATGAGCCAATCCTTGAGGTAGGTCAGCAGCGTCGCGGCGAGGGTGGGGCTCGCCTTGGCGAAGTCGTCTTTGAAGATGGTGATGTCTTTGATGAACGACACGTGCAGCGCCTTGTGTTGCTCATATTCGGGATAGTCGAGATCCCGCATGCGGGTCTCTTCGGCCCGAAAGTGATAGTCGGTGTACTCGACCAGGCCATCGACGATGCCCTGCAACGCTTCGGGGGTGCGTTTCTCCCGCTCGATCGGATCTTCGAGGAGCTGGATGTACGCGATGAGCTGACGATGGTGCCCGTCAAGCTCTTCGTCATCGATGCTGTACATGTCGCTCCAACTGATACGGCTCATCTCCGCCTCCGCGTTGTGTCCCTACCGTTCAATTGAACACCAGGGGCCCGGGCGCAAGAGCGGGGCCACCGTATGGTGAGTGGGCTCCTACACGGCGAGGGAGAGTGAGCCTAGAAGATGCCTCAGATGGCAGAGCATCGACTTCAACTCTCCGGCGAGGCCCCCCTCGCCGATCAGGCCGGGCCCGGCGGGGCGCCCATCCTACGCAAGGGGTTTCGCCCGTTCTTCGCCCTCGCGGGGGCCTACGCCATCGTCATCGTGCCCCTTTGGATAGTCATCCGAAGCGGCATTTTGCCCGGGAGCGGGTGGGTCACCCCCACCCAATGGCACGCCCACGAGATGATCTTCGGCTTCACCGCTGCGGTCATCGCCGGCTTTCTGCTCACCGCGGCTAGTAACTGGACGAAGCGGGTGACCGCGGTGGGCCCCGGCCTCTTGCTGCTCGTTGGGCTCTGGGTCCTGGGCCGCGTGGCGACGACGGTCCCCGGGGTGCCCGCTGCGCTGGTCGCTGCGGTGGACGTGTCGTTCTTTCCGGCTGTGGGCATCGCCATCGGCCGTCCCATCGTCGCGGCGGGGTCTCGGCGGAACTACGTCTTCCTCGTCCTCATCGCGCTCTTCACCGCGGCGAGTGCAGCCGTGCACCTCGAGGCACTGGGCCTCGTCCCGGGCGGCGCGCGACGGGGCCACCTGGTCTCCGTTGACTTGGTGTTGATGGTGGTTCTGGTGATCACCGGCCGCATCATCCCGGCGTTTACTCGGGGTGCGACCGGGGCAGACGACATCACCAACTCACAGTTCCTGGACCGCGCGACTCTCTTCGGCATGGGTGTTCTGGTCGTCCTCGACGCGGCCGTGCCCGACTTCCCGCCGCGGGCTTGGCTCGCCGGGGTGGTGGGCATCCTGGCGCTCCTGCGCATGCGGGGCTGGGGCACGCGGCACTCGCTGAAGAAGCCCCTGCTGCTGGTCCTCCACGTCGGCTATCTGTGGATCCCCGTGGGCTTGATCCTGCGCGCCGGCGCCAGCTTGCCCCTGGGCATCCCGAGCTCGGCCGCGCTCCATGCGCTCACCGCGGGGGCCATCGGCACCCTCACCCTGGGCATGATGGCCCGCGTCTCCCTCGGTCACACGGGCCGTGTGCTGCGCGCTGACCGGGGAATCACGACGGCCTTCATCTTGGTCACCCTCGCCGCCACCGTACGCGTCGTGGGCACCTTCCTCGGCTACACCCCCTACCGCCGCGCCCTCGAACTCAGCGCCACCCTCTGGTCCGT
>QMMC01000285.1 GCA_003647065.1 Deltaproteobacteria bacterium | reverse complement strand
CGCGACGAAGTTGTCGACTTCGCCGCGAAGTTGGCCGCGAAGCTCGTTCACCTCGAGGGTGAGCGCTGTGATCTGAGGATGGGCCGCGCCGTAGCGACCGCTGAGGGTTGCGAGCTCGGCGGTGCGTTCCTGAATCTGTTGGCGGAGGCGTTCGATGGTGGGGCTTTCCTCGAAGATGCGACCAGGCATGTCCATCGGGTCGCGTCCGCCCGCTTCGCGCAGTAATCGGTGGGCGGCGGCGAGTTCGATGCGCTCGGCCCGGGCCGTGGTGAGCGCGCTGTGAAAAGCCTCGAGTTCGGCAGCGATGAGGTTCTGCCGGTCCTCGAGAGACACGGCGAGCACGCTATTTTCATTTCGGAAGTCGTGCAAAGCGACTTCCGCTTCCGAGAGTTGCACACCGAGGTCGTCCAGCTGCGTGCCCAGCCACCCGAGGGCCGCGACCGTCGACGCCGACCTCGACTCGACGCTTCGTGCCACGTAAGCGTCCGCGATCCCATTGGCGAGTCCCGCCGCTCGCTCCGCGCTGCCGGCGCGAACGCGAAGTTTCACCAGGCGAGTCGCGTCGTCGGGCACGACCGTCAGCATCCCCTGGAGAATTATCGCGGCGTCGGACACCTCCCCGCCGGTCCAGTCGCCGAGGGACTCCTCGGGCACACCCATGAAGCTGGGGTCGAGATGAAGGGACAAGCTCAGCACCGTGAGCTCCGCGACGCGGCGGCTCGCGATGACTTCGTTCTGGGTATCGAAGAACTCCCGGCTGAGCCAGTAGTGGGACTCGCCGTGCACCTCTTCGACGCCAGTGCCGAGGGGGCGCGGGGGCTGGGTATCGTACTCGATGACGCACTCCGCCTGGAAGATCGGAGGTTGGCGCAACGTCCAAAAGACCGCCGCAACGGTCACGATCAGGGTCGTCCCGAGGATGAGCCACTTACCTTTGGCGACGAGGTGTAGGAACCGTCGAAGGAACGCCGACGTATCATCTTCTTCGGCGGCTTGGTTGACGGTTTCGTTCACGGCTTCGCGATTCTGCTGCGACTCGACGCTCGAGGGAACTCCTCCGCGATACGGTCAATCCTTGAGTTTACATGGATACCGTCTGTCCGCCCGGAACTCTCGATGAGATGTCGGTACGGAGTCGATACAAGCCGCGATCGCCGGCCGCCAGGTCGAGCACGCGCAATTCACTCCCGTCCCGCGTGAGCGCCCAGCTCGGAGGCAGGAAATGATGCGTCATCGCATCACGGTCTTACCACGGCGCCGGGTACCACTCGGTCGGCATGCCGCTCGTCTGCAGAAGCGCCGCGACGTCCATGGCGACGGCGACCGAGACGTGAATCAGGAAGCCACTCCAGATGGACCGGGTCTTCATGGCGAGGGTGCCGAGGAGGATGCCGGCGACGATGGCGCCCATGGTCTCCGGGAACGGCTTGCCGTAGTGGATCATGCAGTAGGGCACGACCATGGCGAAGATGGCGTGGCTGCCCATCATCGGCTTGAGGGTCTTGAGCCACCATCCCCGGAAGAAAAACTCGAGGCTCAGGAACTGCCAAGCGTAGAGCACCTCCCAGGCGAGGAAGTCGAACCAGCTGCGCGTGGCCAGCTTGTAGAACGGGTAGTAGGTCGAGAACTCGCCGGTGTAGCTGACGATGATGACGGCGAAGAAGACGATGTGGAACGCAAAGATGTAGATCCCCGCGTGCTTGAAGAAGCCCTTCGTCTCGAAGCCCTGGTCCCGGATGCGCTGGCCCGTCGCTTTGATCAACATCACCGGCACGATGAGGTAGCCGGCGATGCGCCACCCGGCCCACCAGACGAACTCGTAGAGCCGTGAGAACTGACCGCCGCGGAGATCGTTCCACCAATTCTCTTCGCCCTCGGTCCCGCTCATCGCGTCGACGAGGCGCATGAAGGTCCCCGAGCCGCCGAAGTACTCCATCAAAGTGAGGCAAACGGCTCCGGTCACTAGGGCGACGAGGGGGCGCCAGTCCCAGCCGAGGCCGGCCTCGCGGCGCGCCACTCTTTCGAGGTGGGCCTCGTCGTCCATCTCCTTCCAGGTGACGGTGAAGAAGCGGATGGGCCAGTACTCGTCGAAGCGCGAAGGCGCCGGGTCCGGGGAGAGTCCGCGGCGCAGGCCGTAGGCCGAGGTCACGGCGCCCATGACGACGAGGGCGATGCTGATGCCCGCCGCGAAGGCGCTCTCCGAGGTGTCGGCGATGAGGAAGAGGGCGGTAGCCAGGACGAAATAGACCTGGCCGAGGACGAAGTGGAACCAATGGGCGCCGTAGGCCCGGGGGCTCAGGGTTTCCGTGGCCCGAGCCTCGGCCTCCGAGGTTTTCCCGGCCTTCGAGGTCTTGCCCTTTGCCGCCGCGGACTTTCCGAGGCCTGCGTTGCCCTTCGCCATGAGTTCAGCCCGCCTCGGTTTCGGTCCCGGCCTCTTGCGCCAGCTTCGCACCCGCGCTCAGCCGCGCGACCGTGACGTCTTTGCCGAGGATGGCCATCACCTCGAAGAGGCCCGGGGTGGCGGTGCGCCCCGAGAGCGCGACTCGCGCCGCTTGAGCCCAGTGCTTGAACGTGAGCTCGTTGGCTTCCATCCAGGCTTTGATCGCATCGCCGATGGGCTCCACCTCGAAGGGCTCGATGCCCTGGCAGAGCTCGGCGACGGAGGTGAGGTGCGCCGCGAACTTCGGCTTCATGAATTTCCGCCGACCCTTCTCGTCGAAGACGACCTCGTCCCGGAGGAAATAAGAAGAGCCGTCAGCGATGTCGGCGAGGCTCGTCGCCCGGAGCTTCACGTGGGGGACCGCGGCCAAGAGGCGCGCATCGTCGGCTGCGACGTCGCCGAGGCCAATCTCGGCGAGGAAGGGCAGCGCCGCTGTGCAGATCGCCTCATCGGACAGGGATCGAAGCTGCTCTTCCTGCACGTAGGCAAACTTCTTGGCGTCGTATTTGGCGCCGGTCGCGCCGACGTGGTCCCAGCCGAAGGCCTCGATGAGCTCTTCGCGGCTGAAGATCTCCTGGTCGCCGTGGGACCACCCGAGGCGGGCGAGGTAGTTGATGACGGCGTCCGGGAGGTAGCCCTTGTCTCGGTACTCGAGGACGCCGACCGAGGCGTGACGCTTCGAGAGCTTTTGGCCGTCGGGGCCGAGGATCATCGGCAGATGGGCGAACGCCGGAGGCTCTTGTCCCAAAGCCCGGTAGAGCATGATCTGCACCGGCGTATTCACCAGGTGGTCGTCGCCCCGGGCGACGAGGGTGATGCCCATGGTGAGGTCGTCGACGGTGGCGCCGAAGTTGTAGAGGGGCACGCCATCGGGGCGGACGAGGACCTGGTCCTGCTGCTGGTCGTTCGGGTACTCGATGTCGCCTTTGACGAGATCGGTCCAACCCGTGGTGCCCGTCGCCGGGGCCTTGAAGCGGATGACGTGGCGGGCGTCGGGGTCGTCCGGCTTCTTGCTCCCGTCGCGCCAGGGCGACTGGAAACGGAAACCGTGGTCTTGGCCCGTCGCCGCCTTGTGCGTCGCCCGGGCCTCGGCGAGCTCTTCTTTGGTCGCGTAGCAACGATAGGCCGCACCTGCCGCGATGAGCTTCTCGGCGTACTCGGCGTAGATGCCCACGCGCTCGGTCTGGAAGTAGGGCCCGCGGTCGCCCCCGATCTCGGGGCCCTCGTCCCAGTCGAGGCCGAGCCACCGCATCGAGTCGAGGACGATTTGCACGCTCTCCTCGGTGCTGCGCTCCCGGTCCGTGTCTTCGATGCGAAGGACCAGCTTGCCGCCGTGTTTCCGGGCCCAGAGCCAGTTGAAGAGCGCGGTGCGGGCGCCGCCGATGTGGAGATACCCGGTGGGAGAGGGCGCAAAGCGCACGCGGACGTCGGTCATGGCGACCGTCCCTTAGCACACATTTGCACGGTCTCGGCCCCCGGGGGCGCCATCGATCCCGAGGTGGGACTGAAGCATTTGGTGAGGGACGCGTTACCCTCCGGCGGCCTTGTCCATCTTCGCACGCCTCGGTGCTGCCTTGCCGCCGCTCGATCCGTTCGCCCGAGTTACGGACACGGCCCGCCTGAAGGCGCTCGACGAGTTGCTCGGGGAACGTGCGGGGGAAGTGGCCGAATGCCAGGCGCTCTCGGCCGAACCGACGGCGAGCATCGACCGCATCGATGCGATCGCTCGAGCGACCCTCGGCGCGCTCCGCTCGCGTGGCCCCTTCGAGACCCTCGACACGTGGGTGCGCACCGACGCGGCCGAGATCCTCGACGCCCCGGACATCGACCCGGAGGTGCGCGCCGAGGCGCTCCGGCGCCTCGAAGCGCTCAACGAAGAATCCGGAGCCCACGCCCTCTTTGCTGGGGCCCTCGAAGCGGCCCTCGATGACCGGCCGGCGCCCCACGTCTATGAGGTCGCTGCGGGGACCGGGGGCTTCGCGCGTCGCGCGGGGCCTGGGCTTCGGGACGCGCGACCAGAGCTTCGGTGGACGGTGTCGGACCTCGATGCCGGGGGTCTCGAGACCGGCGCCGAGGATCCCTCCTGGCTGCGCAAGGAGGCCCGAGATGCCGTGGCCCTCGGAGATATTTCCGGCGTCGACCTCTTCCTCTGCGTGCAGGCGGCGCACCACCTGAGCCCGGGCATGGTGGTCCGGTTCCTCGCGCGAGCTTCCCGGGCTCCCCTCGGTGCTCTGATTCTCGACGTGCACCGAGGCGGCGTGGTCGCCGGCGTGGCGGGCGTAGTCGGCGCAGCACTCGGGCAGAACCGCATCGTGGCCCTCGATGGTATGCGGTCTGCGCGCCGCGCCTACACCCCCGCAGAACTCGCGCTACTGGCGCGCCTCGCGGGGGCTCGGGTCGTCCGCGCCGGTCCCCTCGGCCCCGCCTACGCCGTCCTTCACGCCGTCCGCCCCTGACGTCGGCACGACCTGTCGAAGCTGCCACGCTTGCACGTGCAGGCGCGCCTGGGCGCGGTCGAGCTCGCGGCGGATGGGGCCCATCGCGCCCCCAGCGATGAGGATCGCTCCGACCGACGCCGTGGCGAGAATCGCCAGCGTCGGTATCGGCCGGAACTCCGAGATGCGAGGGAGAAAGCGCATGCCGTCTGCCCCAAACTCGACCGAGGGCCCGACCACGCCAGCCCACTCGAGGCCCATGGGCACGATGGCGGCGAGGGCGCCGAGGGTCACGAAGAGCACCCGGTATTGGGGTGGATGATTGAGGCTGAAGAGCAGCGTCACGACGAGGATGAATATCGGCGCCACGAGGTATGGCCCGAAAAGTACGCTGGTCGACGTCGCCGTCGCGAGGGCGAAGACATAGACGCTGAGGGCCTGGATGGTCCCCGGGTGCTCGAGGCGCGACACGAGCCAGCTGACGACGCCCGTCGTCGTCGTGAGCGCAGCGAAGACGGCGAAGGGCACCCAATCGCGCACCCCGGTCCAGATGGCCAAGGGTACGAAGAGGTTGAGGCCGAGGAACACGCCCGCCCCGAGGCGGCCCGCGTGCCGGGTCTGCCGCGTCTCCTGTTCGGCGAGCTCCTCGCGCACTTCGTCGGGGAGCGTCGCCGGCGGGTCCGTGAGCAACTCGACGAGGCGTTCGATGGCTGGTCCGTGGGTGGGGTCGAGGGCCAGGGCGCGGCCCAGCTTGGCGAGGGCATCTCGCCGGGCCTCCTCGGTTTCCGTAGCCGCGGCGACGGAGACCTCTGCGGTCAGCGCGTCGGCGAGGTGGCGCCGACGTTCGGAGTCGCGGTGTCCGTCGAGGTAGCGCTCGATACCCTCGTGAAGTGCCCGCGCTGTTGGACGGTCTTCGGGCTCCTGGGCCGTTGCCTGGAGGACCAGCTCCTGCACCTCCGGGGGCAGCGGGAAGTTGGGGCTCTGGATCCGCCTCTCCGCGCCGCGTGCCGTCGAATTGAGCAAGTCGATCGTGCGCTTGCCCTTGTGCAACGGCTCGCCGGTCAACATCTCGAAGAGCACGGCGCCGAGGGAGTATACGTCGGCGGGCCCGTCGACCTGATCATGGGCCCGCACCAGCTCCGGAGCGAGGTATCCCGGGGTCCCGAGGATCACATCGCAATGGGTATCGGGGCCCGAGTCTGCGAGTCGGGTGCTCTTGCCAACACCTTCTCGGGGCGCGTCGTCGGGTTCGCCGAGGACCTTCGCCAGGCCCCAGTCCAGCAGATACACCTCGCCGTACTCACCGAACATGATGTTTGCGGGCTTGAGGTCGCGGTGGACCACGCCGCGGGCGTGCACGAAATCGAGGGCCAGGCAGAGCTGACTGAAGTCCGAGAGAAGGCGCCGCTCGTTGAATCGCTCTCTGAGGTCATCGGTCCCGGACTCCAGCGCCGTGAGCAGTTGTTCGAGGGTGCGGCCGCGGACCCGGCGCATGGTGAAGTAGGGGGCGCCGTCCGTGCCCCGCCCCAGGTCGTAGACCGGAAGAATCGCCGGGTGTTCGAGCTGACCTTGGACTCGCGCCTCGAGCAGGAAACGGGTGCGCACATCGGGGCGGTGGTCGAGACCTGCGCGGGCGACCTTCATGGCGACCTGGCGTCCGATCGTGTGGTCGAGGCAAAGCCGAACCTCGCCCATGCCGCCCATGCCGAGAGACCCTTCATCGTCGTAGCGCCTCGGCGTTACCTCCGGAAGATGCAGGTCTGCTGGGGCGCCGCCCGCGCCGCCCTCGCCGCCCATCGTCGACTCGGGCACGAGGGTTTCCGCCGACTCGACCGTTGCCCCCGTGGGCGGTGTCTCCCGTAGCTCGGTCATCTTGCGTATCTACGATAGCGCAATGACCCCTCGACGACCTCGGGGTCGTTGCCGGGCAGACCGGGGGCGGCTCATCGTCTCGAGCCGCCCCCGGTTTCAGGTCGGATCTGTTCTCACCAGCTCTCGAGGTCGAACTGGTAGTTCGCGCCCGACCGTGGGCTGGTGACCGGACTCACCGGTGTCCGGTCCCGGCGTAAGGCTCCCCCCGAAGTGCTCCAGAAGTCAGCGCCGTCGGCGGCGCAACAGGCCGAACGCAGTCAGGAGCACCAGGAGCAGACCGCCCTTCGAGGAGCCGCCGCCCGTCGTCTCGCAGCCGCAGCCGCCTTCTTCGGGCAGCGTGCCGCCGTCCGCGGCCATGCCGGAGTCGACGCCGCCGCCGTCTCCGGTGCCACCGTCCATCGTGGTCCCATCGGGGATACAGCTGCCAGCGGAGCAGCGGAAGCCGTCGCCACAATCGACACCGGCGCAGGGGTCGGGAACACAGGCCCCATCCCGGCAGATTTGCCCCGCCTCGCAGCTGACTCCAGTGCACGCTTCGAAGCACTCGCCGCCGCGGCAGACCAGCCCCGTGGGGCAGATGATGCGCGAACAGAGGTCGGCAACGCAGGAGCCGTCCATGCAGACCTGGCCGAGGGGGCAGGTCACGCCCGCGCACCCATCGATGCAGGAGCCTCCGGCACAGATCTCGCTCGCCCCGCAGACGGCGGTCTCGCAGCCGGGCTCGACGCACTCGCCGGCCGTCGGAGACGACTCACGCTCATCGCACGCTTCCGTCGCTGGGCAGAGCGGCGCCGCGAGTTCGTCGCAGTTGCACGAGGGGCCGCAGACCGTGAGGGCGTCCGGATCACTGGCGACGCACACCTGATTGGCGGGGCAGACGACGCCGCCGCAAGGGTCCACGCATGCGCCGTCGATGCAGCTTTCCCCGGTGGGGCAGACGACGTCGGTACACGGTTCGACGCAAGTCCCGCCGCGGCAGAGGGTCCCGGTCGGGCACGGCTCGGTTCGATCGCTGCACGCCATGTCGACGCAGACGTTGCTCACGCAGTCGAAGCCATCGGCGCAACCCCCTTCGAAGCACTGGGGCACGCAGAGCCCGGTGCCGTCGTCGCAGAGCGTGCCCTCGGGGCACGCTGCCATCGGCAAACAGTCGAGGTCTCGGGTGGTGTTGCACGGCTCGAAAGCGCCGGGGTGCACCGTGGGGTCGGTATCGTCGCAATCGCCGCCGCCGCAGGCGGCGTCTCGGTGACCGTCGCCGTCGGCGTCCACGCAGATCCCCGTGTCGTCTTCGTTGAGCCCAGCGATGGTGTCGAGCTCGTCGTCGCCGCTATGAAAAACGCACTCGGGCCCGGGGTTGCCGTCGTTGCCCGCTTGGATCGCCACGTAGCGGAAGGTGATGCCGCAGGGCAGCGCCCAGACAGTGACCAAAGCATCGGCGACCGCATCGCCGCCGGTCGAGTCCCGGAGGAAGGTCCCCAGATCTGCTCGCCCCGCGTCGCCTGCGCCCGTCGCCGTGGCGTTCCGGGTCCATCCTTCGGTGAAGACTCGGATCATGCGCGCGGGATTCCACTGCGCCGGATTTGGCGCATCTACCGGCGCGATTTCCGTCGCCCCGGGATTGTTCGAGAGCCACACGGTGTACTCGAAGGCCTCGCAGGGGAGAGGGGCGTGGTCGGTGATCGGGAAGAGCACGACGCGGTTTGCTTCTCCTCCGAGGTCGTAGATGCGCCCGCGCCACGGCACGTAGAAGCCCGACGCGCCGTCGGCGACGGGGACGCCGAGATCGTTCGTCCGGAGGACCTGAGTCCAATACCAGTCGAGGTCGTTTGCTTGGAAGCTCGGGTCGAGGCCTCCGGGGGGGGTGCAGCCGGCGGTCGTGGGGTTGCAGCAGGTGTAGCCCGTGAGGATCGTCGGGTCGTAGGTCTGGCCGATACAGCCGTTTACTCCGCCGACCAGCGAGGCGAAGGTGAGCTCGGGCCCGTAGCGACCGTCGCTGGTCTGAAAGATGTCCTCGACGACTCCATCGACCCGCGCGTCGCGGATCACGTTCAGGCACATGTCCCCGGTCGTGTCGACGCAGGTTGCCTGGGCCTCGGCCCCGCGCGGTGGGGCAAGGACCAGCGCCAGTGCCAGTGCCGCAGCCGAGAGCGCTGTCGAGAGCCTGAGGGATGGGGAGGGAATCGAAAGAAGCGAAGAGACGGGGGAAGACGACACGGATACCTCACGTCCATCCTAGCGCGACGAGCATCTCCTTGTCATTCGACCTATCCTTGGGCCATGAGCCCTCCGGTGCCGATCGTCGTCCTCGTCGCGCTGGCGTCCGTTCTCCTAGCCCTTGGTTGTGGTCAGACCGACGAACCGGTTCCGGTCGGTGATTCATTCATCGCGCTCGGCCGTGATTTCGTCGGTTTCACCGAATGGGAGCGCTTTGCCGTGCCCGGTGATGCCATCCCCACCGGTGCCGCGCCGGGCCCGGCCTACGTGTATGCGCGGGAGCTACCACCGCCAGGCCTCTCCCGATTTCCCGTGGGCACCATGCTCGTCAAGACGATCGAACCCGCGGATCTGACCCAGTGGACCATCCACGCCATGGTGAAACGCAGCCCGACCTTCAACGCCGAGGGCACCGTGGGTTGGGAGTTTTTCGAGCTCGTACTGACCGCCGACCAAGCACCCGTGATCCTCTGGCGCGGCACCGGGCCTCCCAGCGGCCACGGCTACGGATCCGTCGGTGACCCGAGCACCATTCCCCTCGTCTGCAGCGACTGCCACGCCGGGGCCTGGACCAACGACGGCGTGCTCACGGCGGAGCTGCGCCTCTAGTGCGCGATTCAGAGACATGGAAGGGTCCTCGCTCGTTCCGCGGCTCCCCCGCGGCGTCAGGAACCCTCGAAAATGCTCTGCATTTCCATCGGCTCCCTTCCTTGCGGGGAAACCGCGGCCCGTCGCGATCCT
>QMMC01000284.1 GCA_003647065.1 Deltaproteobacteria bacterium | reverse complement strand
TGGATTGACCGAGGGGTTCATGTCGTTGCAGTCGCGACCGCAGCCGCCAGCGATGAGGGTGCTGGCGTAGCCGTCTTCGTCCCCGTCGACGAGGGTATTGCGGCACATGTCCCGCACGCATTGGTCGATGGTGCATTCCGAACCGTCATCGCACTCCGTGACCCTGTCGCAGAGGACGCCGACCGCCGTGTCCACGGATGCATCGAAGATGCCGCCACCGTCGCCGACGCCTCCGTCGGTGCCGCCGCCGCCCTGCTCTCCGCGGCATTCCCCGTCGATGCAGAAGAGCCCCGCCTGGCACTCGGCGACGGTGCTGCAGCTGTCGCCGGGGCTGCCGATGTCGCCGCCTCCCGCACTGACGCACCGGCTCGAGCCGGTGGCCTGGGGTTCACACACCAGGGGCGCTTCGCAGTCGCCGCTGTCGGTGCACGCGGCGAACATGACCCCCGTGCCCTCGCTCTGGCAGGACCTGGGGATCGAGCAATAGAGGCCGTCCATGCACTGGGCGGTGTAGATGCAGGGCGCGCCGATCTCGCCGTTCGATGTCGCCGTGCAAACTCCCATGACGCAGTCGAGGCCGGCCTCGCAGTTGGCCGCTGTCACGCACGAATCCCCGGGGCCGCCGAGACCACCGCCGTCCCCGGTGCTGCCGTCGCCGGTGCTGCCGTCGCCGGTGCTGCCGTCGGTGGGTGTCGATGTGGAGTCGTCGCCACAGGCGCTCAGGGAGGCGCTAGCGAAGAGGGCCACGAAGAGGGCCATGAAGAGGGGGGGCACGATACGAAACGATGAAAGCATGGACTGATCATGCGAGATGCAGCCCCGTCTCGTCAACGCGATCTCGAACTCAACGTTCGACGCGCACCGGCCCCGGCGACGGACTCTCGCTCGGGGCGGCGTTTTCCGAGCCTGTTTGCCCATCGGAGTCCTCCAAGTCGCCGGCGGGAGCCCAGTCCACGCTCTCTCCGCGCTGCTCTCTCTCGGCCCGGGCGACCGCCCTTTGATAGCGGCCATTGGCTCGGCTGTCGCACTCCTCCACATGTTCGGCGACGAAGCTTGGGACGAGGCACCACTGCTCGATGTCGGGCATGAGCTCGCACGACGAGACGAAGTTGTCGTGGTTCAGACGGCCGCGACGCCGCCCGGGGGTCTTGGCCCGACGAGCGACCTGCAGATCACGCATCGCCTCGTAGGCGAGCTCACACGCCTCGGAACCCCGGGGGATGTCTCGGCTCGCCACCTCTCGAGCTACGGCATGGAAGTCCTCCGGCTCCTGGTGTGGGCCTCGGGGGAATCCGTAGGGCCGTCCAACCGAGCGGCCCCCTCCTCCTCCTCCTCCGCCTCCGCCGCGACCGCGGTAATTGGGGAGCACGATGTTGTCGGAAGGCGCGTGCACGATGCGGGCGCGTTGTGGGGCACCACCGGTCGGCCGCTCCTCAGGCCCCGGGGGGCCGCGCCGCCGACCCGATGCCTGGGGCAGGACATTCGCCGAAGGGAGCTCCTCAGCGGACTCTTCGCATCCCCCTGCGCCAAAGGAGCAGAGGGTCGCGAGGGCGCTGAAGAGAAGGAGGCGACCCATGCGTACTACTGCAGCGTCAAGACGGTGGTGGTCGCGCCCTGGGAGCCGTCCGTCAACACCACGCTGACCATGCGATCGCCCTGCTCGAAGGTGAGGAACCCTTCGCGCACTTCCTGCCCGGTGGCACGGAGGAGGGGGGAGTCATCGGCCTCGAGGATCTCCCAGCCGCCGTCGGCCATCTCATCTCGATAGAACGAATCGAGTTGGCCAATTCCGAGGGAGCCGCCCACATAGGTGGTCACCGCCTGGGGCTTGCCCGTTTCCCACGAGCTGAGCAGCCGGCGAGACTCTGGGGGGCGGGGTACATCGGCGACGTCGCGACCCGGTGCATCGCCGTCTGGGGGGAACATGTCGGCGACTTTGAAGGAGCCTTCGATCCAGAACGCGACGAAGAAGGTGCCTCCTTGCTCGTCGCGCTCGGCGTAGATGTAGCGGAGCTCGCCGAACTCGGAGAGATCGAGGCTGTGCTTGAAACGCTCCACGGCCGCAGCGACTCCTTCAGGCTCGAGGCGCTCGTCACTCAAGGTGTCGAGGCACGCGACGTAGCCCCGATCGTCGGTGCTGTCGCGCAAGGTCGGGTCGAGGATTCGAGCTTCGGCCTCGAGGATCTCGGGGTCACCTTCGACGAGCTCGGCGAGCTGCTCGGCAAAGTGTCCGTCGCGCTGCATGCATCGAGCTTCGTAGTAGTCGAGGACGTGCTCGAGGTCGTGGGGGGCGCGGCCGGTCGATAATTTGATGGCCTGGCCATTGAGGACGAGAGTGCGCGGGTCCCGTTGGTACTCGGCGCCCTCGTAACGCAGCATGTCGACGCCCAGGCTCATGAACTGTTCGTTCATCTGGGCCCGGGCTTCGTATCCGATGGCCACGGTCAGGGAAACGTAGAGGATCGTGAAGAATGCCGTCACGCGCAGGAGCTTCGGCGCGTAGTGCTTGACCCGCCAGAAGAAGCCCATCCGGGTGTACTTGGGTCGCTCGATTCGCGAACTCACCAGAAGACTCCCAACGCCCCGTTGGACATCTCTTCGAGGTCCGGGGTCTCCTGGTCTTCGTTGCAGAGCAGCACCACACGGTGGACCGTCCGCTGGTCATCGGCACCGGTGACCTCTGGGGCGGGGACGTTCCCCTCGCGTTGATACTCGTCCTCGTCGAAGCTGAGGCCTGGCCAGTATTCTTCGAAGATGGGGATCATGTTGATGAGGCCGTCGAGGGTGCTGGAGAGGCCACTGAGCCCTGGGATGCTGGCATCGCTCGCGGGGCGGAAAGAGGTCCCCGGGGGGACGGCGCCGTGACAGTCGTTCATCGCGTGCTGCCAGGCGTGGTCCCGAGTCACCGCGACCAGGTCCAGTTGGTTTTCGTAGACCTGGCTGGCCCAGACGATGAAGCCCCATATTATGATGAAGACCGGCAGCATGATGACCGCTTCGGTCATCGCGTGACCTTCGGTGTCCCGGAGCAGCGATCTTCTGTTCTTGGTCGGGGAATCCATCAGTGCACGGAGTAGTCCAGCTCGCTGATTCCCGGGACGCTGGAGAGGATCCCCCCGAGGGACGAGCCCAGGGTGAAACGCCGCAAGCGGGCCCGCCACTCGAGGCGCCAGAGCCACTCTTTGCGGTCGGGGTCGTCGGTGTAGTACTCGGACTGGGCGTAGGAGAACTTGGTCATCGTCTCGAGGGTATCGTAGTCGGTGGTGTCCTCCCGGCCCCAGGTGACGATCCCGACGCCCTGCTTGCTCCGCTCGAAGGGTGGCTCACCGAGCATGACGACCTGGAGCTGGAAGGTGTCGTCACCCATGTCGGAGTCTTCCTGCACTCGGTGGGCGTACTCGTCATCCTCGCAGAAGATGCTCGAGAGCGACTCCACCGCCGTACCGACGAAACTGCGAATGGGCCAGATGCCGATGAGCGTGCCAGCGAGGCGGCCGCCCTGGTTGCTCGCCTTCTTGCAGAAGAGGTCCGACTCATCCGGCTCGACGGCGAGGCCGATAATCCCTGGAGCCATCAGCCCCACCGTGGTCGGCGCGCTGAAGGTGTCGGAGCCGTACTTGATGACTTTTGCTTCCGCGACGACCGGTATCATGTAGCGCGTTACCGTTTGCACGGCCTTGCTCACTTCGAGGATCGCTTCGATGAGGGGCTCCGCGGTGTTGCGAATCTCGGACACGGTGTCGTAGCCATACTCGAGGACCACCGCGACGGGGCAGATGGCACAGCAGCCGCAGCACCCGGGGCAGCTGCACGCCAGGCAGATCGCGGTTGCGATCGCCAAGGCTGCGAGCAGCAGATACTCGATCACTTTGATCGCGACCAGGACCGCCATGACCGCGGCGCTGATCAGATTGAGGATGGCGAGGATGTTCATGCCACGGGCGTGAATGACCGCGGCGCCGAAGGCCCCCGAGTCGGCCGCGTCCTGCATGCGCTCGTGGTAGAGGGCGGAGGCTCCGATGCCCAGCACGTAGTAAATGGCGCCGACCAGGATGACCGCCATGAAGATGCCCATGACCATCATCGCGCCGCGGTCGTCGGCGCCGAGACGGCGCCGCGCCGGGGCGTCGGGGTCGTGCCCCGTGGAATGGAAGAGCTCTCTCATCTTCGCAATCATGGTGCGGTGTACTCGTAGCCGGCGCCGTGCACGGTAAGCCGGGACTGGGCCTGTAATACGTGGAACCGCGCTCCGCTGAAGGCGAGCGCCGCGAGGCCTACTGGCCTCGCGGATTTCGCCAGGTCATCGAGCCTGCCCCGGGTCTGAGCGATACGCGCTTCGGCGTGATCGATGTTGGCCTGCTGTTGTTGGAGCTGTTCGACGGTGTAGTGGCCGTTCATGACCATTCGCCCGTATTCCATCCGCGCTTGGTACGCGATGCCGGACGCGATCGAGGGAGCGTCGTCGCACATGTAGCGAGCTGCGATCGGCACCCCGCAGTGGAATAGGTAGGTGACGCGGACCAGCAGGTTTTCGTTTTTGCCCACGCTGAACCGGGCCTCCGTGTGCTCCGGGAAGGTCACGGACACGGCCGTCTGGTTGTAGATGAAACCCGCGACGGTGCGGCTGCTCATCGGGTCTTCCCCGACTGCGCGCAGAACCTGACGTTCGTTGGCCAGCTGGCCGGTGGTCGGCGAAACGCCGAGGAGAGGCATCGAAGCGGCGGCGCGGATGGCGCTGAGGCGGGCGTTGCCGGACCCCCCGACGAAGGAGCAGGGGACGTCGGCCATTTGAAGCAGCATGCAGATGGCTTGGGTGCCGCTGCCCGCCTCGCCGTAGTCGAGCAGCATGCGCTCGTCGTTGTTGAAATCCGACTCGGGCGCGTCGAGGACGACCGCCGCGGACCGCGCTGCCCGGTTTGCTGAGCTCGTGACTACGAGGTTGGCGCCGTACATGAGCGACGCTTGGAGCATGCCGAGAAAGAGCGTGAAGACCGGAATGAACGCCAGCAACACCTCGACGTACACGATCCCCTCGGTATCGGCGACGAGGCTCTTGCTGCGTGCTTTTCCTATTGCCATGCGTCGTCTACATCCTGAAGAGGTAGCTGTGGCGGAGGCCCACCGCGAAGACCGTGCCGATGAAGATGGAGACTCCGAGGCGGACGGTGTGCAGAAGGTCCGGTGAAATGTCCCGGCGGCGTTTCTTCGGCAGGATTGGATTGATGACCAGCGCCGCCGAGTTTCCCAGAACCCGAAGGAGCTTCCCCTGCCAGGCCATCTGGGCCATCACGAAGATGGCGGCGGCGAAGACCGAGTAGAACTGAGCCTCGATCCCCGTGTACCAACCGAGCATCGCCCCGAGGGCGGCGAAGAGCTTGACGTCCCCTCCATGCATCGGCGGCCCGCCGCCCCCGGGGGTCTTCATGTAGAAGAGCGCGAGGGGAACCAAGCCGCAGACGAGGATGCCGAAGAACGAGTCCAGGAAGGACCGAAAGCCTCCCAGGAAGAAGTACGCGGCCGGGGCGATGATGAGGGGAGGGAGGGTCAGCCAGTTCGGAATGTGACCGGTCTTGTAGTCCCAGCCGGCGCCAACGCCCGCGACGACCACCGCACATCCATGAATGACCCAAAGCTCCCACACTCCGTATCCTCCGACTCCGCGAAAACGCTTCCTACGGGTACCGTCGCAGCCCCCGGGCGCAGGATGCCCGAGAGCGCTCGCCTAGCCCGTGGTGTCCTCCTGCTCGGGCCCTGACCGGCTCAGCTACCGGACGCGCCCGACATCGTGTTGAGCGTCTCGTCGGCCTCTCCGGCCCTGGTCTTTACCGTCTGGCCGAACTTCTTCCAAGCAGCGAAGCCAACGACGGCGATGAGACACAGGATGATGATGTACTCGACCGTCGTGAGGCCTTCGGTGTCCCGTAGGAGGCTGGCACCATGGCGGTCTTTCGGTTGGACAATCTTCGTCATTTTCAACTGAACTCCTTCGATACCCATGCGGCAACTCATGGAAACGGCAGCGCGACAAGCAACTGGGTGAACCGAAACGTCTGATAGAACGGCATCCCGACCGAGAAGATCGAGACGGCTCCCAGCATCGTGACCAGCGTGAGCACGATGATGTATTCGACGTACACAACCCCGCTCGTATCTTCGAGGAGGTCGTGAACTTCGTTCTGTGGTTCTGGCTGCAGTTCTGGATCCATCATCGGTTTTGCTGCGATTGCTGCGCCGCCGCAAAGCATAGCAGCAAGGGCTGGGCCACGATCGGAAGGCCCGGAATTGCCAGGAATTCAGCTGGACTCACTGTGCGAATCCGCGCACTTGGGGCCAACTGACCCCGCCCCCTGGGCAGGCTGTCACCCCTGCCCAGGGTCTCATCAGGACCCGCCGGAGCCCGACATCGTGTTGAGCGTGGTGTCGGCCTCTCCGACCCTCTTCTTCACCGTCTCGCCGAAGCCCTTCCAGGCGGCGAAGCCAACGACGGCGATGAGACACAGGATGATGATGTACTCGACCGTGGTCAGACCCTCGGTGTCCTGCAAGAGGTTGGTGGTCTGACGCTGCTTCATTTCGATCTTCTTGGCCATGTTCGAACTGTCTCCTTTTATAGGCGGTCATGCACGGGGGGGGGGGCGCGAGCCGCACGCTGGTCGAAAATGGGAGGCCTGTTACCTCCGCAGCTCCGTCCTGGTCCGCGCCCAGTATGCAACTAGTGGACAGTGGTTCGCAAGGCGTGGGCCAAGTCGGCCACACGATAAAGGCGAATGAAAGCGCTGGAGGGGTGTGCGGATCCGCTCGTTTGGGGCTTATTGACCCCCTTGTAAGGCAATGATTGCGTTGGTCCTGGAGCAGGGAGCGCTCTGAGTGCCGATCTCGAGCCGAGCCTGCGCCCCCGCGCCGCCCCGCCATCCCACCGCGTCGGCCCATGACGCCATCCCTCGCGGCCCCGATCTGTGATAGAAGGCCACCCCCTTTCCGGGGACCGGCTCATCAAGGAGTCCGGCCCCCGCAGATCGTCGAGCACATGGAGGCTGACCATGGGTGAACGTAAGAAGATTGCGCTTATTGGCGCGGGCAATATTGGTGGGGAGCTCGCTTCCCTCGCGGCGCGTCGGGAGCTCGGGGATGTCATCCTCGTCGACATCCCGGACAAGGAGGGCGTTGCCAAGGGCAAGGCCCTCGACATCTCCCAGGCGTGTGCCCTCGAAGGATACGACGCTTCCATCAAGGGAACGTCCAACTACGCCGACATCGCGGGTGTCGACGTCTGCATCGTCACCGCGGGTATTCCCCGGAAGCCCGGCATGAGCCGCGACGATCTGCTGGCGATCAACGTCAAGATCATCCGCGCCGTGGGTGCGGGCATCAAGGAGCATGCCCCGAACGCGTTTGTGATCGTGATCTCGAACCCCCTCGACGCGATGGTTTACGCGATGCAGAAGGTCACCGGCTTTCCGCACAACCGCGTCGTTGGCATGGCCGGGGCCCTCGACAGCGCGCGCTTTCAGCACTTCATCGCCGACGAACTCGGCGTTTCGACGAAGGAAGTCGGAGCCCTCGTCCTCGGTGGACACGGCGACACGATGGTGCCGACCCTCAGCTATTGCACGGTCAATGGCATCCCCGTCACTCAGCTCATCGAGAAGACCAAGCTCGATGCGATCGTCGAGCGCACCAAGAAGGGCGGCGGCGAGATCGTCGGCCTCATGGGCACGAGTGCCTATGTCGCCCCGGCGGCGGGCGCGATCGCCATGGCCGGAAGCTTCCTTCAGGACCAGAAGCGAGTCATCGGCTGTGCGTCCTTCCTGACGGGCCAATACGGCCACGAGGGCATCTACATGGGCGTGCCTTCGGTCATCGGCAAAACCGGGGTCGAGAAGATCATCGAGGTCGAGCTCACGGATGACGAGAAGGAGCTGCTCAACAAGAGCGCCGCTCACGTCCGGGACCTCGTCGCGTCGGTCGACAAGCTCTAAGCCACGAATCGAGGAGAACCGCGTGAACATTCACGAATATCAGGCCAAAGAGCTGTATCGGAAGTACGACATCCCGTGCCCGAAGGGCGTGCCTGCGTTCAGCGTCGAGGAGGCCAAGGCGGCCGCCAAGAAGCTGATCGCCGAGACCGGGAGCGAGGTCGTCGTCGTCAAGGCTCAGATCCACGCCGGCGGGCGCGGCAAGGGCGGCGGAGTCAAAGTCGTCAAGGGCGTCGACGCGGCCGAGAAGGCTGCGAAGGAGCTCCTCGGCATGCAGCTCGTGACCCACCAGACCGGCCCTGCAGGCAAGCTGGTCCAGCGGCTCATCGTCGAGCAGGGCATGGACATCGCCAAGGAGTTCTACCTGGCGTTGGTCATCGATCGTGAAACCCGGCGGGTCGCCGTCATGGCGTCTACCGAAGGCGGCATGGACATCGAAGAGGTGGCGGCGAATACCCCGGAGAAGATTCACAAGATCTTCATCGACCCCGCCGTGGGCCTGATGCCTTACCAGACGCGGCAGCTCGCGTTCGCCCTCGGCTTCGACAAGCCAGCGCAGAAGAGCTTCGGCAAGCTGCTTCGCAACTACGTGAAGATGTTCATCGCCGAAGACTGCTCCCTCGCCGAGGTGAACCCGCTGGTCACCACCAAGAGCGGGGACGTCGTCGCCCTCGACGCCAAGATCAACTTCGACGAGAACGCGGCATTCCGCCACAAGGTCTGGGACGAACTCCGGGACCTCTCCGAAGAAGAGGCCACGGAGACCGAGGCGAAGGCCGCGGGGCTCTCGTACATCCAGCTCGATGGGAACATCGGTTGCTTGGTCAACGGCGCCGGGCTGGCGATGTCGACGATGGACATCATCCAGCACTTCGGCGGTGAGCCTGCGAACTTCCTGGACGTCGGCGGCAGCGCCGACGAGGAGGCCGTGACCACGGCGTTCCGCATCATCCTCACGAGCGATTCCGTCAAGGGCATCTTCGTGAACATCTTCGGCGGCATCATGAAGTGCGACATCATCGCCAACGGCGTCGTCGCCGCGGCGAAGGAGTTGGGCCTCGAGGTTCCGGTGGTCGTTCGCCTCGCGGGGACCAACGTGAACGAGGGCCGCAAGATCCTCGAAGAGAGTGGCCTCAAGGTGGTCCCGGTGGTCACGATGGCCGAGGGCGCCGAGAAGATCGTCAGCCTCGTGAAGGAGGGCTGAAGCATGTCGATTCTCGTCAATAAGGATACGCGGCTGCTCGTTCAGGGCATCACCGGCTCCGCCGGCGCCTTTCACAGTCAGCAGATGATGGAGTACGGCACTTCCGTCGTCGGGGGCGTCGTCCCGGGCCGAGGCGGGCAGAAGTTCCAGGACTCGGTCCCGGTCTTCGACACCGTCAGCGACGCCGCTCGGGAGACCGGTGCCAACGCGACGTGCATCTTCGTGCCGCCGCCGTTTGCGGCCGACGCCATTCTCGAAGCCATCGATGCGGGCATCGCGCTCGTGATCGCCATCACCGAGGGCATCCCCGTCGCGGACATGATCAAGGTGCGCGGGGTCCTCGATTCGCAGGACACGTCGCGTCTCATCGGGCCGAACTGCCCCGGGGTCATCACCCCCGGTGAGTGCAAGATCGGCATCATGCCGGGGCACATTCACAAGGCCGGGCGCATCGGCGTCGTGAGCCGGAGCGGCACCCTGACCTACGAAGCTGTCGGGCAGCTCACCGCCCTCGATATCGGCCAGAGCACCTGCGTCGGCATCGGCGGTG
>QMMC01000283.1 GCA_003647065.1 Deltaproteobacteria bacterium | reverse complement strand
TGGGCCTCCGCCTGTCCCGGAGCCGATAGGATGAGGGCGAATATCATCAGGATGGTGGCGAACATCGGCCCAGTATGAGGGCCTCCAACCTTCCTATCGATGTTTCTCTGACCGTCGAACCGCGTTAGCCTCCACGCCCTAACCGTTTCGGAGGAGCCCGTCATGTCGAAGCACCAGGTCGTGTTGATCCCCGGGGACGGGATCGGTCCCGAGATCACCCGCGCCGTCCGCCGCGTCTTCGAAGCCGCCAACGCTCCCATCGAATGGGAAGAACACCTCGCCGGGGTCTCCGCCATGGAGGCGGGCAACGAGCAGCCGCTCCCCGACGCAACCGTCGACGCGGTCAAGGCGGCCGGCATCGCCCTCAAGGGCCCCTGTACGACGCCCGTGGGCCACGGCTTCACCAGCGTCAACGTGCAGCTGCGCAAGCGCTGCGACCTCTACGGCGCCATTCGGCCTATCCGGAACCTCGCCGGCGTGCCGACCCGCTTCGACGACGTCGACATCGTCGTCATCCGCGAGAACACCGAGGGCCTCTACAGCGGCATCGAAAACGAAGTGGCCCCCGGCGTCGTGACCAGCCTCAAGGTCGCGACCGAAAAGGGCTGCACGCGCATCGCCCGCTTTGCCTTCGAGTACGCCCGGGACAAGGGGCGCAAGAAGGTCACGGTGTTCCACAAGGCGAACATCATGAAGCTCACCGACGGCATGTTCATGCGCATCTCGGAAGAGGTGGGCAAAGAGTATCCCGGCATCGAGTACGAGCAGTTGATCATCGACGCGGGGTGCATGCGCTTGGTGCAAGACCCGACGCGCTTTGACGTCTTGCTGCTCGAGAACCTCTACGGAGACGTCATCAGCGACCTCTGCGCGGGCTTCGTCGGCGGCCTCGGGGTCGTCCCCGGAGCCAACATCGGCACCGAGGGCGCCATCTTCGAAGCCGTCCACGGGTCCGCTCCGGACATCGCGGGCAAGGGCGTCGCCAACCCCCTCGCCTTCATCATGAGCGGCGTGATGCTGCTCAACTACCTCGCCGACCAGCGCGGCGACGAGGCCTGCCGCGCCGCCGCCGACCGCATCAAGAAGGGCTACAACCAGGCCCTTGCGGATGGCGAGAAGACCGGAGACCTCGGCGGCAAGCTGAATACCCAGGGCTTCGTGGACGCGGTGATCGCGCGTATGTGAGCGGGCCGGGGAGACGTGCTCAAAGCGCTAATAACTCGACGGCGATCACTGCGGGTTCCGTCGCGCTGAGCTCCTGGCTCCAATCGGCATAGCCCGCCGCCGTCACGGAAATCTGATGCGGAGTGTGCATCTCGATGTTGTCGGCGGCGCTCTCATCGGCGTAGCGCCGCCGCTCGGTGAGCGTCGCGCGCAGTGACCCCGCGGCATCGGTGGTTTCGCGGACCACCTCGGCCCCGAGGGCGTCGGTCACCACGACGGTCGCGTCCGCCACCGCGGCACCCCCGACGTCGACGGCCTCGAAGACGACGCTCCACCTCTCCGTGTACTCGGCCGGTCCGTGCCACCCCGACCCGCCCCCGACCTGGAAGAGAAAGGCGGCGTCGCGGTCGACCGACGCGTCGAAGCGCGAGTCGATGAGCGTCGCCTCGGCGGCCGCCGAGTTGCCGAAGAGCAGGGTCCAATAGGCGTCTGGGCCGTCCCCGGCGGGGACCGGGTTGTCGCCTCGGATGAAGAGGTTGCTGTCGAAGACGGCTCCGATTCCCCCGTCCCAAGGGAAGTGGACCAGGGCCGTGTCGGCGATGATCTCATTGCCGATGATGTGCATCCCGCCGAAGATCCCGCTGAAGGTCACGCCGTAGGCCCCGGCGATCGTCGCGCCGATCCGCCGCGCCTCGAAGCGGTTGTGGCACACGCGGTTGCCCGTGTCGGCTCTCACCTCCGTCGCCTTGAGGGCGCTCGCCTCGCAGGCGTCGGCGATGCCTACGGCCCGATTGGCAAAGACGAGACACTGCTCGGCTCCGTTTTCCACCTGGATGGCGTAGGCCCCCCCGATTTGGCAACCGCCGTACTCGTCGTTGTTGGCCAACTCGGTGGCTTCGATGTCGTTCTCGAAGGCGCGCACCCGGATGCCGCTGACGAGGATCCCGCGGCCGCTCAGCGGACGGATCACATTGTCGAAGACATCGGTGTCGGTGCCGGTGCCGACGACGCTGAAGTCGTTGGTGTAGTTTGCGTTCTGCCGTATGTCGTTGAGATAGATCTGGGAGTGGGCAGCACGGGACAAGATGCCCGCCTGGGCCCCGCCGACGATTTCGTTGTCGTGGACCCGCTGATACTCGGTATCGCCGTCGACCAAGCGAATCACGGCCCCGTGGAATTGGTGCCGGCTCTGGATCACGTCCACGGTGCTGGTGAGCTCATTGTGGTGGACGTGCAGGTACGACTTGTAGTCCGCCTCGATGTTGACCGATGAGGGGCTCGAAACATCGACCGTCAGGTACGAGAGCGCGATGTCCGCGGTGGCGTTGATCTGGTTGACGAAGACCCCGTGGGCAAACTCGCCCGCACCGGGGTCTTGAACGATGGAGCCATTGGTCACCTCGAGGCCCGCCGCGCTGCCACCCGAAAAGGCGGGGTCGGCGTTGGGTGCCCAGGTCGCGGCGACGACCACGCCATGAACCCGGTCGGCGCCTCCCGACCCGTATCGGATGGTGTAACCATCGAGGTCGAGGGTCACGTGATCAGCCTGTACCGAGAAGCAGTTTCCGGTTGCCGTGACATCGTTGGCGAGCCGATAAACCGTCCATTCCTGATCGAGGACACCGCACTCGGTCACCGAAACCTCCGCCGGTGCCGCTGCACCCGCGGCACCCCACAGGTACAACCCTTCGGTGGGGGCGCCGTTGAACTCGATGTCCACGATGCCGCTCTGGACTCCCGCGGCCGTCGCCAGATGGGTCACCTCGAGGGCGACCTCTTCCCCCGGAGCCAACGCGACTGGCAACGTGGGCGCGGTGATGCTGAAGCCCGGAAGCGTCCCCACTGAGGTCAGCGCGCTGTGGGTGCGGCCCCGGTTGCGAACCAATACGGTCTGCGCGGCACTCGCGGTGCCAACGACCTGGTGCCGAAACCAGAGCGCGTTGGGCAACGCATGCACGAGGACCGGATCGCAGCCCTGGGCATCCGCGACGCCAACCGGCGGCAGCGTCCCAGAGTCCCCCGGCGGCATGCCTGAGTCCCCCGGCGGCATGCCGGAGTCGCCCGGCGGCGTGCCGGAATCACCCACCGACGAATCGTCGGGCCCGTCCGTGGTCTCGTTGCACGCAGCGCTCAACATCAGAGCCAAGCAAGTAACTCCCACATAGCGTCGCATCGCTGTCCTCCAGCCCGACCCGTGCAATCGAGGTCTCGCGTCTCGAGCGTCTCAATCGTACGCCGTTGTTCGTGGTTCGGCGACGGGGGGGGGCGGTCCGAACTTCTCGAGCTTTCGGAGTTCAGACGTCTGAACTCCGAAGTACAGACGTCTGTACCCGGTTCAGACGTCTGTACACTGACGTTCAGACGTCTGAACTCCAACCAGCGAGATCCTCATGGCCCGCGCCTCCACCAGTCGAAACTTCAACGTCAGCAACATCAGCGTGCTCGCCCACGAGCTCCGGCCTGCGGTCGTGAAGAACAAAAAGGAGGCCGAGCGCCTCATCGTTCAGATTCAAAAACGTCAGGCACGCATCGCCGAAGACTTCTACCAAATGGGCGGCGCCCTCAAGGCGCTGTCCCGCCCCGCCCTTTGCGACGCCGCCGGCCACGAGAGCTTCAAGCATCTTCTCAGCGCTCGGCGCCTCCTGAAACCCACCACCGCCGACAAGCTCATCGCCGTCGTCGACCACTACTCGAAAGCCCAGGCCCAGGAGCTCGGCCTAGAGAAGGCCTACGCCCTCAGCCGCTTCGTTGCGGCCACCCCCGCCGCCGGCCTCGCCGCGGTTCTGGTCAGATAGAACCCGCTCATCGGCCGCATCCCCCTCGACCGCATCAGCGTCCGTGACCTCAACCTGGCCACCGCCCGCGTCCGCCGCGCGGCGACCAAACCCACCAAGGACCCCGAGGCCAAGGCGGCCCGGCGGACCGCCCGGGAGTTGCAGCGCACCCTGCGTGCCGCGGGAGCGAGGTCGGCGAAGGTGAGGGCCGTGCGCATGGATGGGGAGTGGCACGTGTGCACGGACATGAAGGTCGAAGACGCGGAGGGATGGGGGTAGTGACGAGAAGGCGAAAGGGCGACGCCCCTACGGTTCCCACGTACGCCGGCATACGGGCAGGCTCGGCGGATCCGCAGGGGGCCGCCTTCGCGATCCCCGCGACCTCCGGCGAAGGCTGAGGACCACCGCGACCAGCCCGAACGCCAGCGCGGTGACCGGCGCACGCCGATCGGGCGACGCGCCTACCACAGAGCAGCCACATCCCTCGTCGTCTCCGTCAGGGGGGGCGGTTCCGCTATCGTCCGTCGTCCCGCCGCCATCGCTCATGGGCGGCGGGCCGCCGCCGTCCACGTCGACGCCCCCGTCGCTCGGTGGCGGCACTAGATCGCAGAGTTCCTCCATCATGCCCGGACAGCTGCAGTCGTCCGCGCAGCTGCGGAAGGTGCCCCAGATCGCCGTGGTGCACGCGGACCGGTACGACGAGCCGCCGTCGGCGTTCATTCCGTGCGCCGCCGGGTAGCGTCCACTTCCCGGATTGCAGAGGCACGCACCGACGGGCGATGAGGTGCAGTCGGAGGGGCTCATGGAATCGAGTGGATCGGCTGGGTCGCAGGGATCGGGAAGAGCCCATGCTCCGTGCTCCACCCAGCGGTCGGTGTACTCGAGCATCAATGCGTGACCGTCGTCACGTGGCCATGCGGCGCCGAGCGCGGGGATGAGCCGCCCCGCCAGCGAGTAGGCCCGCGCGGCAGGCGTGAAGATCTGCTGGTAGCTGTCGCCCGGTGGGCCACCATCGATGTACCCGAAGGGGTCGCCGCAGACGCGGTTACATGAGCCCGGCCAGTCTGGGTAGCAACGGCCGAAGTACTCGCCCGTGGTGCACATCGAAGTCCCGCCGGCTGCCGGGTGGGCGCCGTAGAGCACCTCGCCAGGGCCATTGAAATCGCCCGTCGGGTCGGCGATCGGGCTCCAGTAGATCTGGGAACGTTCGGCGAAACGCCCGGGTGACATGGACTCGACATTCGTCGCCCAGTCCGCGCGACCGAGCACGGCTGCCGCGAGAACCGGCCACATCGTGCGTCCCTGTCCATGCCCTCCGTTCGGTCCCCAGGAGGTCTCCACCGGCGGCAGGAGCATGTGGTAGAGGTCGATGCCGCGCTGGATCAAGCAGTGCGCCATTCGATCGGTCCGATCGTCGAAGAGCGCGCGCAGCAGGTAGTCGCCATAGGACCGGGATACGTGGCCGTGGTAGCCGCTCGCGCTCTGGTTCGTGTTCAGGTAACCCTTGAAGAACTGGTTGGCGTAGGTGCCCATGAAGCTCAGGGGCACCTGACAGAGGGCGGTTTCGGCGGCGGCGACGTCGGGGCAGCTCGAGTCCACCGACGCGGCGGGCAGCGACGGCAGTAGCGACATGTTCGCGTCCGAGACCGGAATGATGGGTCGATCCGTGCCCACGTAAGGGGGGCGGAACGTATTGGCCCCACCGTCTGGCGGCGCCTCGCCCAGGACCGTGAGCACACCGGCGAAATAGAGGCAGTGGCGCGTCGAGCGCCCGAAGGCCGTCTCGCCGCTGCAATCGGTGCCTACCGCTTCGTCCTGGAAGGAGACCGCCTTGAGGATCGAATCGCCCGCGGTCGCCGTGAAAGGCGCAGCCTCAGTGGCGTCACGAATCGGTGGCGCGGCCGCCATGTCGTAGTCCCGCCGTCCATCCAACGCCTGTCCGCGGCCGCTCACATTCAGCATCCACCCGTTGCAGACATCCGCGCCACAGTCCCGCGTTACGGCAGGCTCCATCGCCGTGATGGCCACGCCGGCGCCGTCATCGACGACCCACGGCGAACCGTCCACGAAGTCGCCGCACGGCACCTCCCGATCGAATCGGAAGGTGATCGTGACCCGGCCCTCGGCGTCGCATCCGCTGCATGACGCTGCCGAGCGTGCACCCGCGTCTCTGGGCGTGGGCGAGTCGATCGTGACCTCGGTGCAGGTCTGCGCCGAAGCGACGGCGGGCAGCCCCGCTATGGCGCACAGAGCGAGCGCCAACCATGGAATGGGCGTGAGGGTCATGGGCGAACCCTATCGCGCCCGGATCGTCCTGTCCCCAGCGCTCCCCCGCGAGCTACGGGACGGTCCAGGTGTCTGTTCCGTTCAACATGTCGATGTTGACCTCGAAGAGATTTCGGGTCCCGGCGCCGTCCTTGGCGACGACGACGTCGAAGAGCCCGGGAAACGTGAACGTGTATTCGAGCCCGGAGCCCGATGAGCCGATGGTTGTCGTCCATGTGTAGGGAATCATGCCCACGGGGGTCCCGTTGCGATACGCACGCACCCGTGGCCCGCGGTCGCCCTCCGACTTGAAGGAATAGAGCCCCGCCGGCGCCCCGAGGTCGGTGATGCCGACCAGCACGAACTCTCCGTAGACCCCGCCCACGACGAAGGGCGTGCCCATCTCGCGCCAAACCTTCACCCCGTCGAGGGCGCAAAGATTGATCTCGAAGAGGTTTCGAGTGCCCGGTCCCGATCCCGGCACGGCCACGATGACCTCGAAGAGATCGGGGAAGCTGAACGTGTAGGCACGGCCCGATGCGACGGTCCCCACGGTGGTCAGCCAGTCGTAGGAGATGGTGGCCAGTGTCGTCCCACCGCGCGCGACGGAGGCGGTCGGGCCCCGGTCGCCCGCCGCTGAGAAGACGTAGTCGCCGGGGAGCGCGCCCCGGTTGATGACGTCGACCACCTCGATGGTCCCGCAGTCGTAGCCCGCAGTCAGGAAGGTCGGACTGCCTGCGTCGGCGGCGCCCGAGTCGGCGGTACCCGAGTCGCCGCCGCCCGAGTCCGAAGTCCCGGCATCTCCGGAGCCCGCATCGACACCTGTGTCGGGGAAACTACCGTCCGCGGGCCCCCCATCGGTCGTGGGCGCGCCAGTGTCCACTGCAGCATCCCCCGGCCCCCCATCGGTAGCGGGCGTCCCGGTATCGACGTCCCCGCCGCCGTCGGTCGGGATTCCGGTGTCCGTCGGCAGAGCGGAGTCGCTACTTCCAGAGTCGAGGACAGTGCTGCTTTCGGAACACCCGGCGAGGGTCAGAAGAAGGGCTGCGATGCAGAGCGCGGATTGATGAGTCACTCGCCGAAGGTATCCCATCTCGGACGAACGTTGATCGGATTCCCTCGATCCATACCGCCATCCGGATAGCAGCGTCCGTGAAGGTGGTGCAGGACGCCACCGCGTCGCCGACAGCGTGATCGCGGTGGTGGGAAGGCCTGGGCCGCACGTCGTGGACACGAGGGTGGCCGTGCACTCGCAGGCCCCGCTCTCGAGCACATCATAGCGGCCGGCGCAGGCGGCGCCGGATAACGGAGTCATCTTCCCGCCCGCCCGTGCCCTTCTGTTAGTATTCGTTTCGGATGCGGTCATCGCGCGCCGCCCTCGAGCATGACAACAAACACAGACGACTCGTCAACGCATAGACGACGACACGAGGCGATCACGGTCGCTTCCATGTACGCGGGCTACGCGGGGCTGATGCTGTGTCGGACGGCGATGACCGTCGCATCGCCCGGCATGATCGAGGACCCAACGAGTGGTCTCACCGAGGCTGGGTTCGGAGAACTGCTCGCGTACGGCGCCGGAGGTGCGCTCGCGGGCAAGTTGGTGACCGGGGTCGGGGCGGACCTGATTGGTGGCCGGCGTCTATTCCTGCTTGCGTTGGCCTCCATGGCAACGGTCACGGTGGCCTTCGGTGCGTCGTCGAGCCACGCGGTCTTCATGTTGCTGAGCTTCGCGGCGCAGGCGTCCAAGGCTGGAGGATGGCCAGCGATGGCCAAGCTCATCAGCTCGTGGTTCGAACCGGCAAGACATGGGCGCCTTTGGGGCGTCGTGTCGACCAGCTCGAGAGTCACCAGCCTCCTCTCGCACCTGGCCCTCGGCGGGCTCTTGGCTTGGCTGTCGTGGCGCTCGATTCTCTATTTCGCGGGCGCCCTCGCCATGGCCCTCGTCGCTGCGCTCTATTTCTCGTTCATCGAGAAGCCTGCGGACGTGGGCCTCGCCGCACCATCCCAGACAGACGCCCCAGCGCCTGACGCCGGCGCGCCGGAACGATGGGAGACGACCCTCCGGAGCACGGCGTGGTACTTCGTGAAGAGCCCCCCCGTCTGGATGATCTGCGTGGCCATCATGGCGCTCACGGTTCAGATGGAGTTTCAGAGCTTCCTGCCGATCTACCTGACGCAGAGTTTTGGGCTCGAACATTGGAAGGCAGGGATGGCGGCGAGCGCGTTCCCTGCAGGCTCGCTCCTTTCCCTCCTGATCGTCGGCTTCGCTTACGACAGGGTGCCGCGCCGCATGCTGCCGCGTGCGCTCGGGCTCTTGCTCGGGGTCGGGGTCCTGGCCGTCGTGGTGCTACGCGGTCTCCCAATTCAGGAGGAAGCCTCGTCGGTGGATCTCGCGATCGCCGTCGCCGCGCTCTTCACGTTCGGGTTCGCGATTTCGCCGGCCTACTACATCCCCATGGGAGTGTTTGCTATCGAGTTCGGTCGGTCACGGTCCGGCATTCTCATCGGCATAATCGACGCATTCGGTTATGGCGCGGCCATGGTCGTCATGCCCATGGCCGGACGGCTCGTCGAGGAGATAAGAATCACCGGCGAGGGTTGGGGGCCGTTCCTGGACCTGTTGGCCGCTCTATCGTTGGTATCCGTCGCGCTGATGACAATATTTCTCGTCTTGCAGCAGCGGTGGTTCGAGAGGAACCAGGCGCTGACTCGACGCGCGTAGCTCCCACTCGATTCAGCGAACCTCGTTGCTGCGGTTCGTGAGCGTACGACCGAAAAGCGAAACCAATAGCTGCTCGCCGCTGTATTGGAGGCCTCGCACGTTCCGGCTGTAGGCGTCACAATACCATTCATGTACCGCTCCGTGCCCCGGTCTGCCGTCCTTCCCGTGGCGCCACTGGCGCTCCTGGCACTCCTGCTCTCCGCGTGCAGCACCGACGCCCGGCCAGCCCCGGACACCGGCGGCCCCGATAGCGGCGCCCCAGATGCCGCCGACAGCGGAAGCGTGCCCGACGCCGCCGACGGCGGAAGCGTGCCCGACGCCGCGGATAGCGGAAGCCTGCCCGACGCCGCCGACAGCGGAAACCTGCCCGACGCCGCCGACAGCGGAAGCCTGCCGGACGCTGCCGACAGTGGAAGCCTGCCGGACGCCGCCGCCGACGCGAGCTCGTGTGTGGACGGGATGATGATGGCCTGCGGGAGTGACGTCGGCGCTTGCATGATGGGCGCCGTGAGCTGCGCCGATGGCGGGTGGGGAGCGTGCATGGGCGGCGTCGAAGCGACGACCGAGCTCTGCACGGGCATGGTGGACGAGGACTGCGATGGTCTGGTCGATTGCGCAGATCCCGACTGCGGCGGGCTGAGCTGTGGAGCGAGCCCGCCGGCGGCGCACTGCGTCGGTGGGACCACTCTGCGTACCTACGGCGCGGTGGGGACGTGCTCGGCTGGGGCGTGCGAGTACCCGCCGACGGACACCAACTGCCCGGATGGCTGTGACAGTGGGGCGTGTAGGACTTGCTCGGCCGTTGGGTGGACGCTGACGACCGTCGACTCGACGGGCGACACGGGGT
>QMMC01000282.1 GCA_003647065.1 Deltaproteobacteria bacterium | reverse complement strand
GGCCATCCTGGTCGGGCGCTTGGGGCCCTTCGAAGGGCAGACCGCCGCCGCGGTGACGATGTTCGGGTTCACCATCGAGCTCGGGGTCATCATCTCCGCCGTGCTGCTCCTGGTTGTCGAGGGGGTTCGCGGCACGGGCCATGGCGCCGCGGCGCTCTTCCGGCGCATGCAGCGGAAGCCGGCAGCGACACCGCAAGAGTCACAAGAATCACCCAAGACGGAGGCTGACGTAGCCGCGCCCCCCCTGCCCCGCCGGGCCTTTCTCACCCGCGCGGCGTCCGGAAGCGCCATGCTGATCGGAGGGTCGAGCTCCCTCTATGGCTCCCTCTTCGGCCGCCACGACTACCAGATCGAAGAAGTCCCGGTCCCCATCCCGAACCTCCCGCGCTCCCTCGACGGCTACACCATCGTCCAGCTCTCGGACATTCACTTCGGCACCTTCGTGGGAGACGCCGAGCTCGAGGCCGCCGTGGAACACGTGCGCCTCGCCCGCCCAGACCTAGTGGTGCTCACCGGCGACCTCGTCGACCACGACGCCGCCTACGCACCCTACCTGGGCCGCCTGGTGCGCCGCCTCAACGAGCTCGGCCGGGATGGCGTCGCGATGATCCCCGGAAACCACGACTACTACGCCGGCGTCGCCGAGGTCCTCGCCGCCGCCGAGGGCGGCGGCGCTGAGGTGCTGGTCAATGGCAGCCGCCTCATCGGGGATCGCGGAGGCCAGTTCGCCCTCGTCGGCATCGACGACGTCTGGACTGGGCGCAACGGTTTCGATGGGGGCCCCGACCTCGACCGGGCCCTCCTGACGGTCCCCGACGACATGCCCCGGGTCCTGCTCTGCCACAACCCGGTCTTCTTCCCGGAGGCCGCAGGCAGGGTCGACCTCCAGCTCTCGGGCCATACCCACGGCGGCCAGGTGAACCTCGTGGTTAACCCCGCGGAGGTCGTCCTGCCCTATGGCTACGTCGCAGGGCTCTACGAGCGCGGGGGCAGCACCCTCTACGTGAACCGCGGCTTCGGCACCGCCGGCCCGCCGTCCCGGGTGGGCTCTCCTCCAGAGATTACGAAGCTCATCCTCACCGCGGCTTGAGCGCCACGTGCTTCCGGGTAGAGTCGGCCCCGTGCTGCGCGTCTCTTCCCGGCTTTCTACATCGTCCCTCGGCCTCTGGGTCCTGGCCGCAGCGCTCGGAGGCATGCTCGCGGGGTCCTGCAGCTCCGATCCGACCGACGACACCCCGGAAGGCGCCCTGACCCTCTTCCTCGAGGCGATGGAGCGCGCCGACTGGGACGACGCCGCCCTCGAAGACGCCTATGACCTGCTCTCCCCGGCCGCCCGGGGGGCCCTCGAAGAACGGGCGGAGCGGGCCAACGCCCTCAGCCGCCGCGAGTTTGCCCCGTGGGAAATGCTCGCCCAGGGCCGTTTCCGGCTGCGATTTCGTCCCAGGCCAGCGAGAACCGAAAGCCGGGTCGAGGGAGACGACGCCATCGTGACCCTCCTGGGTCGCCGCGAAGGCGAGCGGGCCGACGTCGCCATGGTGCGCGAAGACGGCCAGTGGCGCGTGGACCTCACCCTGCCGCCGATTTCGACCGACTGAGCCCCCCCGAAGCCAGATCGCGCCGTGGATCGCGCTCCAGGCGATAGTGTTCAGAGTTCGCGGCACGCGTACCAGCGACTCCCGCTATGACTGGAGCGTCACGTCGAAGAGGACCTCCACGGCACCCCAGGTCAGCCCGAGACCGACGAAGCCCACGACGGCGGCGATGAGGTACTTGAGGTAGACGAACTTTTCGCCGAAGAGCAGCCCGCCAACGCCATAGCCCGCCATCGTCCAACCAATGAACGAGAAGCCCATGCCGGTGATCGAATCCGATTCGAACCAGAGCAAGGCAGCCATCAGCGCACCCGACAGAGCGACGACACCAAGGCCCGTGCCTAGAGTCTTGACCCCCTCTTTCCGCACGGCATCCACTCCCGGTGAACTCTATCAGACCGCACACTCGTTTCGCGGCCCGCAGTGCCGTCAACGCATCCACCAGGAGCACCGATGCGAGCGACCAATGCGTCTGGGTACATGCCGTGATGAACCCCCCCCCCCCCCGCCCGAGCCGGATGGACCGGTTTCTCAGTGCTCGACTAGGGGGTGTCCCTCATGGTGCGATGAGACGAGGGGGACTTGATGGCGTCGACCGAAGAACCGAGACCGTGGATTTGGACGACGCGGGCGATGGAGCTCTCGTTCGCCGCTTGTTTCATCATCGGAGGTGCCGTTTGTTTCGGCATGGGCTTCCGATCTCGGGAGGAGCTCTTCCAGGAGCTCGCCGACGACCTGGGCGCCATCACGAATGAGACCGGGCTCTTCCTGTTCGGGGGAGTCGCCCTGATCCTGGTCGGCTTGGGGGGTTACCTGCTCGGGCCGTCGGGCATTCGCATCGACGCCGAATCACGCGAGGTCTCTCGGTGGCGTGGGCTCTGGCCGCGTCTGCGCGAGAGCGGGCTCCCGTTCTCAGAAGTCGAGCGGATCATCGTGGTCAAGCGATGGTACGTGGCCAATCGCCGCCGCAGAATTGTGTACGACCTCAATCTGGCAATTCCCGGAACAGTCCTCGCGCTGGAGTTCAATCGTGATTCGGCGGTCATCAAGGCCAGAGCGACCGCCTTGGCGGAACTCATCGGTGCTCCAATCGAGGGAGAGGAACGCCAGCCGAGGGGCCGATAGTACGGGTCATCGCAAGCCCGGGAACTGTATCCCCCGAGGAGGGCACCACAGCGGTTGACCCCCGGGGCCCGGCGGATACCATGCGCGCGGCTCCCGATGTCCGATCTACCCGACGAAGACGAGGCCCTCGGCCTCCTGACCGTGCTCCGTGAAGACGGCGCCGCCGACGCGGCGACCGCGCCGTTCCTCGACGACGACCTTCTCCGGGCGATGCACCGGGAGATGCTGCGCATCCGGGTCATCGACGAGCGCATGCTCATGCGCCAGCGCCAGGGCCGGGTCGGGTTCTTCGGCACCATCACGGGGCAGGAGGCGACGCCCATCGCGACCGGCTTCGCCACCGAGGCCCGCGACTGGATTTTCCCCGCTCTTCGTGAGTCGGCGATCATGCTCGTCCGGGGTTTCCCCCTCGACGCCTGGCTCGCCCAGGCCTACGGAAACGAAGCCGACGTGCTCAAGGGCCGGCAGATGCCGAGCCACATGTCGGGGCGGTCCGTGAACCAGGTGTCGTGGTCGTCGGTGATCGGGCCGCAGATCCCCCAGGCCGTAGGCGCCGCCATGGCCGCCAAGCTGCGCGGCGACGATGTGGTCACCGTCGGCTTCATGGGCGACGGCGCGACGAGCGAAGGGGACTTCCACTCGGCGATGACCATGGCATCCCGCTTCCGCGCGCCGTGCATCCTCCTCTGCCAGAACAACCACTGGTCCATCAGCGTACCGACGGCCAAGCAAACCCGGTCCCAGACCATCGCCGTCAAGGCGCGGGCCTACGGGATGCCGGGGGTCCGCGTCGACGGCAACGACATCCTCGCGGTCTACTCGGCCATCAAGCAAGCCGCGGACCGCGCTCGAGCCGGCGAAGGCCCGACCTTCATCGAGTCCGTCACCTATCGGATGGGCCCCCACAGCTCGAGCGACGACCCGACTCGCTACCGCAGCGACGAAGAAGTCGCTGAGTGGGCCAAGAAGGACCCCATCGACCGCTTCGAGCGCTACCTCGCCCGGGCCGAGGTCGTCTCGCCCGAACAAGCGCTGGCTGTGCGCGAAGATCTGACCGCCGAGGTCCTCGCGACCATCAAGCGCGTCGAGGCTCTCGCGCCCCCGGCTCTCCGAACGCTCTTCGAAGACCTCTACCAAGACCTACCGCAACACCACCGGGACCAGGCCGCCGCCCTCGAAGCGGGCCCCCGAGCCCCCTCCCATTGAAGTAACCCCGAGCCCCCCCCCGACCCCCAAGACCTGTCCCAGAGACGGAGATCCCCATGGCTGAAAAGACCTACGACGTCATCGTCATCGGCGCCGGACCCGGCGGCTACGTTGCTGCCATTCGCTGCGCCCAGCTGGGGCTCAAGACCCTCTGCATCGACAAGGAGTACATGGGCGGGGTCTGCCTGAACTGGGGGTGCATTCCGTCGAAGGCGCTCATCGCGGCGTCAGGCCTCTTCGAGAAGATCAAGCACGCCGAGACCGTGGGCATCACCGTCAGCGACGTCAAGATGGACGTCGTGAAGATGCAGGAGTGGAAGGCCGGCATCATCAAGAAGCTCACCGGCGGTGTCGCCAGCCTCATCAAGGGCAATGGTGGAGAAATCCTCATGGGCAAAGCCGTGCTCGTCGCCAAGGACACCGTCGAGGTCCAGAAGAACGAAGGCGGCACGGAGCGCATCAAGGCGACCAAGGGCATCATCATCTCGACCGGCGCCCAGGTCATTCAGATCCCCGGCTTCGATACCGACGGCGAGACGATCATCACCGCCCGCGAAGCCGTCTCCTTGATGGAGGTCCCCGAGCACATGGTGCTCATCGGCGGCGGCGTCATCGGCCTCGAGCTCGGCTCCGTCTATCAGAAGCTCGGCTCGAAGCTGACCGTCGTCGAGATGATGGACCAGCTGCTCCCGGGCACCGACAAAGACATGGTGCGCGTCGTCGAGCGCCGGCTCAAGAAGGGCGGCGCCGAGGTGCTCCTCGGAGCAAAGGCCAAGAGCTGCTCCGTGAAAGACGGCAAGGCGACCGTGACCGTCGAGCACAAGGGCAAAGAGCTCACCCTCGAAGCGGACAAGGTCCTGGTCGCCGTCGGATTCCGCCCCAACTCGAAGAACCTCGGCCTCGAAGGCGTCGGCGTGAAGCTCGACCCCCGGGGCCACATCGAGGTCAACGACCGCTTCGAGACCAACGTGCCCGGTGTCTACGCCATCGGCGACGTCTGCGGGGGCCCCTACCTCGCCCACAAGGCCTCGAAGGAAGGCGAAATCGCCGCCGAGGTCCTCGCCGGCCACAAGTCGGCCCGGGACTGGCTCGGCATGCCCGCCGCCATCTTCACCGACCCCGAAATCGCCACCGTCGGCATGAGCGAGGCCGACGCGAAGGCCGCCGGCAAAAAGGTAAAGGTCGGCAAGTTCCCCTTCTCGGTCTCGGGTCGGGCGATGAGCGTGCGCGAAACCGACGGCTTCGTGAAGACCATCATCGACGCGGAAGACAACCGCTTGCTCGGGGTGGGCATCGTCGGCCCCGAGGCGAGCGACCTCATCTCCGAAGCGGCCCTGGCCATCGAGATGTGCGCCTACGCCGAAGATGTCGCCCTCACGGTGCACCCACACCCCACCCTCGGCGAAGCTGTCATGGAGTCCTTCAAGCATGCCTTGAAGGAAGCCGTACATCTGATGAACCGCTGATACCGCGCACGACGCGGTCGCGCTAAACTGAGTCCGTGCGGGGCATTCGGGCGGTACTCTTGTCATCACTGCTTCTCAGCGGCTGCAGTGCGCCCGTCGACGAAGGCGAACTCGACTCCGGATTGATGCCCCGCGACAGCCGAGCCCCGGGGGACTCGGCGGCCCTCGACGACGCCGAGGCAGACGGATCCGCGACGGACGGCTGCATCGCCAGCTCCGAACGATGCAACGGGCGCGACGACGACTGCGACGGAATCGTCGACGAAGACTTCGACCTGAGGACCGACGCGAGTCACTGCGGTGGGTGCGGACACGTCTGCACCGGTGACACCGCGTGCAGTGACGGTCGCTGCGCCAACGAGGTCGACGGCATCGGCGCCGGGCATGATCACAGCTGCGCGGTACTGCACGGCGGCTCGGTGTATTGCTGGGGGGCAGATGACGGACGCCTCGGCCGGGACAACGGGCTCGACGCCGCACCGAAGAGCGCGGCCGCCCCCGTCGCCGCCCTCACCGACGCGGTGGAGGTCGCGGGCGGCCGCGCGTTCACCTGCGCTCGACGGCGCGGGGGGCAGGTCACCTGCTGGGGTCGCGATGACTTCGGACAGCTCGGCAACGGGGGCGGCGCGGAGTCCACTTCGGCCCCATCCGCGGTGATGGGCATCACGGATGCCGTGAAAATCGCCACAGGCTCCATGCACGCTTGCGCCCTCCTCGCTGGCGGTGCGGTCAAATGCTGGGGCCTGGGACAAGACGGTCGCCTCGGCACCGGCGACGTGGAAAACCGCGCCGCCCCTGCCGCCGTAGCGGGGCTCACCGATGCGGTCGACCTCGCAGCCGGAGAGAGGCACACCTGCGCCATCCGCCTCGGCGGTGCCGTCGTGTGCTGGGGAGCCAACGGTTCCGGTCAGGTTGGAGACGGCACGGTCATCGAGCGCCAGACTCCCACGCTGACCGGAGGGGTCATGGGGGCCGTCGAACTCGACGCCGGCAGCGAGCACACCTGTGCCCGAATGGCCGACGGCGAAGTGCGCTGCTGGGGGCGCGGGACGGAAGGGCAACTCGGGATGGGCACGACCCCCGACGCCGGACCTGCAATGCCGACGAGCGAGCTCCCCCCCGCTGACATCATCTCCGCAGGCCACGGCAACCACTCCTGCGCCATCAGCGGAGACACGGCCTACTGCTGGGGTGACAATACGACTCTCCAGGTCGACGGGTCCGGAGCCTCGGTCATGAGGCGAACCGTCCCCACCCTCGTCGCCGCGGACGGGCCGCTCCTCGACCTGGCCCTCGGCGGGACACACAGCTGCGCCGTCGCAAACGGCAACCGCGTCGTCTGCTGGGGCGCCAACGACGACGGCCAGTGCGGCAACCCAGTTTCGCCCCCGCTCTCGGCGCCCCTCGACGTCATGGGCCTGCCGGCCCCATAGTGCGGGCGATGCGCGCGCTCACCATTCACCGCCTAGGGCGGGTCGCCTACGGGCCAGCCCTCGAGCTACAGAAGCGCCTCCAGACCGCACGGCAACGGGGAGAGGTCGGCGACACGGTCCTCTTCGTCGAGCATGCGCCGGTCATCACCCTCGGGCGCGGAGCAAAAGACGGCAACGTACTGCTCACGCCGATTGCCCTCGAAGCCCGGGGCTTCGAGGTCCATGAGGTCGGCCGCGGAGGTGACGTCACTTACCACGGGCCCGGACAGCTCGTGGCTTATCCCATCATCAGCCTCGAGCCCGACCGCAAGGACGTGCGCCGCTACGTCCGAGACCTCGAAGAGACCATGATCCGCGTCGCCGCCGACTGGGGCGTCACCGCAGACCGCGTCGATGGCCTCAACGGCGCCTGGGTCGGCAACGACAAGGTGGGAGCTATCGGCGTGCGCATCAGCCGGTGGGTCACCATGCATGGCTTCGCCATCAACGTGAACACCGACCTCAGCCACTTTCAGGTCATCGTACCCTGCGGGATCTCGGGCCGAGGAGTCACCTCCCTCGCCGAGCAGACCGGGGCCGAGGTCGCGATGAAAGACGTCGAAGTGGCCACTGGCCGCCACCTCGGCGACCTCTTCGGGGCCGAGGTCGAGTTCCGAGACGGGCCTCCCGAGCTAGCGGAGACACCGACCGAGGACTGATTTCCGTCGCTCGTCGCCCCCGCCGAACGCTGATCAGCACGGGAGGCCGGGGTGGGTTATCATCGGGCGCCTTGGGCGAAGAATCCAACATCGCCAGCGCCCTTCCCGAGGGGCAGACCCTCGAAGACCAAGGCTGGTACGAATACGCTCGGACCCTCAACCTGAGGCCATCCGAGACCATCGTGCCCCCGAAGCACACCCCGGACGCGAGCGGCCTCCGGGCCCTCGGAGCGCTCTCGAACTTCGCTGCCGAGGGCCAGGTCGGTGCGGCGGCGGCCATCGAACTCGGCACGACCCTCGGCGAAGGGGGCATGGGCATCGTGCGCGCCGGGACGCAGGTCGCCCTCGGTCGTTCGGTCGCGGTCAAGACCCTCAAGCCCGGCGTCGATGGCGATTGGGCAACTTTGAAGATGCTCCGGGAGGCCTGGATCACCGGCTCCCTCGAGCACCCGAACATCGTGCCCATCTACGACGTTGGAGTGGATGCCGAGAGCCGTCCGCTCATCATCCTAAAGAAGATCGAAGGCAAGGAGTGGTCCGAGTTGATGGGCGACGCGGCGGCGGTGAGCGAAACCTTCGGCGCCCACGATCTGCTCGAATGGAACCTCGGAGTCCTGCAGCAGGTCTGCAACGCCGTCCGCTTCGCCCATAGTCGCGGCATCCTTCACCGGGACCTCAAACCCGAGAACGTGATGATCGGCGAGTTCGGCGAGGTGTACCTGGTCGACTGGGGCATCGCCGTCAGCACGGAGGACGACGGGTCGGGACGCCTGCCCCTCGCCGCCCGGGCGACCGAGATGGCCGGCACCCCCTACTACATGGCCCCGGAGATGCTCGGCGGCGGGGCGTCCCAACTCTCCGAGCGCAGCGACGTCTACCTGCTCGGCGCCATCCTCTACGAAATCGTTTCCGGGCGGCCTCCGCATCAGGGCACGAACCTCATGGCGGTGATCGCTTCAGCAGCGACGTCCTCCCCCAACATCCCCGACGCGGTCCCCGACGAGCTCCGGCAAACCATCATCGAGGCCATGGCCCGGGAGCCGGCCAAACGCTTCCCCAGCGCCGAGACCTTTCGCTTGGCTCTCGTCGAGTTCCTCGAGCACCGGGGCTCGGAGCGCCTAGCCGACGAGGCCCAGCACCGCCTCGAACACCTCATGGGCTACATCGCCGCCGCCAGCCCCGGCGACCGCGAAGCACGGGACCGCATCTACCCCCTCTTCAACGAGTGCCGCTTCGGCTTCCAAAGCGCCCTCGATGCCTGGCGCGGCAACCCCGAAGCCCGCGACGGACTCGAGCGCGCCGTCGAAGCGATGGTCGGCTACGAGCTTTCAGAGGATGACCCCCGAAGCGCGGCGACCCTCGCGGCGACCCTCGACGAGGTACCCCAAGAACTCAGCACCCGGATCGTCGAGGCCCAGGCGGACAAAGACGAGCGGGACCAGCACCTCGCGAGCCTCGCAGCCATCGGCCGCGACGAAGATCGGGACGTCGGGCGCCGGACCCGAACCTTCCTGACGACCCTCGTCGGCGCGACATGGGTCTGCGGCCCGGCCATCGCCTTCTTCCACGAGGGCTCCGAAGACTCGTGGCCCCTCACCTTCCTCTGGAACGGCGGGATGTTCGCTTTCATCATCATCGCTGGCCTCTGGGCTCGCGAGTCGATGACGAAGACGGCGTTCAATCGCCGCGTGGGCGCCGCGGTGCTGCTCGCCATCGGCGCGGGGCTCCCCTTGCACCTCGGCAACTGGCTCATGGGCATCAGCGCCGAGGACAGTCAGATTCTGGGCATAGCGGTTTGGGCAATCGTCACCGCCTATTCGGCCTTTGCCATCGACCGACGCCTTATCCCGACCGTCGTGGTTGCGACCGCCGCGTTCCTCATCTCCTGCGCCTACCCCGGCATTCGATGGCCCTTGATCAGCCTGCTCTCAGCCGTGCTCCTCGTGAACGCGATGTGGATCTGGCGTCTTCGCCGTGAGGACGTAGACGAGGTCCGCGACCGCCTCGACGGCCACCTCGCACGCCTCACCAACCGACCGCCGCCGGCGAAGTGACGGCCTACATCAGTTCGCGGACCGCCGAGGCGAAGATGTCGGCCAACTCGACGTAGAGGGCATCGCCTTCGGCGGCGGACGCCTCGGCCGGAGCGCCGAAGTAGGCCCGGGGCCCACCTGCCTCGACGAAGGTCTTCTTGCCCTCCCGGATGGCGGTCGAGAGGCTCTTGGGGTTTTCCGGGAGCGTGAGGGCGACGTCCTCTTT
>QMMC01000281.1 GCA_003647065.1 Deltaproteobacteria bacterium | reverse complement strand
TTCGAACCCTCGCCGCCGACTACCGGCCCACCGGCTGCGAGTCGGACACGACGCCACCATCTAGGGCTAGCGCGCCCGCGCAACGCGCTCGAGTCGTCAGCGTTGCACGCAACACTTTCGCGCGCGCGCACCTGACGGCGATGGTTGTGTCGAGACTTACAAACGCACGCACACGCACTTCGGTAAATCGTCGGGGCCCATTGCAGGCGACGAAAGCCGCGCGATAGCGTCGCGGCCATGAAGACTCCACGCAGGATCATCTCGCGTCGCTGGCCCGTGCTCTTGGCCTTCGCGGCGGTCATCTCGACCCTCGCCGTCGCCCTCGTCGCGCCGGAGGTTGGCGCGCAGCGCTTGACGCGCCGCGGGCACACGTGGACCGCCACCTCGGGCTTGGAGGGCGACGTGGCCGACCTGGTGCTGAGGCCCCAGGAAATGTCCGACGGCAAGACCTTCGGCCGGGCCCTGATCGGCCTAAACATGCGCTGGTCACGGGAGACTCCAAGCGCCTCGTGCGCGATTTCGCTCTTCTACCGGAGGATCGGCTTGCGGAATGTCACCGGCCTTCGGAGCTCGGATTGGTGGCAATCAGAGACCGAGTCCGCGACTGGAGGGTCTGAGGGCACCATCCTGGGCGCGTGCCTAGGCGCTGCGAGGCACCACAACTTCGACGACCTCCCCGACGCCGCGGTAAAGGGCCGATCCGCCGACCACTACGTGCGAGGCATCAACGTGTGCACCGACCGGGGCGACTCCGGCGACCGGTCCGTGCAAGGCATCCGGCTCTTCCTCGGCCGCCACACCGGGCGGGACAACTTCGAACCCGTCGGCAATCCCGAGACCGCGCGCCGCGACGGCTGCCGCACTTGGCACACCCGGCAGAACTGCCCGGCGGGCTCGGTCGCAACCGGCCTCCGAGTGCACTCGACCAACGGACGTGTCCGCGGCCTGGCGCTGCGCTGCACGCCGTTCAACGACGTTACCGAATGAGCAAAGCGCGAAAGCCGCCGAAGCGGCGCAAACTCCGGGGCAAGAAGCTGCTCGTCGTCGGCGCCGTCGCCCTTGCGAGCCTCGTGGGCTGCGACGATTCCGCCGATGAGGATGCCAACGACGAGAATGGCGAAGTCGATGACGACGGAGAACTCGATGAGAACGGACAGGACGACGACCTGATCGCTCCGGTCGGGAATCTCATCCCCGCCCCGGAGATCGAGGATGAAGTCCCCTTGGAGGAGCCCACGCCGCCGGAGGAGCCTCCGACTGAAGGATGAGCAGCACCCCTCCCCCTCTACGAGGGGAGTCGGGGACAGCCGCCTGAGTCGAGGTCAGGCGCGCCGTCGACGTCGAGCCCACACTCCGAATACCAGGAGGGAGGCGAGCACACCGAGAGCCGAGTTCGGTCGGCTGTCGACCACCATTCGGCATCCGCATCCCCCGTCGCTGATGGCCGGGGGAATCGTGCCGCCGTCCGTGCCGGCATCCGAAACCGCACTGTCCGCTGGCGGTGTTCCGCTGTCCGCGGGCGGCGTTCCGCTGTCCGCTGGGGGCGCCCCGCTGTCCGCGGGCGGCGTCCCGCTATCCGCTGGCGGCAAACCGGCGTCGACCACGACCGTGCATTCCGTCGTGCATGTCGCGCTTCCCGTCGGGCCGTCGTCGCACGCCTCATCCATGTCGACGACATTGTCGCCGCATCGCGCGGGGTCACAGTCGAGGCGACAGGCATCCGCCGCCGTGTCGGAGTTGAGTGGACCGTCATCGCACGTCTCGCCGGTGTCGATCACCGAGTCACCGCAGGACGCGTCGGTGCAGTCGAGGCGGCAAGCATCGGCGGCCGTGTCGGAGAGGCTGGCGCCCGTGTCGCATTCCTCCGGAGAATCAACGGCATCGTTCCCGCAGAGCGTCTCCAGCACCAGCTCCACCATCGTCAACACGTTGGCCGCATCGTTTACGGTCGAGCGGCCTCGCAACCCGATGTGCGTCGCACCGGACGCGAGGAGCGGAGTGATCTCCGACAGCACATCGAGGTCGAATGCGACGAAGGTATCGGCGGGGGGGGTGTAGCTGACCGTCGTAACCGGGGTCACCGCGCGGTCGAAGTCGTCGAGGGCGACGGTGCCATCGGCCGCGTAGACGGAGAGTTCGATGGTTCGCGTTCCGACGCTCAGCGAGTTGTTGACGCTCACCCGTCCGCGTAGAGTGGCCGACGAGAGCGGAGCCCGGGCCGCGAGAGACGTGTCCCACTCGATGAAGCCGCGCCTCTCGACGCTTGGCACCACGAGCACGAAGGGGAAATCCTGGAGCGTCTCTGCCGCGCCTCCGCGAGGCTGATCGACGACGGCACCATCGTCCGAGAGGGGCGTAGCCAATACGACAGGTTGCGCCTGCACAGAGGTGGTGAGGCAGATGAGCCCGAGGGCGATGAGCACGCGAATCATCGGGGGATCGTATCGAGGCCCCGAGAACCTGTCGAGGCACGGTGACCTCGAAGCGTTTCCGCGGTGGGGCATTTCGGGCGGTGGTTGGCTGAGGGGCGGGTCGAGGCGGTTCTTCGCTCGGTCGCCACGAGACCCGCCTCCTGCACCGTGGCCACGTCCTACTGCTCGAAGCAGTAGAGTCTGCTGTCGATGTAGCAGCCCGCGAGGCTCCAGCTCTCGGTCCAACGCTCACGGTCGCAGGCATCTCCTTCTATGCCGTCGAAGTCGCCGTCGCGTGAGGTCCAGCCGACGCAGTCATAAATCGACCAACGTCCGCCCGTCGACGTACCGGTCCAGACACTCATCGTACCGCGGGCGCAGTCGAGGGCTTCGCCGTGCTCGGTCACGTCGATTGGTTCGAGGGGCGCCCCGCGGAGGCTCTCGTGGTCTGGAAAGAGCACCACCCCGTCGAGGCGGACGAAGGGCCCCGTCCCCTGGATGCGGTCAAAGGCATCCAGCTCGTGGACCGAGACCCACGCTCGCCAGTGACCCCCGAGGCCGGCGCCGTCGGCGGTGTTCTGGCAGATGACGTCGGCCGCTACGGAGCCCGAGTCATCAGCGCCGTACGAGGGCAGCTCTGGATAGAACTCTCGGCTCGTCACGAATACCCGTTTGGGCCCCGGGCTGACCTCCGGCGCGGCGTCAGCGTCGACCTCGACGCCGCCATCCCCTTCGGCCTCGAAGGACGCGTCTGCGCCCATCCCTAGGCCCGCGTCGTCACACCCAAAGCCGCCATCGGCCCGGGCCTCATGGCCCACCGAGTTCGCCAGGTCACCCGCCGGCTCACCCTCGGCGCCCGGCGAACAGGCGCCGGCGATCATGGCCAAAGTCAGGAGCATCGAAGTCCGTTTCATCGCAAATCCCTCCATGAGTCGCCCTTATCGGGGCGTGACGTGGCGAGTTGCGTAGAAAATGTCGCGGACGCGAGGCGGACAGGCGTCTGGGAGCCGGCGGGGCCGGTCAGGACTCGGCGGTGAAGAGCGCGTCGACGGCCTCGACGGTCACGGCTCGCGCGATCCAGGCGAGGAGCATCGTCTCGTCGGTGCACGCCAGGATCCGCTCGCGCGATTCCGCGGAAACAGGAAGGCCCCGCGACTCGAGGACGTCGATGACGGCCTGGGCACGGCCCTTCAGTAGGCCCTCTTCCAGGCCCTTCTCCAGGCCCCGAGCCTCGATCCGCTTTTCCAGGTCCGTCGGTTCTCCAAATCGACCCAATCGCATCTCTTCCTCCAGCCTGGCCCTCATGGCGTCACTGAGCGCCGAGAGGATGAAACCAGTGTAGTACTTGGACCGCTCTCCGTCGATCCGCAGCGCGGCGTGGATCGCCGCGAGGACGGTGTCGAAGCCGCCCTCCCCCTCGCTGTGCGCCATGGACGAGAGCACGGCGAGCTCCGGGTCAGCGCGGGCGGCTGCGCGGGTGTCGATGCGTGGGACGTCTAGGGGACCGATGACAACCGGCTCGAAGCGGAGGCCGGGGTGGCCGAGGACGACGGGCCGCCGTGCCCATTTGGCGATGCGCTCATCGGGGGCGACGACGAGTAGAACTGTCGGGCAGCGGAGCTCGGCGTGGACTGAGGTGACGTAGAGGGGCCAGGTTTGGCGTTTGCGTGGTGGCAAAAAGGCGGAAGACCGACGTCAGTCGGGCGGAGCTGGATTGCCGCCAGGATCCCGGCCCAGCTGGATTTCGACGATGACGGCGCCCACCGGACCGGCGGCTGTGCGCAGCTCGACCACGAGGTCGGCGCGATAGGGCACGGGGCGTGCCTCGGTGAGTTCGGCGCTGGCGATGCGGGCTTCGGTGAACTCGGGGAGCGCGACGCCGAGGGCGCCCGTGAGCAGCTCGGCGGCGAGCTGCGGCCGATTGCGGAAGAGCACGACGAGGGCCTCGTGCTCGGGGGATGGTCGCAGAGGTGATTCGGGGCGCGACGGGGCATCGGGGCGTTTATCGGCGCCGGGGCGGGTGAGTTGCGCACAAAGGTAGACGTCGAGCCGGGCCCGCACGAGAGTGGTGACACATATGGCCCTTCACTTTGTTCTACTCCTGATCTTGCTCATCGGCGCCACAGCAGGCTGCACCGACGATTGTTCCGGCCTTCGCTGCGGATGCGTTGAGGGCAGCGCCGTGTACGTCCAGCTGCCGAACGCGCCCGATGGAACGACGGTCACGGCCGACACACTCGTGTGCACCGACAGCGGCCCCGGTTCCAGCGATTGCACCAGCCGCACGATGCCCTACCCCCAGCGCGCCATGATCAGCGCCCCCGGATACGAATCGGTCGAGGTGAGCCTCACGCGCGTGCCGACGGGTGGGGATGGCTGCTGCCCGTGCGAAGGGACCGAGGGCTGGCAAGCCCTCGTGACTCTAGTCGCTGAGACGGCGTTGGACTCGGGCAGCGACGGCTGAACTCCTACGTGGGCAAGGTGCTGCGGCGGGCAATTACCCTCCCGTGCACTACTACCAGACGGCGTTTGTCCCCTTCATCAGTCGCCGTCACTTTTTTCATCGGCTGCAGCGAAACGAAGGGCGCGCTCAGCAACCTCACGCTCACGCTCGAGTTCCACGCGCAGCTCCTCTTCGGTCGGAAGGTAGAGCTGATAGCGGCTGGCATGGACCTGTTCATTGTCGTCGGGAAGCGTGATTCTGACCATCGCATCGTTCTTGTCAGAGCACAGCACGATACCCACCGTCGGCGCCTCGTGGTCTTCGCGGTGATGGCGATCGAAGATGTTCACGTACATCTGCATTTGCCCAAGGTCTTGGTGCGTGAGCTTACCCAGCTTGAGATCGATGAGCACGAAGCAACGGAGAAGCCGGTTGTAGAAGACTAGGTCGACGTAGAAGTGGTCGCCATCGAGGGTGATGCGCTTCTGGCGGGCGACGAAACAGAAGCCCTTACCGAGTTCCAGGAGGAACGACTCGAGGCGGCCGATGATCGTCTCCTCGAGATCGGCCTCGAGCCAATGAGCACGCTCGTCCAACTCGAGAAACTCGAGCACAATGGGGTCTTTCAGAATGTCGCGGGGGTGAATGACGCTGTGCCCCTCTTTGCCAAGCGCGAGAATCTGGTTCTTGTCCCGACTCTTGGCTAGGCGCTCGTAAAGCAGAGAGGCGACCTGCCGCTCCAATTCGCGAGTGGTCCAGCCCTCTCGGGCGGCTTCTATCTCGTAGAAATTTCGCGCGAGCGGACTCTTGACGGCCACCAGCAACCTGTAGTGAGTCCAGGTGAGCAAGGGCGGGAAGAAGGGGCCACCACGGTTCACCAATTGGTGCCGCGCTGCGGCACCTTTCTCTGGCCCGACAGATTGCTGAGGGATCCGAGAGCCATTCGGAAAGGCGAGATAGAACTGACGCATCCGCTTGACGTTGGAGTTGGCAAAGCCCCGCCCAAACCGCGCCGACAAGCGCCCCGCAAGTCGCTTGACGACGCCCTCTCCGTACCCCGCGCGCGATTCGCCCTTCTGCTCCACCTCGATGATCTCTCGGCCGATGTGCCAGTAGGCCTGAACCATCGCCGTGTTGATGGTGCGCGAGACCTGGGCTCGGGCCGACTCGACGATCTGGGCGGTGCGGTCGTACAAGACGTCTTCGTGGGGAGAGGGGGGCATCGGGGCGCTTATCGGCGCCGGGGTGGGTGAGTTGCGCGGAAATTGCCTCGACGCCCCCCCGCCGTCCAAGCGATCCTCGGTCGCGATGAGGGTCTCCACGGTCACCACCCGGGACCATGCGCTGCTGCACGCGGTGCGGGGGACTATCTCGGCCGGTGACGAGGTGTTGCTCTGCGTGGCCTTCGCGCATGTGCGTGGGGTCCAGCTGATCCGCAAGGAGCTCGAGGCTGCGGCAAAGCGTGCGGCGCCTCGGCTACTGGTGACGACAGCGTTTGGGCAGAGTCACGAAGAGGCGCTCGCGGCGGCGTCGAATGCCGGTGCCGAGGTCCGGGTGCTGAACCCCGGGACGGGGACGTACCACCCGAAGCTCTACCTCTCCAGTCGGGGGAGCGCGGCATCAGGAGTCATCGGGTCGGCGAATCTCACATCGGGTCTAGTGGTGAACGTCGAGGTCGGGACGCATCTCGAGGGCGAGCGCACCGACCCGGCCCTCGCAGACGCGTGGTCCTGGGCGGAGACGATGTGGGAGGACCCCCGGGCGAAGGCCTGGGAAGCGGAGGCCGATGTCCCAGGGAAGGAGAGCTTCGACGCGGAGCTTCTTCGGCTCTTGCAGGCGGCGGTAGCGGAGGATCCGGTGTTCTACACGCTGGGCAAGAAGGCGCCGAATAGGGTGTCCGAGGTGACAGCCGGTGGGCTCTACGTGGAGACGGCGCGGAGCACGGCGAAGCACGGGCACGGGGAGCTGGTGCCGCCGTGGATGGTGAACCTCGCTTGGGAGGTGCTCCGGAGCCAGGGTGAGTTGACGAATAAGGAGCTCCTCGAGGAGCTCCGGGTGCATCGGTCGAGCGCGGTGATGGCGATATTGAGCCGGCTGCCGAATGTCGAGGCGCTGCCGGGGCGGCGGGTGGGCGTTCGGTGGGTGGGGGGTGGCGTTGCGGCTGCGGGCTCACCAGCAGGAGGTGAGGCTTGATGGGCAAGGAAGGGCGCAGCTGTCCGTTCTGCGAACTCGACCGGGCACGGGTGTTTCACGCGGGCGATTTGGTCGTCGGCCTGTGGGACGCCTTCCCAGTGAACCCCGGCCACGCGCTGCTGGTGCCAAGGCGCCATGTGGCGACATGGTTTGACGCTACGGACGAGGAACGCGCGGAGCTGATGGCGGCGGTGGACGTCGCCCGGACCACCATCGAGGCGGAGCACGAGCCCGACGGGTACAACATCGGCATCAACGTCGGCGAGGCCGGGGGGCAGACGGTGGGTCATCTGCACGTGCATGTGATCCCGCGGTACGCGGGGGACGTCGAAGACCCGCGGGGCGGGGTGCGGTGGGTGGTTCCGGGGAAGGCGGCGTATTGGGAGGGAGACACGGAGGGGGACACGGGGGGGGACACGGGGGGGGACACGGGGGGGGACAGGAACGATGACGAGCCCTGAGCCGGACCGCGGCGCAATTGGGTTCGCGGAGAAGCTGCTGATGCTGCTCGACGAGGGGCACTTCACGGCGACGTACAAGTACGCCGTGCTGCTCTCGTTGATGGACCTCTGCCTCGAGCAGTCGACGAAGCATGGGGCGGCGCCGTCGATGGTGACGACGCGGCAGCTCGCCGAGAAAGTGGTCGAGATGTACTGGCCGCACGCGGTGGCGTTTGGGGTCGGCGAGGAGAGTAAGGAGCGGGTGCTCTTTCAGAACCGGCCACTCAAGGACCACAGCGGAGGACAGGCGGCGATCGTGCGAGAGATCGTGAAGTTTCGCTCGGAGCACGCCCCGGACCCATCGGCGACGATCACCCGCGCACGGCACGCGAAGAAGAAGGCCTTCGAAGGGCTGGTGCGGCGGGTCGAATGGAAGCTGGTCGAGATGCCGCTGCCGCGGCTCCAGCTCATCGGCGAGATGGAGACGCCGTTCATCTATCAGATCAACTGGGACCGCACGATCACGAAGAAGACGTTCAACAACTGGGCGGGGTTCGACAACGCCATCCGCTTCATGGGGCCGGCGAGCGAGTACCTCGTGCAGCTCGCCGGGCTGCTGCGGCCGCTCATCCAGCGCCAGTGGGCGGCGATGGTGGCGCGCTTCAACACGGACATCGTGAAGGACGCAGAGCTCGAGCGATTCCTCTTTGGGGTCGAGAGGATCTCGCTGGCGCCAGTGCGTAATGGGCTCCGAGACCTTCAAGATGGGCGATGCTTCTACTGTGAGAGCCGGCTCGGCGACAAGGTCGAGGTCGACCACTTCGTGCCGTGGGCGCGGTACCCAAACAACGCAATCGAGAACCTCGTGATCGCGCACAGCGACTGCAACCAGAGCAAGGGTGACCACCTGGCGTCGGCGGACCATGTGCAGCGCTGGGCTCAGCGCTTGGACCTAGATGGCAGTGACGGGCAGCTCCGGGAGATCGCCGATGCCGCCCGGTGGGAGAAGGCGCCGGCGCGGAGCGTCGGGGTCGCGCGGTCGATCTATTTGCGGCTGCCGGGGGATATTCGGCTGTGGCAGGGAAAGAAGGCGTTTAGGGCGATTGATCGGGGGGCGTTGGAAGTGGCGCTGAGCGGCGGGGGGATCGCGTGAAGGAGGCGCCGACCCGCGTGAATCTTCCCACGAAGGCGCAGACGCCACTTTGGTGACATACCCTCTCGTCGCCCACCGCGGAGAACGCCATGGCCAGCAAGAAGAGCGAGAAGAACAAGCAGAAGCGGCTGGCCAAAAAGAAGGCCGCGCGAAAACAGAAGCAGAAGGCCCAGGCCAAGTCGTCGACGCCGGAGCTGCGCCTCATCGAGGGCGGCGCAGAGGGTGAACTGCCCTTCGCCCTCCCCGACCCGCGCGCGATGGAGGCCGGGCTGCGAGACCTCTTCGGCTTCGGATCCCAAGAGAGCAACGCCGACTCCGAGGCCCAGGACCTCATGTACCAAGCCTTCGAGGAGGACGACGCCGCCAAGCGCATCGGACTCGCGCGTCAGGCCCTCGAGGTCTCGCCGGACTGCGCCGATGCCTACTGCCTCTTGGCACAGGAAGACGCCCCCTCCATCGAGGAGGCGATCAAGCTCCTCCAAGAGGGCGTGGCCGCAGGGGAACGGCTCCTCGGCCCCGACGCGTTCGAGGGCGACGTCGGGCACTTCTGGGGGCTCATCGAGACTCGGCCCTACATGCGGGCCCGCGCCGACCTCGCACAGTGCCTCTGGGCCTCCGGGAAACAAAGCGAAGCCGTCGGCCACTACCGCGAGCTCCTGCGCCTCAACCCCAACGACAACCAAGGCAATCGCGACGTCTTGGTCGTGCACCTCATCGAGCTCGGCGAGGACGCCGAAGCAGCCGACCTCTTCGACAAATACCCGGACGATGCCGGGGCCTCCTCGGTCTACGGCAAGGCGCTCCTGGCCTTTCGACGCGAGGGAGACAGTGAAGCCGCCCGCGAGGCCCTCGACGCGGCCATCGCTCAGAACGAACACGTCCCGGCGTTGCTGCTCGGTAAGAAGCGCCTGCCGAACCAGCTCCCCCCGTACATGGGATTCGGCGACGAGAACGAAGCCGTCCACTACGTCGCCACGGCGCTCTCGGGGTGGGACCAAACTCCCGACGCCCACGGTTGGCTAGGCTCCCGGGTGAAGCTCGCCGGCGGCCGGGCGTAGCTCTCGGGCGACTCGCCCCTCGGACACGTCACCGCCCGGGCCGCACGCGCCCCTCGTCCATCACCCGACGCAGCGGCGCGGTGGCGAGC
>QMMC01000280.1 GCA_003647065.1 Deltaproteobacteria bacterium | reverse complement strand
CAGAGCCAGCGGTCCTCGCTTGGCTCGAGGACCTGCATGCCCCCCACGACGCGGCTCTCGCCCAGGCGTTCGGGGCGAGCGAGTCCGAAAACCTCCCGGCGATCCAGGTCGGCCCCTCCGAGGGGCGCGCCCTCGAGCTCTTCCTCCGATTGAGCAATGCCCGCCAGGTGGTCGAAATTGGTACTCTGGCTGGCTATTCGACCCTTTGGATGGCGCGGGCGCTGCCCGCCGATGGGCATCTCCACACTATCGAGGTCGACCCCGTGCACGCGGCGGTCGCCCGGCGCAATCTCGAGGCGGCGGGCTTCGGGGATCGCACCACGGTTCATGTCGGAGCGGCCCTCGACATCATCACTCTCCTCGAAGGGCAGGGGCCCTTCGGCGCCGTTTTCATCGACGCCGACAAGGGGTGCTACGATCGATACGGTGCCTGGGCGGCCCGGAACCTGCGGTCGGGGGGGCTGCTTTTGGGTGATAACGCCTTCTATTTCGGCAATTTGCTCGATGATTCGGCCGCGGCCCAGGCCATGCGCCGCTTCCATGAAGACGCGGCCGCAGCCTTTGCCACCGTGTGTCTTCCCACCCCCGACGGGCTCCTTCTGGGTATCCGACGTTAGGGACGGAGCGTGAGCATGCTCGTCGCTCGGCGCCCTACGGGAACAATCGTCTTGACCGTGGCGGGGGGCGGGGGAAGATGCCGCCGCCGGCTGGGTTGACCGAGTGAAATCCCGACCCTAGTCGCGCGTACGTCAGTAGAGGTTGAGCCAAGCGCGGGCCTCCTTTATAAGGCCGCAGCGCCTCCGCGATCGCGGACCGGGACCCGTCACCAAAACGACCCCATGCAGATATTTCCCCGTGAGCTGAACTACCTGCCGCTGATTGGCGCCCTCGGGGCTGCCATCGCTGGCGGTGTGGTGGTTTTCGTCTTCTGGTACTTCTTCTCTCCGAAGAATCTCCAGGTTGGTTACTCGCCAGAGCAGCCGATTAATTACAGTCACGCGCTTCACGCCGGCGACCTCGGCATCGACTGCCGATACTGCCACGCGAACGTCGAGACATCGCAAGAAGCGATGATTCCGCCGACGCAGACGTGCATGGGCTGCCACGCGGTCGTCGAGGCACCGACGGAAGCCGGGGCCGCCGAGCTGACGAAGCTCCGCGACTACTGGGAGCGAGGGGAGGCCATCCCCTGGGTGCGTGTTCACAAGCTCACCGAGACGGCGTACTTCGATCACAGCGCGCACCTGGCTGCGGGCGTTGGCTGCGTGAGCTGCCACGGTCGCGTCGACCAGATGGAAGTCGTCGGCGTGCGCGAGCCCCTCGCCATGGGGTGGTGCCTCGAGTGCCACCGCGACCCGGAGCCTTCCCTCCGCCCGCGCGATCGTGTGACCGACATGGATTGGGAGCCTGGGGACGAAGCCGAAGCCGCGCTCGTTGCCGACATCAGCACGATTTCTCCCCCCGAACACTGCTCTGGGTGCCACCGATGACCCGCCGTAACGACTACCCGGTTGCCCAGACTCCTGCCGCGCAGACCGGAAACGCCAAGCCCATCTGGCGCAGCCTCGACGACAAGGGGCGCGCCTCCGAAGAGCGCGCCCGCCTCGCCGACGCCGGAGCCGAGCATGGCCCGGTCCTGAGCGCCGACTCCCTGACCCGAGGTCGCTCCTCCGATTCGGCCCCCTCCACGGGGACCCACCTGGGCCGTCGTGGTTTCCTCGCCGCGAGCACCGTGACCGCCGCCGCCGGGCTCCTCGAAGGCTGCATTCGCCGCCCCGAAGAGCACATCCTGCCCTATGGCGAGGCTCCCGAGCACGTCGTGCCCGGCGTACCGCTGCACTTCGCAACGGTGACCGAGCGCCTCGGCGACGCGATGGGGCTCCTGGTCACGAGCCACGAAGGCCGCCCGACCAAGGTCGAAGGCAACCCCAACCACCCGTCGACGGGGCAGGGCGCCGCCGACGTCTGGTCTCAGGCGTCCTTGATGGACCTCTACGACCCGGACCGGTCGACCAAGCCCGCGCGCTCCGAAGGGGGCACCCTGCTCGACGCGGAGTGGACCGCTGCCGAAGAGGCGCTCCAGGCGCGCCTCGCCTCCCACCAGGGCAATGGTGGCGCCGGCCTCCTGGTGCTCACCCCGCCAAACTCATCGCCTTCGTTCCGCCGTGCGCGGGCCCGCTTCCTCGCCAAGTTCCCCGAGGCCGGCTTCCACACTTGGGGCTCGGTCACCGACGCGAACATGCGCGAAGGCGCCAAGATCGCCTTCGGGCGGCCCCTCAACATCCATCATGATTTCCGCGGCTCTCGCGTCATCCTGAGCATCGACTCGGACTTCATGATGACCGAGCCGAACGCGCTGACGAACAGCTGGCGTTTCGCCTTGGGTCGCCCCGCCTTCCGGCCGAACGACCCGATGAACCGACTCTACGTCGTCGAGCCGGGCCACTCCCTCACCGGTTCGAACGCGGATCATCGACTGCGTCTCCCGTCGAGCCAGATCGCCCGCTACCTCAAGATCCTCGCCAAGCGCCTCGCAACGGAGTCGGACGTCGATCTCGCTGACGTCGCCAGCGCGGTCAGCGATGTCAGCGCCGACGGTATCCCCGAGGCGTGGATCGAAAAGGTCGCCGCCGAGCTGCTCGCGAACCGCCGCCGCGCGGTCATCGTCGCTGGTCTCCGGCAGCCCCCGGCGGTACACGCCCTCGTGCACGCCCTCAACCGCGCCCTCGGCAACGATGGTGCGACGGTGATCTTCACCGGTGTCGCCGACGACGACGGCGGGTCTGCCGGCGCCGTGCCCCAGGCGCCTTCGGGCGGTGAAACGGCCCCGCCGGAGCCCTACTACAATACGCAGGTCAGCGAGCTCGCGGCGGCCATGGGCGGCGCCCGGACGATGCTCATCCTCGGCTCGAACCCGGTCTACGACACGCCCGCCGACCTCGGCTTCGCGGAGAAGCTCGGTTCCATCGAGTTCTCTCTGCACCTCGGATCCCACCGGGACGAGACCGCCGCGGCGTCGACGTGGCATCTGCCGATGGCTCACGAGCTCGAGTCCTGGGGCGACCTTCGGTCCCGCGATGGCACGTACGCCATTCAGCAGCCGCTCATTGCGCCGCTGCACGGGGGCCGGAGCGCTCTCGAAGTCCTCGGTTTCGCCGCCGGCGACGAGGACCCCAAGGGCCACACCCTGGTGCGGTCGACCTTCAGCGAAGTCTTCGCCCGGGGGCCGCGTTCCTCCGAGGCTTGGCGCACGGCGCTGCACGCCGGCGTGCTCGCGGGCAGCACCCGCCGCCCCGAACCGCCTCGGCCCCTCGACACCGTGGCCATCGCTTTGGCGGTCCGCGCCACGGCAGATGTCCCCATGCCGACCCCCGACGCTCTCGAGGTAGCCTTCGTACCCTGCAGCAAGATGCTCGACGGCAGTCGCGCCAACAATGTCTGGCTTCAAGAGCTGCCGGACAACATGAGCAAGCTCGTGTGGGACAACGCGGCTCTGGTGTCACCGGCGACAGCGACGCAGCTGGGCCTGTCGGACCGCGACGTCGTTCGCCTCGAGGCTGACGGCGGTGCCGTGGTCGAGGCTGCGGTGCACATCCTCCCGGGCGTCGCGGACAACGTCGTGGTTGCTCCCCTCGGCTGGGGGCGTCACGCCGCCGGCCGCTACGGCAACGGACAGGGCTTCGACTTCGGGCCCCTGCGTACGACCGAGGCCCTCTGGCATCGCAGCGGCGTTCGCGTCACGCGGACCGGAGACGACTGGTTCCTGGTGCGCACGCAGGAACACGGCTCGATGCACGGTCGGCCGATCGCCATCGACGGCACCCTCGAGGAATACCAGGAGACCCCGGACTTCCCGCAGTACCGCGCCGTCGAGATGGACATCCCGCCGCTCTGGGACCGGGTCGACTACGACGGCAAATACAAGTGGGGCATGAGCATCGACCTGACGGCGTGCACCGGCTGCAACGCCTGCGTGATCGCCTGCCAGGCCGAAAACAACATCCCCTCGGTCGGCAAGGGCATGGTCGCCCGCGGTCGCGAGATGTACTGGATTCGTTTGGACCGGTACTTCGTCGGTGAAGACGAAAACGAGCCCCAGGTCGCGTTCCAGCCCATCGGCTGTCAGCAGTGCGAAGAGGCACCCTGCGAAAACGTCTGCCCGGTCAATGCCACGGCCCACAGCCCCGAGGGGCTGAACGACATGGCCTACAACCGGTGCATCGGCACGCGTTACTGCGCGAACAACTGCCCGTACAAGGTCCGCCGCTTCAACTACCTCAACTACCACGAGTACCTCGAGGACCCGACCAACGCCCGGAGCATGGATGTGAACATCCCCGCGACGCGGCAGATGTCCTACAACCCGAACGTGACGGTGCGTATGCGCGGGGTCATGGAGAAGTGCAGCTACTGCGTGCAGCGTCTCCAAGAGGCCAAGATCGCCAGCCGCCGCGACGACCGACCCATCGCTGACGGTACCGTGCGCGCCGCCTGTCAGGAAACCTGCCCGACGAAGGCCATCGTCTTCGGGTGCCTCAACGGCTACCCCTACGTGGTCCGCAAGGGCTCCGCCCTGGTCGGCAAGACCGTCCAGGAGATCGCCCGAGAATACGGTCTCCGCGAGGTCCGCATCGAGCGTGAAACCGTCGTCCCGGACTCCGAGCATCGCGTCGGTGTGCAAGAGGTCGACTCGATCGAAGGGAACGACGCCTTCCTGAACGGTCAGGTCAAGTACACCGTGTACTCGGCGAGCCTTCTTCCCCAGCTTCAGTCTCACGACCGGCACTACAAGTTGCTGGTCGAGCTCGGCGCCTATCCGAGGACTACTTTCCTCGGGCGCATCCGTAATCCGAACTCGGAGATGGTCTGATGAGCGCCCACGAGCCCATCGCAGGCATTGGCGAAACCCACCTCCTGCCGCCGAACATGACGTTCAACGACGTCACCGAAGCGGTCGCGCGGGTCACCGAAAACAAGGCGCCCCGCGGGTGGTGGTTCCTCTTCATCGGAGCCCTGCTCTTCCTCGGCGTCTTGAACGCAGCCCTCGGCTACCTGCTCGCCACCGGCGTCGGGTCCTGGGGCAACAACAGCCCGGTCGCCTGGGCCTGGGACATCACCAACTTCGTTTGGTGGATCGGCATCGGTCACGCCGGCACGCTCATCAGCGCCATCCTCTTCCTCTTCCGGCAGAAGTGGCGCACGAGTATCAACCGGTTCGCCGAGGCGATGACCATCTTCGCGGTCATGTGCGCGGGCATCTTCCCCGGGATTCATACCGGTCGTCCGTGGTTCGACTACTACATGTTCCCGCTCCCGAACCAGATGAGCCTGTGGCCGAACTTCAAGTCTCCCCTCATGTGGGACATCTTCGCGGTCTCGACCTACTTCACCATCTCCTTCCTCTTCTGGTTCACCGGTCTCATCCCGGACATGGCGACCCTCCGGGACCGCAGTAAGACGCGAGTTCGTCGCATGGTCTACGGCGCGATGGCCCTCGGCTGGCGCGGCAGCAACCGGCACTGGCGCAACTACGAGCGCGCTTACCTCATCCTGGCGGCCATCTCGACGCCTCTGGTGCTCTCGGTGCACTCCATCGTTTCGTTCGACTTCGCGACGAGCGTCTTGCCCGGGTGGCATACGACCATCTTCCCACCGTACTTCGTCGCCGGGGCCGTCTTCAGCGGCTTCGCCCTCGTCCTGACGCTCCTGGTCATCACCCGCCAGGTGTTCCAGATGCAGGAGATTGTCACCATCAAGCACCTCGACTTGATGAACAAGTTCATGCTCGGGACGGGCACACTCGTTGGTTACGCCTACGCGATGGAGTTCTTCATCGCCTGGTACTCCGGCAACCCCTACGAGTGGCACGTCTTCCGCTTCAATCGCCTGGCGCTGACGGCGGAGGGCTTCGATGGCACGATGTGGTGGGCCTATTGGGCGATGATCAGCTGCAACGTGTTGGTGCCGCAGATCTTCTGGTTCAAGAGGATGCGCACGTCCATCCCGGTGATGTTCGTCGCGTCCATCCTCATCAACATCGGCATGTGGTTCGAGCGTTTCGTCATCATCGTGACCTCGCTGCACCGTGACTTCCTGCCATCGAGTTGGGGCTACTTCAGCCCGACATTGATGGACATCCTCTTGTACCTGGGCACCTTCGGGCTCTTCTTCACCTGCTTCCTGCTCTTCATTCGGTGGATGCCGATGATCGCCATCGCAGAAGTGAAGATGGCCTTGCCGGCCGCGGACCCGCATTGGGTTCCCGGTCATGGCGACGAAGGCGAAGACCAAGACCACGCGCCGGCCACCGAGCCCGCGCCGGCGGAGTAACGTCATGTCAGAAGACGAAAACACGCCCGACTCCCCAGAAGACGAGGCACTCGACGGTGAGAAGGCCCCGGCCCTCTACCTCGCCGAGTTCGACACCACCCACGACGTGCTGCACGCTGCCGAGAAGGTTCGCGACGCGGGCTTCGAAAAGTGGGACGTGCACACCCCGTTCCCCGTGCATGGCATGGATGCCGCCATGGGGTTGTCCGACTCGAAGCTGGGCCTCTTGGTCTTCGCCGCGGGTGCCGTCGGCCTAGTCGGTGGCTTCGCGATGATGATGGGCATGAACGGGATCGACTACCCGATCATCATCGCCGGCAAACCGGCCGAGTCGCTGCCGTCGATGATCCCCATCCTCTTCGAGACCACCGTCCTGCTCTCCGGCATCACGGCGGTCTTCGGGATGCTCGCCCTCAACGGCCTGCCCCGGCATCACCACCCGGTCTTCTACTCCACGCGCTTCGAGCGTGGGTCGGACGACAAGTTCTTCATCTCCATCGAAGTTGGCGACCCCAAGTTCGATCTCGAAAAGACCCGTGAGCTCTTGGCGTCGCTGCATCCGACGCACCTCGAGCTCGTCGAGGAGACAGTGCCGTGAGCGCCGACCACAATCACGGAGGCGACAACCTCTATCGCATCCCGGCCGACAACATCTGGGCGAACGCCTGGAAGCTCGCGGCCGTCCTGGGCTCCATCGGGCTCATCGGCTCGGCCTTCGGCGCCGCCAGCAATCCGGAGCGCTTCGCGTTCAGTTGGCTCTTTGCCTTCTACGCCTTCTTGACCTTCGCCCTCGGGGCCGTGTTCTTCGTCCTGATTCAGCACCTGACCGTCTCCCATTGGAGCGTCACGGTCCGGCGGACCGCCGAGTTTTTCGCCGCCGGTATCCCGGTTTTTGCCCTGCTCTTCGTCCCCGTGGCGTTGAATGCCGATACGCTCTACGAGTGGGTTGGCCACGGGGCCTCCCACGAAGAGGGTCATGACGATGGCGCCGAGCACGAAGGCGAGGAGCACAGCAGCGGCGAGTCCCTGGTCGGCGCCTCGACGGCGCGGGCCCAGGCCCCCCAAGAGGCCGATGCCCACGGCGCTGACGCCGATGGCCACGCCGCCCCAGAGGCTCACGGCCCGGGAGCCCACAACTCCCCCCAGCATCAGCTCCACGGCGAGCTCCTCGAGCACAAGGCCCCGTACCTCAGCCTGACGGGGTGGTACGTCCGCGCGGGGATTTACTTCATCTTGTGGTTCATCGTGGCGTTCTTCTTTTTCCGCCACTCGGTCCAGCAGGATGAAGACAAGTCCTTGGACCACACTCGGAAGATGCAGGCCTTTGCTCCGGCGGCGGCTGCCATCTTCACCCTGACCCTATCCTTCGCCGCGATCGACTGGATCATGAGCCTCGAGCCGACCTGGTATTCGACGATCTACGGCGTCTACATCTTCGCCGGGACGGTCATCACTATCCACGCGTTGATCATCGTCGTCGTCCTCGGCATGAAGGAGCACGGTCTCATCGGCAGCGCGGTGAACATCGAGCATTTCCACGACCTTGGAAAACTGATGTTTGGTTTCATCGTCTTTCACGCCTACGTGGGCTTCAGCCAGATGATGCTCCAGTGGTACGCGAACATTCCCGAAGAGATCATCTACTACCATGAGCGTTGGCACGCCGAGGGGTGGAAGGGCGTCTCGTACTTCCTGATCTTCGGCCATTTCGTGCTGCCGTTCCTCTTCCTCATCAGCCGGGTGACCAAACTCCGCCTCTCGCTTCTGAGCTTCGGCGCAATGTGGATGCTCTTCATGCAGATCGTGGACATCTACTGGTTCGTCATGCCGAACGCGAGCGATGGCTTCTCTCCCCATTGGCTCGACATCACTTCCCTCCTCGCCGTCGGCGGCGTCTACTTCGGGGTGGTTTTCTTCATCATGAAGTTCTTCCCGCTGATTCCGATCGGGGACCCGCGGTTGGAGCGATCTTTGGGTCACGTAGTTACGTGATCCAGCGCGGGCCCTACTGGTAACGTAGGCCCGTGAAGGAGCGGCTACTGGAGGTTCGCGGGCGACTCGCTGCTGCGTGGCCGGCGGCCAAGCAGGTCGCGGCTGATGGTGAGCTTCGCGTTCGCTGGTTGAAGAGCGCGCGGGCTGCGCAGTTCACGCTGCTCGGGGTGCTGGTGGCCGGCTTTTTGGTCGTACCGCCTTTGACGGTGGCAGTTGCCGACACGGTGTTTACGCCGCGTACGTCGAGGTCGTGGTTTCGGACTCGGGTTCGTCGCAAGCCGGCTTCGGAGGTTCTCGGCGGGCTGCTCACCGGCATGTATTGGCTCGGCGGCTTCGGGACGACTGCGGCCTTGCTGGTGCTCCATGCGCCTCAGGTGGTGCCGAAGCGGGAGGAGTCGTCTCGCGACGTCGGCTTCGACCAGACGATGGTGGCGCCCGGCGCGGCCCCGCCCGGTCCGGACCCCGTGGCCCCAGCCGATGCCTTCGACCCCCTCGCGGCGACGATTGCTCCCGGTGAGCACGGCGGTGGGTCGACCGAAGGCTTGTCCGACGCGCCGAAGCCCCCATCTCGCTACACCATTGTCGGCGAGCTCGGGCGCGGGGGCATGGGCGTCGTCTACGAGGCGACGGACACGGTTCTCGAGCGCGAGGTTGCGCTCAAGGAGCTACGCCGGGGACGCCTCGACGCATCCTCCGCGGAACGCTTTCGGCGCGAAGCACGCGTCCTGGCCAAGCTCCGGCACCCAGGCATCGTGCAGATCTATGACCTCGCGGAGGACCCGGCGAGCATGTGGCTAGCCCTCGAGTTGGTGCGCGGTGGCGGTCTCGACCACCTTCTGGAGAAAGAGGGCAAGCTGCCCCTGGGGCGAGCTTGCGCGCTGGCTGCCTCCCTCGCGGACACGCTGGCCTACGCGCACAGCGAGCGAGTCGTGCACCGCGATTTCAAACCTGCGAACGTTTTGCTGACGGCAGCCGGCGAGCCGAAGGTGACCGACTTCGGCCTGGCGAAGCTGCTCTCCGACGGCCCGAAGCTGACGCAAATCGGCTCGATCATGGGCTCCCCCGGCTACATGAGCCCCGAGCAGGCGACCGGCGGCGAGACCGACCACCGGGCCGACGTCTACGCCTTTGGAGTGACGCTCTTCGAGATGGTCACGGGGCGATGCCCCTTCGAGGGCGATACGCGCTCGGTCCTCGCGGCGCACATCACGAAGTCCCCGCCGACGCCGGCGGAGGTGGGCGTCGAGGTGCCCGGGGAGTTGGGGGCATTGATCGCGAGTTTGCTCGCCAAGGACCCCGGGCAGCGGCCGGGGGATATGGCGGAGGTTGCGGTGATGCTGCGGGGGATTGCGGCGGGGGAGTAGGAGGAGTCAGGCGAGTCCGTTCGCGTTCGCGTCCCCCGCCCCGCCTCGCCGCGACCATCGCGCCGCGTGGTGTACCCGAGTCTTGGGTCTCCCCCGTGCGTCGT
>QMMC01000279.1 GCA_003647065.1 Deltaproteobacteria bacterium | reverse complement strand
GAGCCGGAGGGCGAAAAGGCCGAGGCTTACGGTGGTCCGCGGGATAAGCGGGGGCGCCGAGAGCTTCGCCTAAGAGTGCCCGAAGGCGTGTTCGTTCAGTTTCGCATGCTCGAGGTTGCGTTTCAGCGGTCGGAGCTGCGGGGGACGTACCTGTCGTACCTGTGTCGGGAGTTCATGCGCGTTTGGGGGCCCACCCTTGGCGACAGCGACAAGTGGGAAGTCATCTATCGTCGTGACGGGTACCGATGCACGTCGCCGGCGTGCAGACGACGGGATGTGACGCTGCATCATTTGCAGTATCGGTCTGCGGGGGGCGGCGACGAGGACGAGAACGTCAGCAGCTTGTGCGCGTTCTGCCACCTCGAGGGGGAGCATGGCGGCCGGCTGAGGGTTTGGCCGCCGGCTTCACGGCCCCGATGGGAACTGGGCAGGCGAGGGCAGAAGCCGACGCTGGTGGTCGAGGGGCGGGAGCTCTTGGCGAGCTAGGCTAGGAGGGGCCGCTGGCTCAGCCGACGCCGACGACCTTGGCACAGACGACGGTGATGTTGTCCGGGCCGCCGTTTTGGTTGGCTCGGTCGATCATCGCGCTACAGGCCTTTTTGAGGTCGGTCTGGTGCTGGACGGTGAGCTCGCGGATCTCTTCGTCGCTGATCGGGCCGCAGAGGCCGTCACTGCACATGACATAGACGTCGCCGGGCTTCGGGGCGTCCACCATGGTGTCGACCTTGACGCTCTCTTTCATGCCGAGGGCGCGGACGATGACGTTCTTGTGGGGGAAGTTCTCGATCTCTTCCTCGGTCAACTTCTTCATCTTGATGTAGTCGTTGAGGAGGGAGTGGTCTTCGGTGAGCTGCTCCAGCTGGCCGTCACGGACGCGATAAACGCGGGAATCGCCGACGTGGGCGATGAGCACGTCTTCGTTGACGACGAGCATCGTGACGAGAGTGGTGCCCATGCCCCGGAGCTTCGGGTCGCGCTGGGCGTTCTCGAAGATGCGCAGGTTGGCCAGCTTGACGCTGGTGATGAGGCGGTTTTCTTCGTAGCCCCGAGCCTTGTCCATCTTGTATGGCCAGGTGGCTTCGGGGTCAGTGCTGGTTGCGCGGAAGAAATCCCGCAGGGTCTCGATGGCCAAATTGGAGGCGACTTCGCCCGAGGCGTGCCCGCCCATTCCGTCGGCGACGATGTAGAGGTGATCCTCATCGATGACGGCAAAGGCGTCCTCGTTATGAGTACGCTTCATGCCGACATTTGTCTCACCGGCGACGATTACACGAGCGGCCAAAGAACCTTCTCCTCCATGCTCACGGACACATGGTAGATACCCGCGCTCGAAATCCAAAGTCAATAACGGTGGGAAGGAGAATGAACGGAATCCGGGGCTTTTAGGCCTTGGTTGCCTCCCGCCGGGGGACGTTGTATCGCCTTTCCCGTGCCCGATGATGGTGTTCAGGCAGAGTTGGCGAGGATCGCCCGGATGGCCCGGGAGCTGATCGAGTGGGATCAGGGGCTCGGCGGCCGGGGCCTGCCAGAGCCTCCACCGGAGCCGAAACGAGTCGCCCAAGAGCGCCCACAGGAGCGCCGCCAAGAACCGCACGCTCCCGTAGCCGCCCCCCCGAAGGGCGATGAAACGGCGCGGCTGACGGTGCTCGCGGAGTCCGCGGCCTCGTGCACCGAGTGCGGTCTTCACACGGGCCGAAACCGCAGCGTCTTTGCGCGGGGCAGCCACACCGCCGACATCGTCTTCGTCGGCGAGGGGCCCGGCTATCACGAGGATCAAGAGGGCAGCCCCTTCGTCGGCAAGGCAGGGCAGCTCCTCGACAAGATGATCGCGGCGATGGGCGAGGGGGCCGGTGAGGTCTACATCTGCAATGTCGTGAAGTGCCGCCCGCCGGACAATCGCACGCCGACCGCCGACGAAGCCGGCGCGTGCAAGCCGTTCCTCGCGGGGCAGCTCGAGATCGTCGCGCCGCGGGTCATCGTGGCCCTCGGGCGCTGCGCGGCAGAACACCTCGGGTGCCTCGACGAAGACGCCCGAGGTTGGCGCGGGCGCTGGTCGACGTACGAGGGCATCCCCGTGATGCCGACCTACCACCCGGCGTTCTTGCTCCGGAGCCCGAACATGAAGCGCCCCGTCTGGGAGGACCTCCAGGAGGTCCTCCGGCGCCTGGGCAAGGAACCTCCTCGTCGGGGCAGGTCGGGGTAGATGATGTCCGACCGGCCTGATGAAGACCCCGCCGACGATCTCTTGGACGATCTGCCGCCCCTCGAAAGCGCCCTCGACGATGACGAGGCCGTGGGCGTCGACGATGACCTCGAGCCTCTCCTCGGAACCCTCGGAACCATCGACGAAGCCGAGCAGGTCGGCCTCGACGACGAAGAAGCGGGCATTGATTTCGACCCGGTCACGCTCCTGGGCCTCGACGACCAAGCGGGGGGCGAGGAGGGCGAAAGCTGGGTCATCGACAACGAAGTGGCCGGTGACGACATCGGCACAGACGGTCTCGACCCCCGAGATACGGCCGGCGACGAGTACGGCTGGACCGAGGACAACGAAGCCGGGCCCCTCGATGACTGGTCCGAAGACTTCAATATCGATGGGTCGTCGGGGGAGAGCGAAAAGGTGCTCACCGACGACGCGGGGGAGGTGGGCGTCGAGGATGTGGTCAGCCTCGGTGGCGGCCGCGGAGAGGACGATGTCGACCTTCCACCGCTCCTCGGCGTGACCGACGACGTCGACGACGACGGCATGGAGACCCTCGCCGACGACATCGACATCGCGGGCGACGAGCTCATCGACGGGGACGAGCTCACCTTCGAAGAAGAAGCGCGGCTCTCCGGGGCGGCCCTGCCGGAGCCGTTTCCCAAGGCGCGCCTCGAGGTCACGCACCTCGGGCCGTCCGGGGCGATGGTCTACGACGTTGCTCGGGTCGCCGGCGGGTGGGTCGCGGTGGGCGAGGAGCTCTACCGGGTGGCCGGTGAGGCGGATGCCGTGACCCCCGTCGAGAGTCCGGGCCTCGGCGACGTGCGCCCCACCACGGTCTGTCCCCTCGATTCCGAAGGCAAGCGCCTGGCCGTCGGTACGCGGCTCTCCGGGGTCCTCGTCTCGGAGGACGCCGGCAAGTCGTTCTCGCCGCGCAACAACTGGAGCCAAGGGCGCAGCGACCCCGAGGTGGCGTTCTTCGTGAGGGCCGAGCGCCACGCGGATGGGGCCCGGCTCTGGGGCCGGACCCGCTCCGGGGCGCTCTTCCGCAGCGAAGACTACGGGGAGAGTTGGTCGAGCCCGCTGCTGCTGGCCCCCGTCGCAGCCCTCGCCGACGATGCGAAGGGCGGCGTCGTGGTGCTCTCGGTCCCGGCCAAGGGCCCCGCCCAGACCGCGCGGAGCGATGACGGCGGCCACGCCTGGACGATGCGCTCGGTCCCCGGCCTCCGCCGGTCGACGGAGAGCGAGACCGAGTATCACATCGCCGCCGACGGGCCGGTGCTGGTCGTGGCCTCGGATGGCCACCGGGGAGCCCAGGTCTCGGACGACGATGGCCAGAGCTGGACCGAGGTCGGATCGCTGCCGACGCCCGGGGCCGTCTGCCTCGTCGATGAGGGCCGAGACCAGGCCAGCGAGGGGCCAACGCTCTACGTTGCGCTCTTTTTTCAAGGCGCGGACCGGGGGGTGGTTTTGCGTCGCCGCGGTGGTCAGGAAACCGTGGTTCTCGATGTGCGTGCCGAGCGGGACCGCCGGGGCATCGAGGTCGCCGGAGACCCGGAGGGGGACAACCGGGTGTTCGCCATCGACGGACGCGTCGAGGCGGGGTACACGATCTTGATGGTGGCGACGGGGGCGGGCCTCTTCCGGCTTCGCGTTCGCCACAGCTGAAGACGACGGGCCCAGAGGGCGCGGGAGGGCGAGGGACAGGGAGGGATGGCCAGCGAGGTCGACGAGCTCAGGACGCACCTCCGGGATGGCATCGGCGCCGGAGACGCGGCGCAGCTGCGCGGTCGTCTCGATCTCCCGGAGGACGCCGACGACGCCACCCTGGGCCGGCGCCTGGTGACGCGCCTCGCGGCCCACGGCTTCGACGAGCACCAGAGCCCTTACGCCAAGGGGCTGGTCGAGGACCCGCGGCCGGTCATCGCCCCCCGGGCCATCGGGGGCGCCGACGCGTCGTTCTTGGGGCGCCTGGATTCGGCCGCCGAGAGCGGCGCCGGGGGCTTCGCGGTCACCGAGCTCGACGACGCCCGGACCCTCCTGGCGGTGCTTCGGGCCGGCAACCTGCGCCAACGCCGGGCGGCGGTGAAGCGCTTGACGGTCATGCTCACCTCGCCCCGCAAGAGCATCCCGTCGGACCAGCTGAAACGGGTCGCCGAGGTCCTGCCCAAGGTGCGGGACGTGGAAATCGCCTACGAACTCTCCGAGGCGAGGGCTCAGCTCCCCGGAGCGCAGGGCCGAGAGTACAAGGCAGAGCGCGAGAGCTTCGCCCGGACCGTCGCCGAACTCACCGAGAGCATCCGGCGCTACTGGGAGGCGGAGACCGTCGACGAGCCTTTCATTCACATGCCGAGCGACCAGCGGGCGCAGCTGCAGATGCGCATGCGGGACCTCCCCGATGTCATCGTCGCTCACCTCGGCGCCGCCCTCGAGAGCGGCGAGGTGATGTTGAGCGACGTGGACCGCCAGGGGCTCATCGAGGCGCTGCGGTATTCTGGGGAACCCCGGCTGGTTCCGTCCCTGATTGCCGTCCTCGATGGTGGCGACGCGGAGGCCGCGGTCGATGCCGCTCGGGCCCTCGGCCGCATCGACGACCCCCGGGTCCACCCGGCCCTGGTCTCGGCCTACGAGCGCAGCGTCCTGGCACGCAATAAGGTGGTTCTGGCGGGGGCCCTCGGGTTGGCGGGGGATGCCCGGGGGCGGGGCTATATCCGAGACCTCCTCGCCGCGACGGACGACCCCCGGGTGACGCGAAGGTCCCTCGAGGCCCTAGGCGCCCTCGGCACCCCGGAAGACACCGAGGCCATCGGCGCCCAGACCGCCGTCGGTGATACGCGCCTGAAGATGCAGGCGGTGCGCAGCCTCGGCGCTGTCGGCGACGGCCGCGCCCTCAGCTATCTCCGCGAGCTCCGCGAGCAGACGAGCGTGTCGGCCATGTGGGCCGAAATTGAGGATGCCGAGGGCGCCATTCGGGCCCGCCTCGAACTCCGGGGCGAAGAAGAAGAGGGCGGCGCGGCGCTCTCACCGGTCGAGAAGGACCTCCTCGCGCTGCCCACCGTCGACCCGCTCCTGGTGAGGTTCCTCGGCTTTAAAGACTACCTGTTCGGCGCGATGTGGCTCTTCTTCGGGGCCTTCGAGCGCGCGATGAGCCGCTTCGAGCGGGCGTCCGCCCGGCGGGCCGACTGGGCCCGGCCCCACCTGCGGACGGCGATGGCTCACGCGGGGCGGAACCGCCACGCCCCGGCCCTCGCAGCCTTTCGCCGGGCCATCGAGGTGGACCGCATCGTCATCGAACAAAACGCGGCGGCGATGCGGGTCCTGGTCACGGTCTTTCTCCGCCGGGCCGATGAGGTCGAAGGTGAGGGTCGCCGGGACATCGCCCGGGGGCTCCTCGAAGAGGTGACCAGCCTCGACCTTCGCCGGGCGCCGAGCGCCCTGCGCTTCGAGGTCTCCCGCCGCCACGACGCGGCCCGCCGAGGGGCAGGCTGATGGATGCGACCGAAGACCTCCGGGCCGCGGCCCAGGTGGCCCTCGAAGCCATGGGCGAGCCGCTCCGCGAGGAGGCGGACGCGAAGGCCCCGTTGATCGCTCGCCTGGCCCTCGACATCACCGTCGACGGCCGGACCGAGATGGTGACCCTGAGTCTCCGCGACGGCGAACTCACCTGGGGGTCGAGCGACGGACAGCGCCGCGGGCCCCACGTCGTCGGGGCCCTCAGGCTGCTCGCGGCGGGCGCCGGGGCCCTCCCGAAGGGGGTGCGCACCTCTCCCGGGGACCTGACGGCGGCCGACGGGGCCGGGCGCTCCATCCCACCGGCTGACGGCCGAACGAGCGAGCCGGACCCGCCGTCGATGAAGGCGGCCCTCGCGGACAACCTCGACGACCTGGTGACCGCCATCGTGCGCGTCGGCATGCGCGAGGCCCGGGACTCTCCGACGGTGAGCGAAGTGGTCGAGCGCTTCGCTCAATCTGCCGGGACCCCCATGCCTCACGGCGCGGCCCGAATGCTCGGCATGCTGAAGGCGGCGCTCTCGCGCATGGACGTCGACGGGGTCGCCCGGATCCTCGACGGGGCCACCCGCCTCGCCGACGACCTCCGGGCCGAGACCCCCTCGGAGCGCTCGCGCAGGCGGTTGGTCACGGTCCTCGGGGCGTCCGCCGGGGTGCCCGGCGCCTCCGTGCGGGTGAGCGACCGGACCTTCGTCGAGGTCGGGCGTGAGTATCTCTCGGGCATGACCCGCGCACAGATCGAGCGGCGCTATTTGCTCTGCGTCGAGACCGGGGAGGTATACCGCGAAGACCGAGCCCGGGGCGCGACCAAGGGCTCCGCGGGGCCGTCTCCGCGGGTCCTCACGGTGGGCCTCGCCGAGGTCGAAGAGGGAGCCTCTCCCCGGGCCATTCGCCTGCTCCAATACGCCGTAGGCCACGAAGTTGGCCGCGATATGGCCCTGCGCGTCAACGAGGCGGCCAAGGCGAACTTCGCTGATATCACGCGGGCTTACTGTGAAAGCCTCGACCAGTACCCAGGCCTCGCCGAGCCCTTCGTCGTGGTGGCGCCGGCGCGCATCGAGGTCGAGCCCGGCGCGCACCTCATCGACCGCGACGGGGCGACGCTGCCGGTCTCCAAGGCCGACGGACTCGGTCGCGCTGCCGTGTTCACGGACCTGGTCGGCAAGGGGCACCGCATCGACTGGGTCAGCGGCCGTCTCGTCGACGCGGCCTGTGCCCCGATCCTGGTGCCCTGCAGCGTCGGCTACCGCGCCGACGGCGTCCACCGCGTCTTGCGCCTAGCCTGATGGGCAAGTCCAACGACGCCCCCGGTCATCTCCTCGCGGTCGCCTCCAACGTGGTGAGCCTCGCCCACGTGCGCCGCATCGAAGAGGCCCTCGAGAGCGCGGGAATCGAGGTGGTGCGTTTGAAGGGAAGCGGCTACCTCGGCACCCTTTACCCCACCTTCGACCGGCGCATGGTCGACGTCGACCTCCTGGTCCGCCCCGTCGAACGCCCCCGGGCCCGGCGGGTACTCCAGCAGTGCGGCTACGCCGTCGTCCCGCCGCCGCGGCATTGGCGGTATTCCTGGCACCAGCACTACAACTGGCAGTTCGTGGGTGATGGCGTTCGGCCGATGCTCGAGCTGCACCAGGCCCTTTGCGCCGCGGGCCTCTTCGACATCGACAGCGACGGCCTCGTGGACCGACGCGTGCGACGAAGCGACGGCGTGTCCGAGATGTACACGCTCTGCCCAGAGGACGCGCTGCTGCACCTCGGGGTGCATTTGGTCAAAGACGGCTACCAACACGACGAGAGGCTGCCGGCCGACGCGGCGCGAATGATCGAGCAGTGGCGGCCGGACTGGGACGTGGTCGTAGAGCGGGCCCACCGTTGGCGCGTGACCGCCGGGCTTCGCTATGTGCTCGAAGAGGCACGGGGAGCGGGGGCGGAGGTGCCGGAGTCGGCCCTCGAAGGCCTGGGGTCTCCGGGCCGCGGGGCGGCGATCCGCGCCATCGTGGGCGAGCTCGGGCCACTCCGGTCCAGGGCCCTGCGCTTCACCAAGCTCGCGGTCCTGGCCCTCGAACCCCGGGGCGGCCGAAACCTCGCCCGCTTCGCGTCCCGCTATGCCCTGCGACGCTCGGTGGACGGCCTCTACGCCCTCGGCCCAGACCGCTTCGAGTAGGGGTGTCCCTAGGCGTCAGTTCCGGCGATTGCGGGGTTCGGTGACGACGCTGGCGAGCACCGCAGCGGCGGTGGCTACGACGAGCCCCACGGCGAAGAGGCCGTCCGTCGGCGCCGGGCCCTGTCCGACCAAGACGGTTCCGACGAGGCTGAAGGCGAAGGCGATGGCTCCGAGGACCCCGAAGCCCACCCGGGCTCCGGCGGTCATGCGTCGTCGAAGAGGCGCGAGCTGCCCGGTGTCGCCGAAGCCTCTGGAATAGCGCCGGCCGAGGATCACGAGGGCGCCGACGAGGACCGCGGTGAAGACGCCTCGAGCGATGGGGGCCATGAGCGCCGAAGGGCCGGCGAGACCTGCCAGCGCAGCAGCCACCCCGGAGCTCACGCCGGCAGCGCCGAGGGCGACGAGCACACCAGTGAGGGCGCCGAGGCCGCGCTCGCGACGAAGGGTGCCGCGCTCGCGGACGGCGGAGAGCACGGCGCCCCGGGGCATGACGGCGGTCGCCTCGGAGCTCGCCGGTGCCACATCTGCCTGGCTGATTCGGCTGGGCTCGGAAGGGCGCCCGGCGCCGCTCCAAGTCCTATCTCGGGCGCCTTCTCCGGTCCCCGATCCAAGCACGTCGTCGAGGGCCTCCTGCAAGCGCTCGGCGAGGGTGGTCGCGTCTTCGGGCCGGTCGAGGGGCTCCCGGGCCATGGCGTCTTCGATGAGCTGAATCACGTCCGGGGGCAGGTCATCGACGAGGCCGCCGATGCTCCGGGGAGGCCCGGCGAGCAAGCGGGTCAGGCTGGCCGTGGCGTCGGAGGCGTCGAAGGGCCCGCGGCCCGAAAGCATCTTGTAGAGCACGGCGCCGAGGCCGTAGAGGTCCGCCCGGCCATCGACCCCGTCGGCGCCCTGGGCCTGCTCCGGGGCCATGTAGGCGGGGGTCCCGACGACGGCGCCGGCCTTGGTGATCTCGGGGGAGCCGAGGAGCTTGGCGACCCCGAAGTCGAGGAGCTTCACGGAGATGCGCGCGCCGGGGCGGGCCGCGAGGAAGATGTTTGCGGGCTTGAGGTCCCGGTGCACGATGCCGGCGCCGTGGGCCGCGGCGAGGCCGGTGGCCATCTGCCGGGCGATCTCGAGGGCGTCGACGAGGGGGAGGGCGCCCTCGCGGTTGATACGCTGGCCGAGGTCTTCGCCTTCGAGGCGTTCGTAGACGATGCAAGGCCGGTCATCGTCACTACGCACCACGTCGACGACGGTGACCACGTTCTCCGAGTCGATGAGGGCCGCGGCCCGGGCTTCGCGTTCGAAGCGGGCGATGGCATCGGGGTGCGAGGCGTAGACGTCGTGGATGACCTTGACCGCGAGGCGCCGGGGCAGCCGGGTGTGTTCGGCCTCGTAGAGCCGGCCCATGCCGCCTTGCGCGAGGAGCTTGATGATGCGGTAGCTCCCGGCGAGGATTTTGCCGAGCAAGGGGTCGGCGGGGTCGCCGCCGAGGCCGAGGGGGGAGGCGTCCCGGGGGCAGACCGCGTAGTCCGTCGGAAACCGCTCACCGCAGGTGGGGCAACGATAGGTGCTCCCGATGGGGTGGACGCTGGCAGCTTGGCCCATGACCCCAAACTACGAAAACCGGGGCGATTGGTCAGGAAACCGACTGTAACGGTTCGGCGTTTCTGTCATACCCCAGCCTCGATGGAGCAGAAGGACCCGGCGATGGAGCAGATGAGCGAGTTGGCGTGTGTAGCAGCCGCGATACAAATCTGCGGGTTGTTTGCCTGATGGGTGCACGCTCGCTCCCGACTCTCCAGTCCCGGGGTGACTCGCTGGCCGAAGCAAGCGCCCAGCGTGAGCGCCTGCGTCGCCTGCCTTTGGTGCGCGAGTTCGAAGACGCCCTCGAGGCGGCGGGGCTGCTGCCGCTCCGGCCGACCCAAACCGAGATCTTCCAGGTCAACGTCGGCAAGGTGT
>QMMC01000278.1 GCA_003647065.1 Deltaproteobacteria bacterium | reverse complement strand
TGGCTTGAGGCCACCGGGCAGAAGCAGCGTGCCGTCCCCGCGGCCGGAGGCACCGCTGCGTACTTTGGGGGGGCCCGCCCTTCCGGGGAGCGAATGCGGCGATTCATGCCCCGTCCGCTGCCCTACCGGATTGATCGCGTGGTGACGGAAGTGCGTGTTTCGTGGAAAGAGTGATCGGTCAACTCTCCGGGCCCGGGTTGGCTTCATGCGAGCTATCCGCGGCGAAACACTTCACGGCGGTGGACGCCGCGCGATGGGAGGTCGAGCTGCTCTTCCGCGAACTCAAGGGCTCCTATCGCCTCGGACAGATGCCCAGCGCCAACCGGCGCGTGCACGAATGAGTGGACGTCATGTAGCCGTTGCGGGCTTCATGTCCACTATCCGCCCATGCCAAACCAAGACCCACGCCCGGCCCACAAGGACGCAGCCTACTGCCCCGACGAGTCCTCGATCGCCCGCCGGCTGGGTGACTTCATCTTCTATCAATGGCCGAAGATGGGCTTCGGTTGGGGCGTGATGGGCGCGACAGTGGTCGGGATTCTCTTTGCCCTCGGCGAGATCGACATCTCAATCGCCCTGGCCGGTTGGATTGCCTGCGCCTACACCCTCCACGAGTTCGAAGAGTTCGTAATTCCCGGCGGCTTCCTCGAGGACTTTACAGTGAACTTCCTCAAGCTCGAGGGCGTTGACCGTATCCTCGACGAACGTGCCGTCTTCCTGGTCAATATCCCACTCGTCTGGATCGGCCTGCCCACGCTCGCTTTTCTGACCGCGCTTGTTGATCGGGCCTGGCTCTCAGCCGCAGCCTATTTCTCGATCCTGGCGGGCGTCGCGCACATCATCCCGATAATAAAGTCGGGATTTCGGCGCTGGTACAACCCGGGGCTAGCCATGAGTCTGCTGCTGAACATCCCGCTCGGTGTGGCCGGCGCTATCACCTCATGGGACGCCACATCGAAGATTCGCAACGGTAGCTTGGTCACGATGTCGGTGTTCTGGCTCGTTTTCATCCAGTGGGGTTTGTTCATCGGTAGACGCTACAAGCGCACCGGAGCCCCCCACTACCGACGGGCATCGATCGAATTGATGGGTGTGTACGCACTGGTTGGGATTGCTGCTTGGCTATTTTTCATGGTGGGTGCCTAGGAAATCCAACCACGCTACGCCGCCCCGCATGCCTGACGGGCTGGGCGGGCACCGCGACCCCTCTGCAGCCAGGCTCCACGCCGCCCACCGCCGAGGCCGACGTCGTTGACGACCTCGCGGGGCCAGTCGGCGGGCCGGCGCCGCCCCCGGAATCCGGAACGCGTTACACGCTCCCGGGTCTCGACTGGTCTCGCCCCATGCGCTCCCCAGCAGAGGGGCTCCGCTATTTGCGCCGCCTGCGCAGCAAGATGCAGAGGGCGAAAAGCAGCACGGGCGCTACGACCGGTAGGGGCGAAGAACTCGAGGTGGCACAGCCACAGCCACCGCTCCCGCTCCGCTCCACAGCCCTACCGGATGGATCGCGTGGTGACGGAAGTGCGTGTTTCGTGGAAAGAGTGATCGGTCAACTTTCCGGGCCCGGGTTGGCTTCATGCGAGCTATCCGCCTTCGAGGAGCTTCGCTGCCGCGCGGCTGAGGGCGTCGTCGAGCTGACAGGGAGAGGCCTGGGCGAGCTCCACGGACTTCGTCCGCTCCGCCAAGCACGGCTACAGCCGAGTAGCCCGTTCGAGTTCCCGTTCGCGTTGACTTGCGTCCGGGCTGCGCCCGGACGCGTCGACTCGTCTGTACCCGTGCAGCTCCACGGACTTCGACAGCGAAGCCAAGCACGGCTACAGCCGAGTAGCCCGTTCCCGTTCCCGTTCCCAGGTCTGAACCGGGTACATAGGTGACAGAACAGACCGGGGACATGGGTGACACTCTGAGCGCTTCGCTCAAACTCGCCGGCGATGCGCGTGGTGCGGCCGTTGACCGCCGAGGCTCTCGGTTACCTAGGGACCGATGAGCCTCCGGCGGCGAGGGCGACCGTCTCCACTGCGGAGCCGTCAGGCCGTGAGGCGGCCCTACTTACGGATCGTCTCGAGGACCAGGGTCGGCCGCTTCGTCCTGCGGCTCGTCGTCTCGTAGGCACCCAGGATGCGTTTCGCCGCCACTCGTGCCTGCTTGGCATCGCGCGCGTGCACGGTCGCCACCGGGGCGCCCTTTTCGATGCGGTCACCGACCTTGGCATGAAGCACCGCCCCGACGGCCGGGTCGACCTCCTGGTCGGCCCGAGATCGCCCGGCGCCGAGGTTCATGCAGGCGAGTCCCACTTCGAGGCCATCGATGGCCTTCACGTAGCCGGTAGCCTCAGCCCGGACCACTGTCTTCTTCGGAGCCTGGGGCAATCGGTCCAGCTCGCGCACGACCCGCGGGTCACCGCCCTGGTCTTTGATGATGCGCTCCATGACGTCGGCCGCCGACCCGTCGGCGATGGCCTGGGCCATCTTCGCCCGGGCCTGGGTTTCGGTTCGGCTGAGGCCGGCCATGCGCAGCATCTCTGCGCCGAGGGCCATGGTGATCTCCACCAGATCCTCGGGACCGCCCCCGGTGAGGACCTCGAAGGCCTCGGCGGTCTCGAGGCCGTTGCCGACGGCGCAGCCGAGGGGCTGGTCCATCGACGTCAAAATGGCGGTGACCCGCGTCTTCGAGAGCGCGCCGACGCGTACGATGGAGCGCGCCAGGGCCCTGGCGTCCTTGCGGGTCTTCATGAAGGCGCCGCGGCCGACCTTCACGTCGAGGACCAGTCCGTCGATGCCCTCGGCGAGCTTCTTCGAGAGGATGGATGCGGTGATGAGGGGGATGGACTCCACGGTCCCGGTGACATCGCGGAGGGCGTAGAGGCGCTTGTCCGCCGGGGCGATGTCCTTCGTCTGGCCGATGAGAGCGCAGCCGTTTTTCCCGACCAGGCGCACGAAGCGCTTGGTGGTCATGTCGACGCTGAAGCCGGGGATTGCTTCGAGCTTGTCGAGGGTCCCGCCGGTGTGGCCGAGGCCCCGGCCGCTGACCATGGGCACCTTCACCCCGCAGGCGGCGACCAACGGAGCGAGGCAGATCGAGACCTTGTCTCCGACGCCGCCGGTGGAGTGTTTGTCGATCTTCTTGCCGGCGATGGACGAGGTGTCGACGACGCTGCCGCTGTCACGCATCGCGAGGGTCAGGGCCGCTGTTTCGGCCGGCGTCATGCCCTGGAAGTAGATGGCCATCGCCAGGGCGCTGAGCTGGTAGTCGGGGACCGAGCCGTCGGTGTATCCGGCGATGATCGCGCGGATCTCGTCGGCGCTGAGCGCTTCGCCGTCGCGCTTGGCCGCGATGAGCCGCGGCATCGGCCGCACGGTCGTGACCTTCTTCGCTTTCCGCTTCGCCGCCATTAGCGCTTTCTCCTGGTCTTGCCGCCCTTGCCGCCCTTGCTGCCCCCGCCGCTGACGCTGCCCTTCGGCTTGCCACGCCCCCGCCGCTCTTTCTTCTTCTCGCGCTTCTCGTCCCGGGCGTCGCGTCGCTTCTTGCGCCCAGCGTCGTCCCCCCGGCGCGCCGCGGGGCCCTTCGGGGCGCCCTTCGGAGCACCCTCATCTCGCTCGCTCTTCCGGCCGCGGCCCCGGTCTCCACGGGGCCCGCGGTCATCTGCCGCTCCCCGGTCCCGGCCCTGCCCGCGGCGCCCTGGGAGCGCCTTGCGGCTGGCCACCTGGTCTGGGTCCCGGGTGATGTCTCCGATGGGCACCGCGGTGATTTCGCGGCGCTCGAGGCTCACGTTTTCGAGGCGCAGGCGAATCTTGTCGCCGAGCTCGAACCGCGTCCCGGTCCGCTCGCCGATCATGCGGATCCCGAGGTCGTCGACCTCGAAGTAGTCCGCGAGGCGTTCGAGGGGCGTCAACGCATCGACGAAGGGCTCATCGAAGCTCGAATAAAAACCATGCCCCGACATGCCCGTGATCGTCGCGTCGAACTCTTCGCCGATTCGGTCCTGCATCAGGACACAGCGGTAGAGGTCGAGGACGTCGCGCTCGAGCTTGGTGGCTCGTCGCTCGAGTCGGCTCGCTTCGATCGAGGCCCGCTTGAAGTCGCGCCGGAGGTCGTCGCCGTAATACTCCTCGTCGCGGATCACTACCTTCATGGCGCGGTGAACGCAGAGGTCGGGATAGCGCCGAATCGGAGAGGTGAAGTGGCAGTAGTACTTCGCCGCGAGGGCGAAGTGACCGATGCACTTCGTATCGTAGGCCGCCTGCTGCATCGCTCGGAGCAGCAGGTAGTGAATGGTCCGGGCGTTCGGCTTGCCCTCGATGCGTCGGACGAACTTCGCCAGCTCCTTCGGCACGACGGCGTCGTCCGGTGAGAGGACCTCTCCGAGGGCGTGGGCGACCTCGGTGACCTTGAGCAGCTTCTTTTCGTCCGGGATGCCGTGGACCCGGTACACCGCGGGCATGCCCCGGCGCTCGAGGTCTTCGGCGACGGTCTCGTTCGCCAGGAGCATCATCTCCTCGACGAGGTTGTAGGCCTGGCGAATGCCCGGGTCGCCCTTCTGGCGGTAGACGTCGATGGGCTCCTGGGTCTCTTCGTCGAGCTTCAGCCGGGGCTCCGGGAGGTCGAAGTTGAGCGAGCCGCGCTTGCTTCGACGGGCACGCAGCACCTTCGCCGCGTCGAAGAGCACGCGCAGCATCTCGATGCGGTCCTCTGCCTCTTTTTCCCGCTTCGGTTGGTCGGTGAGCCCCAGGGCCCTCGCTGCCCCGTCGTAGGTGATCCGGGCCCGGGAGCGCATGACCCCTTCGATGAACCGGTGCTTCTTGACGGCGCCGGTTGCGCTGAGCTCGACCAAAACCGCCATCGTCAGGCGGTCCTTGTTGGGCACCAGCGACGCGAGGTGGCTCGAGAGCTCCGGCGGCAACATGGGAATGGCCCGGTCCGGCAGGTAGATCGAACACCCTCGCTCGAAGGCCTCGCGGTCGATCGCCGTCTCCGGGCGCACGTAGTGGGCCACGTCGGCTATCGCGATGAGCACGCGGAACCCGCCGCCCTTGATGCGCTCGGCCCAGAGCGCGTCGTCGTGGTCTCGGGCGTCCGAGGGGTCGATGGTGACCAGCTCGTAATCGCGCAGGTCTTCGCGCTTGGCCTTCTCGGCCTTGGTGACGCTCTTGGCGAAGGTCTCCGCCTCGCGGCGCACGTCCTGGGGAAACTCCTCGACGACGCCGTCTCGGATCTTCAGCTTCCGGACCTCCACTGCGGTGACGCCAGCGGCGCCGAGAGTCTCGATGACCTCGACCTCCGGAACCTCGTCAGGGTAGCGCGGGTAGTGGACGATTTCGGCGACGACCTGGAGGCCCGACTTTGCGTCTTCGGGGATGGGGCCGACGACCACCAAGGGACCTCGGAGCCGCGCGTCGTCGGGGTCGACCCAGGTGTTGCCCCCGGACCGGCGGAGCACCCCGCCGACCAACCGGAGGCTGTGCTCGAGGACCTCGGTGACCGTGCCTTCGCGCCCCTTGGGGCTCGGCCGTGCCGAGACGCGGACCCGGTCGCCGTGAAACGCGGCGCCGACCGAGGGCGGCGGGATGAAGATGTCCGGGCCCCCATCATCGGCGGCGACGAAAGCGAAGCCGTTCCGGTGCATGGTGAGGCGCCCGTCGACGGTCTCTCCGCCGGAGCGCCGCCCGCGGGTCGGGGCCACGCGGATGGGGGTCTGTTTGACGGCGCGGAAGCGCCGACCCGGCATCTGCTTGGCGAGGCCGTGTTCGACGAGGTCTTCGAGGAGGTCGAGGACGTAGTCTCGGTCCTTTTTGGGAGCGTCGAGGGCGCCGAGGACCTCGCCGTGGTGGACGCCGCGCGGGGCGCGGTCGCGGAGGACGCTGAGGACGGCGTCCTTGTCGATTCTTGAAGTCATGTTTTCTTTCGTAGGGCTCAGCGCTCGGGCTCAGCGGTACGCGTGTAGAGCGCCATCATCGGCGCCCACGTACAGCGTTCCGTCTGGGCCGATGGCCGGGGTGGAGTCGACGTCCTGGCCCACGTTGAGCCGGAAGAGGACCTCACCGCTCGGGGAGAGCGCGTAGAGGAAGTTGTCTTGAGAGCCCACATAGATGCGGCCCTCGGAGTCGATTCGAGCCGATGAGCGAACGCGGCCGGCGGTTTCTACCTGCCAGCGGGGCGTGCCATCGGGATTGATTGCGTGGATTTTCCGATCGTAGCTGCCGACGATGATCGTGCCGTCGGGGGCGATGGCGGGGGTCGCACGGACATCCCCACCAGCTTCATACCGCCATAGGATGCGTCCGTCCGCGCGGAGTGCAACCACTTCGCCGCCGTCGTGGCCCACATAGATCGTTCCGTCGTCGCCGATTGACGCCCCGCCGTCGATGCTGGCCCCGACCGCCGTCTCCCAATAAGGGCGGCCATCGGTGCCGAAAGCGAGCACTTTCCCGTCGGCGGTGCCGATGACCACGAAGCCATTGGGGTGCAGGGCCGGAGTGCTGCGGATGTGCCCCGCGGTCGCGACGTGCCAAGCCACCTCGCCGGTCATATCGAGGGCGTAGAGGCCGTCGGCGGCGACGAAGAGCCGCTGGGCTCCGGGGCCGAGGAGAGGGCTCGCGCTCGCCGGGGCGCCGAGGCGTCGCTGCCACCGGACCTGTCCCGTGGCGGTGAGGGCGACGACGGAGCGGTCGTCGCACGCGGCGTAAATGGTCCCGTCGGGGCCGACGGCGGGGGTTGCGTAGAACTTGTCGCCGCCGGTGTAGCGCCACCGGAGGCGCCCGTCGTTCCCAACAGAGGACAAGGTCCGGTCGAGCGAGCCGATGTAGATCTCGCCGGTCGCCGCGACGATCGGCGAGGAGAAGACGCGCGAGCGTGTCCGGAAGGCCCAGCGCTCCTGGGGCATCGCGGCGGGGCCCCGGTTGGCGGTGCGTCCGGTGCGTTGGGGGCCACCCATGAAGGTGGGGCTCTCGGTTCCCGCGGTGGTGGCCACGGTCTCCGCGTCGCCGGTGCCCGCGTCCGTCGGGGACGAGACAGAGGCGTCGGCGGACCCCGCGAGGGCGGCGTCCTGAGCGGCTCGCTGGGCCGCGAGCTCGTCCTCGACTTCACTGATGAAGCGGCAGCTGCCGCCGTGGCAGATACGGTCGCCGTGGCACTCCACGTCGGACATGCACGGGGCGGCGGTTCGGGTCTGCGTGCCGCCGCACGAGATGGCCAGAAGCAGAGAGAAGAGCAAGGTGAAGGGCAGGGCGACCCCCGCCATGGTCGAGACTACGGTCATGATGTGCTCTGCTCGTCGCATCCGCAGTTGTGGGATACCAGCCGAATCACGAGCTTTCAACGGCGAGCGTGGGGGGAGGTGTATCCCGAGGCCCCATGTATAGGACTATACATGGCGATCAACAATCTTAGTGGTTTCACGGGGTTACGTCGAAATTTCTGATATCATGGGTGATACGATCGGGGCGTCCTAGCTCGAACAGGCTGCCGGTCTATCCGGAGTTGGCGAACGGCCACACCAAGCACAACTCTGATCGCCACCGGCCTCGCCGGGCTACGGTCAACGGACCATGATCGATGTTCGCGGTGCGGCGACGATTCGTATCCGCGCATACTGATTCCCGCTGCTGGGGAAGGGCAGGCCAATCTCCCTGCCCAGGCGAGCCTCGATGCAGGTGGCGACCGGCGGGGGGGTGTTGGCGCTCATCCGCAGATTCTGGCTCAAGTAGGTGTTGATCCGGGCCCAGTCCATTCGACCGGTGAACGGAGGCGTTGCGCCGAGGGGACCGATCTGCTCGATGCACGCGCGAAACACTCCCTCGCGCCTCCGAAGGTTGTGACGAACTGTCCCAACGGGAATGGGGCCTGGCTCGACGTCGAATATCACCAGGAGCCCCGGCCCGCCGCGGGCTGGGCTCGACGGCGGGTCGCGGCGCGTGCCCGCTTGCCCTCGGGGCTGGGGGGGCCGGTGCGCCGCCTCGCGGGTCGGCGGATCGACCGTGACGGTCTCCGCCGGGGCCTCGACGGGTTCCGGGGCGGTGTCGTCCTCCGGGGCGGGGGTCGTATTCGCGGCCGCGTTTGTGGCCGCCGGTGTCGATGGACGCATCGGCTCTGGGGCCACCTCGACGGGGGCGACGGCGGCGGGCTGGTCCGCCGAGGACCCCGGGGGCAAGGTGGCCGCGGTCGTCGAAGCGGACGGGCGCCAGAAAAAGAAGGCCAACGAGGCAACCACGAGCCCTGCCATCATCGCCACGGCGATAGCCGAGATGGCCACGATGCGCTTCCCGTTCGTTGGCATGTGGGCGCGGGTCGCCGTGGGGGCCTCGGAGGTCGTGGGACTGCCCGCGCGGGTTCGGCTGACCCCGGCCGCACCGACGGTGGGTTCGAGTTGCGGTTGTTCGATCGCCGTTGGGTCGACCCGGGCTGGTTGGGCCACGGTCTTCGGACGACGCCGCGGCCGCGGAGCGTCGAGGACGGGGTCGGGGGCGAGGACCAGGGTGTGAATCGTCTCCGGACGCACCCACGCCTGGACGCTCGTCTGCGCTTCGTCGAAGGGCGCGAGGGCGCGGTCGAGGTCGAAGGCCGATTGATAGCGGTCTTCTGCCTCGTATTCGAGACACCGCTCGACCACTTCGACGATGGGGCCGAGGTCGCGGCGGGTGACGGTTAGTCGCTCCCGTTGGTTGTTCATCACCCGGGGCAGCACCACCTCGAAGCCCCCCCGTCCGAAGGGAGGCTGGCCTGTCAGTAGCGTATGGAGGATGGCGCCCGCGCAGTAGAGGTCGGCGCGCCCGTCGATGGAGTCCCCGAAGGCCTGCTCGGGGGCCATATAGGACGGGGTGCCGATCATGAGGCCCGTCGCGGTCAGCTTCTCGTACCCGGCGCTGCCGACGAAGCGGGCGATGCCGAAGTCCACGACCGTGACGTGTCGCCGTCCACTACGTACGGTCACCATGACGTTGGCGGGCTTGAGGTCGCGGTGCACCACGCCGACCTCGTGAGCGGCGGCGAGGGCCGCGACAATTTGTCGGGTGATGCTCACCGCATCGACCCGAGGCAGGACGCCCTCGCGGCGCACCAACGCCGACAGCGTCTGCCCCTCGACCAAATCCATGGCGAGCCAGGCGGTGCCGTCGTCGTCGATGCCGGTGGCGACCGACCGCACCACGTGGGGGTGCGCCAGCAAGCCCGTAACCTCGGCCTCGCGGCGAAATCGCGCCAGGTGTTGCTCTTCCCGGGCGAGCTGTGGACGCAGCATCTTCAACGCGACGCGCACGCCGTTTGTCAGGTCTTGGGCCTCGAAGACGGCTCCCATGCCGCCTTCGCCGATCGCACGATCGAGTCGAAACCGACCCCCTACGGTCTTGCCTATCCAGGAGTTGGCGGCGGAGCCGTTCATGTATCGTGCCGGGCAGCGAGGGCGAGGTTGATCGTGTCTTTCACTCAGAGACCCGTCGTCGTCTCGGCCTCGCGCGTTGAACACGGGTCGGACGCAGCCGTTTGTAAGAACGTCGCAAAATCGCGCTCTTCGGGCTCCCATTCGGGGTGCGCCTCGGCAAGAGCGCCGACGTAGCGCGAGCCAATTTGCGCGACGACCCAGAGATCGAGTTCGCCGTTCGCCTTCACGCGAGCCACGAAGCGCATGGTGTTGTGCGGGTTGGAGGTGTAGTCGCAGACCACGCGCGGTGCATCCACTCTGCAGTCCACGAGGGGATGTAGGCCTGGGTCCTGCAACTCGTCGCGGATGCCGGCGAGCTCGAGAGCGGCATCGCGGCGCGCCTGGTCGCCACACGAGCGCCGAGGTTGTGGGACTGGTTCGGGCGTGTTGCCGATCTCTTCGGCGATCCAGTTGTCGGTCCCGTCTTCGTGCACGTACTTCCAGAGCTC
>QMMC01000277.1 GCA_003647065.1 Deltaproteobacteria bacterium | reverse complement strand
CGGGTCCACGGTCATGAAGTGGAAGGCGGCGGACACCCGGCGGCGCGAGCTCGGGGCCGTGAGGCGCGCCGACGCGACCATCGTTCTCAGCAGCCTCGAGGCAGAGGTTCTTCGCCACGAGGTCCCCGGCGCCCGGGTCGACATCGTGCCGTTGCTGCGAGAGATCCCGGGCCTCGGCGCCGCCCTCGAAGGGCGGGAAGGGGTGCTCTTCGTCGGAGGCTTCCGGCACCGCCCCAACGTCGACGCCGTGGATTTCCTCGTCGGCTCGATCTGGCCCGAGGTGCGAAGGCTCGCGCCGGGGATGAAGCTGCACATCGTGGGCAGCTCGACCCCTCGCTCCATCTTCGACCTGGCCGCGGACGACATCGAAGTCCACGGCCACGTCGCCGACCTCGGGGCGATGTTCGACCGCGTCCGGGTGAGCGTCGCGCCGCTACGCTACGGCGCCGGGCTCAAGGGCAAGGTCGCTGAGAGCCTCGGCCGCGGAGTGCCCTGCGTCACGACCTCGGTCGGCGTCGAGGGCAGCGGCCTCGAGACCGATCACGACATCCTCGTCGCCGATGAGCCTGAGGCGATAGGCGAGGCCCTAGTGCGCGCCCATACAGACGATGCGCTCTGGCATAGGCTCTCCGCCGCCGGCATCGACTTCGTCACCGAGCGTTACTCCCTAGAAGCTCACGGCGTGCGGCTCACCGCGTTGCTCGCCGAGCTCGGCGTCTCCAACGATTCACGCGCTTCGGGCGTAACACGGGCGCTGCGCTCCTGAGCCTCAGCCTCCCGCGAGAGGCTCACGCTCGCGAAGAAGAGCAGCAGCGCGTCGAGGGTGACGCGGACCGTCCAGGCGAGGGCGGCTCCCGGAATGCCCCACCAATGCACGAAGGCAAAGACGAGGACGGCGTGGATCGGGAGCTCTATCGCGTGAAATTTCGCCGTCAGGTCCGGGCGCCCGCGCCCCTGCACCAGTGAGTACGGCACGTGGGCGAGGGCGTTGACGAGCACGCCGAAGGCCAGGATGGTCAGCGCCAGGGCACCGTCCTCGGCGAGGTCTGCCCCGATCCAGCTCGTCAAGATGGGCCGGCTGAAGATCATCGTCAGCACCACGACCGGCCCGAGGAGGACGAGAAGGTACCCCGCAGCGCGCAGAGCGTACCGGTCGAGGCGTGCGTGGTGCCCCTGGCCGGAGAGCGCGCTGAAGGCGGGAAAGAGCGTCGCCGCGAGCGCCGCCGGCACCAGGCTGAGCCGCGTGATCGCTTCGAAAGGAGCCGTATAGGCCGTGACCGCGGTCATGCTGATCAACGCCCCGATCGCCAAGCGGTCGAGATACATCAGCGCCGGAGAGACGGCGTTCGACACCATGACCCATTTGCCGAAGCCGAAGAGTTTCGTGAGTTCGGTTCGGTCGAAGCGTGGGCGGCGCAAGAGGTCGGGGAAGACCCAACCGCAGGCTGCTGCGTACGCGAAGACGAAGACGACGGTGACTCCGAGCATGAGGCCGGCGATGGAGTCGAGGGTCCAGCCGAGGTGAACGCCGAGGAGCGGGAGCAGGGACTCCGAGAGAAGAAAGGGCACGCGGATCACGTTGACCAGGCCGAAGCGCTGCCCCGCTTCGAGCACTCCGACGAGGGATTCGATGAGTACGCTGAGGGGCAGAGCGAAGGCGATGAGGGCGAAAGTCGCGCGCGCTTCGCTTTGCAAGTCCGGTGGGATCTGAAGCCAGGTGTCGGCGAGGGGCGGGGTGATGGCGGCGAGCAGCAATGCCCCGACGAGGCCCACCGCGAGCTGAGAGAGGAGCGCCGTCGTCGCGATCGGTGCGACGCGGCTCGTTTCGCCACGGCCCAGCACTTCGGCGATGCGTTTCCGCAGCGCTCGTCCGAAGCCGAGGTCGAGGAGCGGCGAGAAGTTGAGGATGGCCATGCTCACGGCGAGGATGCCGGTGCGCGCTTCTCCGAGCTGCGCGATCAGGTAGGGCGCCGCGAGGACCACCGCGGCGATCGGTACGATCTGCCCGCCGAGGTTCAGTAGAGTGTTCTTCGCGATGAGGCGACCGCTGATCTCGAGCGCTTCGTGCCCGTCGGTGCCTTCTTCGTCCCCCGTTGGGGGGTCGCTCGTCGGCTGTTCTGTCGTGACGTCGGACACCGGGATTCACTCGCTCGAACGACCCCTCTCGGGGACAGCAGCGACTGCTAGCACGAAGCATGTAGGGCGACGATCCGAAAAGCCTTGGGTTTTCGTGGGCCGTTGCCGCCCCTGGGCTATCTGGTTCCTCTCGAGCGGTCCCTCGGGGGCACTTGACCGTCGCATCCGGTCGGCCAGACTTCGGCCGCCATGGCCCTGGATCAAGCCTTCATCGACGATTGCCCCTACGGCCCGGGAGGGCTGCTCCTCGACGAGGTGAGCCTCGTCGACCGCGAAGCCGGGCGGGTCGTCTGTCGCATGCCGACCCACTCCGAGCTGCCCCTGACCCGGGAACAACGCGTGCACCCGGTGCGCCACCCGCGCCACGTTTCCGGCGGTCTCATGGTTCACATGACCGGCATGGTCGGCTTCGTGCACGCCTACTACGTCCTCGACCTTCGCCACGCTGACGGGTGGATCGGTTACGGCGGCCGCATTCACAAGGCGCGCTTCAAGGCCCTCGCCTCACCCGGCGAGCCGATCATCATCGACTGTCACACCACGAAGGTGCGCAAGGGCAAGACGAAGACCCTCGCCCGCTACGAATTCGAGTTTCGCCAGGGCGACACTCTCGTCTACGAGGGCGACCAGACGGCGCTATGGCTGCGTATGGACGAGGCGGAGGCGGCGGAGTGATCCACCGCGAGGTCCTCACCATTCACACGGACCGAGGTCGTGGAACCTACGACCTGACCGACCGACTGCGCCGGGCGGTCGTCGACGGCGCGGTCACCGAGGGGCTCTGCTCCATCTTCGTGCACCATACGAGCGCGTCGCTGCTCGTGAACGAAAACGCGGATCCCCAGGTCCGCCGGGACCTCGACGCGTTTTTCGCGCGCCTCGTCCCCGATGGCGACCCGATCTACCGCCACACCGCAGAGGGCCCAGACGACATGTCTGCCCACGTGCGCAGCGCCCTCACGCTCACGTCGCTCAACGTGCCCGTCACCGGCGGGCGCCTCGACCTCGGCACCTGGCAGGGCGTGTTCCTCTGGGAACACCGCGCCCACCCCCACCGCCGCAAGGTCACCGTCACCGTCCTCGGCGACTAAACAGTATCGCCTGGACCGCGATCCACGGCGCGATCTGGCCTCGGTTCCTGCGCTGCCTGCTCACCTACAAAAGGTAGGCTCCGCGGGCTGCTCAGAACCGAGACCACCTCGCTTGTGTCTCACGCTCCATCCGACACCGTTCAATCCCGCGCATCACGCCGGAGGCGTGCGTACCTCGCGCGGATGGGGCAATGGTGTCCACTTGCGTCAGCCGGCGAGCGCCCGCGCAGGCGCCAACCGTAAGACAATTAAGCAACCACGCGTCCCCAAATCCCGGCTGACTCAGTTGGGGCAATCGCGTCCACGTGCGTCAGTCGCCGAGCGCGCCCGCAGGGGCGGGCCGAAGGAATACCAAAGGTATTTCGAGGACCACGTCGAGGAGGTAAGCCGGTGGCAAAAAGGCGGAAGGGCGACGTTAGTCGACCGGAGCCGGATTGCCACCTAGGCGAATGGCGTGCGTGGGCGCGATTGCTAGGGCATGGGGGGGCAGCGGGTGCGTAGACACGCCGCCACCTCTTCCGAGCACTCGCGCATGATGCACTCGATGCTGCCGCAGCCGATGAACTCGGTGATCGCGCAGTTGACGAACTGATCGATCATGAACGCGACGTCGGGGCAGGTCCTCGCAGTGCATGAACCGATGCAGCTGATGCTGAAGCTCGGGGGGGTGCCGCCCAAGTCGATGCAGCCGAGGGTGCAGGTGAGCACCTCGCCGCAGGTGATGGTGGTGCAGGTGCCGCAGTCCGCCGCGCAGTTGATGCATGTCTCGAACCCGCCCGCGTCTTCACAGATACCGTTGCCGCAGAACGAGCAAACGCCGCAGTCCCGGCTGCAGCTCGAGCAGTCTTCGGTGACCTCGCAGCGACCGTCGCCGCAGCCGCTGCAGATGCCGCAGTCCGTCGGGCAGGTGAAGCAGTCTTCGCTGGTCATGTTGCAGGTGCCGTCGCCGCAGCTGTCGCACTCGCCGCAGTCGGGGGTGCACGTGAGGCAATCCTCGCCGAGCTCGGGCTCGCAGTAGCCATTCTCGCAGGTCATGCAGCGCCCGCAGTCGCCGGGGCAGCTCGAGCAGGTCTCGGTCCCCTCGCAGCGCCTGTCGCCGCAGGCCATGCAGAGACCGCAGTCCGTGGGGCAGGTCGTGCAATCTTCGCTGGGGCTGCAGGTGCCGTCACCGCAGGTCTCGCAGAGGCCGCAGTCCATGGGGCACGAGGTGCAGTCCTCGGTGCCGGCGCAGGTCCCGTCACCGCAGCTCATGCAGAGGCCGCAGTCGCCGGGGCAGGAGAAGCAGCTCTCTGTCTCGGAGCAGAGCCCGTCACCGCAGGCCATGCAGATGCCGCAGTCGGTGGGGCAACTCCCGCAGTTTTCGCCGGGAGCGCACATGCCGTCGCCGCAGGTTTCGCAGATGCCGCAGTCGGAGGGGCAGCTGCTGCAGGACTCGCCGTCGCTGCAGGCGCCGTCGCCGCAGCCCATGCACAAGCCGCAGTCGACCGGGCAGTTCGCGCAGTCTTCGCCGGGCATGCACATGCCGTCGCCGCAGCCGGGGCTGCTGTCGACTCCCGAATCGGGGGGCGAGCTGTCGATCGACGAGTCCATGGACGAGTCGACCGACGAGTCCACGGTGGGGTCGTCGGGTCCGCTGAGGGTTGACCGTCCGCACCCACCGAGGAGCACCAAGGCGAGCCCGACGCCCAAGAGCGCTGCTGTCGTGTGCTTCATCATCGTCTCCAGCAAAGAAAGGTCCCGAATATGCGGTGAAGCCTAGCGCAGATGGGCGGAACCGGCCACGAAGGCGCGGGCGCCTTCCAGATCATCGCCGCGAGGGCAGGGGCTCGATGAAAACGAAGCGCTGGCCCTCGAAGCGCGCGCGCCGATAGCCCTCGATCCGTGCCCGAAAACGTTGCCGGAGTCCTGGATCCAGGGGCCCGAGGTCTTCTTGCTCCCCGGGATCGCGATCCGTGTCGTAGATACGGGTCACGTCGCCGAAGAGGTCGTGAATCAGCGTGTAGTGCGGATACCGCAGGGCCGTTCGCTGGTACCGGCGGCTCACCATCTCCACGAGGACCGCCCCTTCCGTATCTCGGAAGAGGGGCCCGAGGTCTTCACGGATTACGCGCTCGGCCGCCTCCCGAGCTGCCCGGGGGCCTCGGAGGAGCAGCCACGGGAGCACGTAGGTGTTGGAGGTGGGCAGGTGCACCTCGGCTGGCGCCAGGCCCGGCACGTGCACCAGCAGAGGCACCCGAGATTGCTCCTGATGAACGGAGGTCGAATGATAATCGAAGCGGTGCTCGCCGAAGGCTTCTCCGTGGTCCCCACTGATGATGACCACCGTGCGCTCATCACCGCCGTCTCGCTGGAGCTCGTCGAGTACCCGGCCGATTTGCTCATCGACGAAGCGCAGCTCCTGGCGGTAGCGGTCGATCGGGCGCGCCGACGGAAGGCCGGGGTCGTGCGCGCGGTAGGCATCGTGGGGAGCCGAAAAGAATATCAGGCCGAAGAAGCGCCGATCTGCCGCGCGGTGCCGGCGGATGGTCGCGATGGCGGCGTTGGCGATGTCTTCGTCGTTGGGCGTAGGTTCGTCGTGGGGGATTTCGATCAAGTGCGTCTCTTCGAAGCGTTCACGGACGCCGAGGAGGGCGGTGTCGAATACCCCTTGGAAGTTGTGTCCCGCCCAGAACGTCTCGTAACCGTCCTCGGCGAGGACCTCGGGCGCGGTGGTCGCATCGGCGCGCAGGCGCCCGGTCCAGAACGACGGCGGCACGTCGACCGCCGCAAAGGATGGGGTGGTCATCGAGAGCAGGGCCGTCAGCGACGGAAAGGTCCCGATTGAAGGGGAAGTTGCGTGACTGAAAGTCATGCTTTGGCGTGCGAAGTCCGCGAGGACCGGCGTGGTCTCGAGGGAGGGGTCGGCGAGGCTGGTCTCTTCGTATCGGAACGACTCGCTGAGGATGTAGACGACATCATGGTCCCCGAGGGCGAAGTCATCCGGCAGTGGCGGGAGCCGAGAGAACTCGGCGAAGCGGGCGAGCCCGTCCGGGTCGGGGCGCAACTCCCGTTGACGGCTCGCTTCGGGCAGGAGCCGGGTGCCTCGTTCGGCTTCGCGAGCAAGGGCCTGACGAATGCCGAGCGCTCTCCCGAGGGCGCTGTGTTGGTAGACCGAGGGGCGTGCCGCGAGGCGAAGACTTGGGACCAGGAGGCCGGCGCCGCAGAACAGGATCAGGGCTCCCCCGCTGACGAGCATGGTGCGCCGGACCCGGGCCTCCGTCCCGACGAGGGCGAAGGCGGTGACGGCACAAAGCAGAACGAAGACCGAGAGGGCCTCCGACGGCAGGTAGAAGCTCGGGTACCAAACGTAGTTGATCATCCAGGTCGCCGCCGCGCCCAGGGCGAAGACGGCGGCGGCTCCGCGCCGCAAGGCGAGCCGAGCGCGCGGGTGAGAATCGAAGGCCGCGGCGGTGATGACGGAACCGGCAGCGACGAAGGCGCCGGCTTGCATGACGCCGAAGCCGAGGGTCACGAACCACAGCAGCGAGTAGTCGCCGAGCTGGGTCTCCGCCGTCAGGGCGACGTGAACGAGGCCGCCTTGAAGAAGTGAGAGCAGCAGCACCGCCACCGCGGCCCCTCGACGGTGGGTGGGCCGGCGCCGAGCCCAGGCGAGCACCCCGGCCTGGGTGATGAGCACCGTGCACGGAAGCCAGGCCGTCACCAGGAAGGCCCAGGTGAGTTCACTCGCCGCGCCGAAGGCCAGTGCCATATCGGGGCCTGGTGCTTGGAGCAGCACCTGGGCGAGTTCACTCGCGATCGTCACCGCGACCGAGAGCGGAAGCGCCGCGATCAGGGCTCGCGGGAGGCCCGAGGCATTGGACGAAGACTGACCCACCGGGCGATATCTACCCGCGTTCGGCCTCGTCGTCGCCAAATCGAAGCCGTATTTTGCCGTCGCGGTCGAAGATTCCTGTGGGATCTGGAAGCTTCGAGCCCTTTTCTTCGATAATCCCTGCACTTAGGATCGGATATCGTCCCCGTCATCCCGCAAAGTCGATGCCGTACGTGCAAAAATTTACAGGGCGCCAGCGGCTCTGCTCAAATGTGCTAAACGCTCCCCGGAAACGGACTTTCTTCGATGCGCATACTCGTCACCGGCGGCGCCGGTTTCATCGGCTCGAACTTCCTTACGCGGTACGTGCTCCGGCACCCTGAGCACGACTTCATCAATGTCGACAAGCTCACCTACGCCGCCAACCCGCACAGCCTGACCAAGGTTGCCCTCAAGCCGAACTACACGTTCGTGCACGCCGACATCGTAGATGCCGAGCGCATCGACGCGATCTTCGAGGAGTACCGCCCTGACGCGGTGGTCCACTTCGCCGCCGAGAGCCACGTCGACCGGAGCATCCTCGACCCGCGCGACTTCCTGCGCACCAACGTCGAAGGCACCTTCAACCTCCTTCAAGCTTGTCGGCGCATCTGGAAGCGTGACGAAGGCTTCTTTCATCACGTCAGCACCGACGAAGTCTACGGCTCCCTCGGCGCCGAGGGCCTCTTCACCGAGGATTCGCCCTACGACCCGTCGAGCCCCTACTCGGCGTGCAAAGCGGCGAGCGACCACTTGGTGCGCGCCTGGCACCGGACCTACGGCCTGCCGGTCAAGATCACCAACTGCTCCAACAACTACGGGCCCCGGCAGTTCCCCGAGAAGCTCATCCCCTTGATGATCACCCGGTGCCTCGAAGGTCGCCCCCTGCCCATCTACGGCAACGGGACCAACGTGCGCGACTGGCTCTACGTCGACGACCACAGCGACGCGATCTGGGCCGTCATGGAGCGCGGACGGGTCGGCGAGACCTACAACATCGGCGGCAACAGCGAGCAGCGCAACATCGACGTGGTCGAGCGGGTCTGCGAGCTCGTCGCCCGCGAGGCCGGCATCCCCGAGAGCCAGCTCACCTCGCTCATCACCTACGTGCCGGACCGCCCCGGTCACGATGCGCGCTACGCCGTCGACGCCAGCAAGCTGCGCGACGAGTGCGGCTGGGAGCCCACCGAGACCTTCACGACCGGCCTCGAAAAGACGGTGCGCTGGTACCTGGGCAACCAGGAGTGGGTCAACCAGGTGACCACCGGCGAATATCGCGAATGGGTGTCTCGCCGGTACCCCGAGGCCGCAAAAACGGTCTGAATCTCGCTCCGGGCCGCCTCGGTGGCCTATCATGGTGTTCGCGCAGTGGGTCGTACATGAACAGGAAGGGAATCATCCTCGCGGGCGGCGCCGGGACTCGCCTGTATCCGATGACCCGGGCCGTTTCGAAGCAGCTGCTCCCGGTCTTCGACAAGCCCACGGTCTACTACCCGCTGACCACGCTGATGCTCTCGGGTGTCCGCGAAATACTCCTGATCAGCACGCCGCACGACAAGGCCGCCTTCGAGACTCTGCTCGGAGACGGGTCCCAATGGGGGCTCGAGGTCCGCTACGCGGTGCAGCCCGAGCCCGGTGGTCTCGCCCAGGCCTTCCTCATCGGTCGTGAGTTCATCGAAGGCCATCCGTCGGCGTTGGTCCTCGGCGACAACCTCTTCCACGGCGACGGTTTGCACGGGAAGCTCGAGCGCGTCGCGGCCCGCGATGACGGCGCGACGATCTTTGGTTATTGGGTGAAGGACCCGAGTGCCTACGGGGTGGCCGTCGTCGATGACGAAGGGCGCGTCACGGACCTCGAGGAGAAGCCGGCGCACCCCAGGAGTCATCAAGCGATCCCCGGGCTCTACTTCTACGATTCGAGCGTCGTCGAGAAGGTCGAGCGGCTCGAGCCGTCGGCTCGGGGCGAGCTCGAGATCACGGACCTCAATCGTCTCTACCTCGAGGACGGGCGACTGCGTCTCGAACAACTCGGCCGCGGAGTCGCTTGGTTCGACACCGGCACCCCGGACTTGCTCTTGCAGGCCGCGAACTACATTCAGGCGGTCCAGTCGCGTCACTCTCTGATGGTGGCCTGCCCCGAGGAGGTCGCGTGGCGGATGGGGTGGATCGACGACGACGAGCTCGTCGCCCTCGGTCGGAAGCTCAACGGCACCTCCTACGGGCGGTATCTGCGAGAACTCGTCGAGGACCCCCTCGAGTGAAGGTCACTGCGACCGAGCTCCCCGGGGTGCTCATCATCGAACCGCAGGTTTTTGGCGACGCCCGAGGTTCGTTCCTCGAGACCTATCGAGCCTCGCGCTATCGCGAGGCGGGGATCGAGGTCGACTTCGTTCAGGACAACCTCTCCCGGTCGTCCCGGGGCACCCTCCGCGGCTTGCACCTGCAGCACCCGACCGGCCAGGCGAAGCTCGTCTCCGTGGCCCAGGGTGAGGTCCTCGACGTCGCGGTCGACGTGCGTCGCGGCTCTCCGACCTTTGGTAAACACGTCACCGTGGTCCTCGACTCGGAGCGCCACAACCAGCTCTTCATCCCCCGAGGCTTTGCCCACGGCTTCCTCGTCCGGAGTGACGAGGCGCTCTTCACCTACAAGTGCAGCGCGCCTTACTCGCCCGACGACGAGCTGACGATCGCCTGGAACGACCCGGCCCTCGCCATCCCCTGGGGTCTGCCCTCGCCTCTCGTTTCGGACCGGGACGCGGCCGCGGTCCCGTTGGAGCAGATCGATCCGTCGCGTCTTCCGCGATGGGAAGCCCCGTGAGAGGTCCCAAGAAGGCGAAAGGGCG
>QMMC01000276.1 GCA_003647065.1 Deltaproteobacteria bacterium | reverse complement strand
GTCCGGTACTCGGACGACGGACGACTCGCCCTCGTCGGCTTCCCGGGACGCCGGGTCGGCGTCTGGTCCCCCGATGGCTCGCGCCTCGTCGGGTTCTTCGGTGCGCCCTCGGGCGACCGACTCGTCGGTCGCCCCACGGTCAGGGATACGCTGACTTGCGCAGTTGCGGCGTCACGAGACGGCGGCGCCATCTTCGCGGGCACCGCAGACCGCACCGTCGCTCTCTTCGACACGAAGACCGGCGACACCATCATGGAGGCGACGGAACACGCCGAGAGGATCGTCGCCCTCTTCGACAACTCAGACGGCGTAGGTTGGGCCACGACGGCGGGCGCGGTGTGGGTCGCCACCACCGACGGAAGACCGACGAAGCGCCTCGAAACCGGCGAACACTGGCGCGAAGTCGTCTTCGACCGCGGCCGAGTCCTGGCCCGCGGCTTCGACGGGAGCATCACCCGGTGGTCCTTCGACGGCCAACGGGAGCTGCTCTTCACGCCTCCCGCGCGGGACCGCGGGCGGTGGGCGGACAATGCGGCCACCCTCGCCTTGGGCGACGAGCACTGCCACTACCCCGAGAGCGGACGTCGAATCGTCGTTCACAATGGTGACCGCGCGAGTGTCGTGGAACGCGACGCCCAGGTGGTTCGCGTGAAGCTCTCCCCGGACTACCACCTCGTCGGAACCGACGGGTGGAAGGACGAGGTCGAGTTGTGGGAGACGGCCACCGGGAAACTGCATCGATCGTTGCCGTGCCCTGGCGGAAGCTGCTCTTTCGCCTTCTCCCCCGACGGCGCCCTCGTCGCGACGGGAGAGATCGGCCACGGCGGCGGCCGCTACGACCGCCACGTCTACGTCTACGAAACGGCGACGGGCAAGCTACGATGGAAGCTGGCCGAACACGACTTCCAGGTGCGCCAGGTCGCGTTCTCACCAGACGGTCGGCTGCTCGCCAGCCTCGCCAACAACCTCGTCGTCTGGGACCTGACCCAGGACGGGTGGTCCGAGAACGAGCCCGCCTTGCGGGCACCCCTCAACCGGACGGCAGGGGCATTTCGCTTTGCCGGTGGTCGCCTCATCGCGGTCGAAAAAGGGGGGGTGCATGTCTTCCGGGGCACCGAAAAGGTGCTCTCGTTCGAAGCGCCGATTCAGTTCCAGACTCCGTGGATCGTGAGCGATGATGGCGAGCACATCTCGATCGGCGGAGTCCAGGCGGTCATCCGATTCGACCTGAGCACCGGCAAGATCGATCGGCGCATCGAGGCCGACATCCCTCGCCCCGAGAGATTGCCACCGCTCTCCCTCGCGAACCAACACGACATACGCGGCGGCGCCGCGCTGTGGCGGACCGGCGGGGGCCGCTTCCTGCATCAAGGTGACGGCCCCCGGGGTTGGCTCGAGCCCGTTCGACTCTCGGTCGATGGCCTCGTCGCGGTCCGGTCGGCGGCGGGTGCCGCCATCTTGCGCGTGACCGACGATGGGGCCGCGGTCCTCGGCCACGTGCCATTCGAGGGCAAGCTGCGCGCGAGCCGCTTCGTAGACGGCCAGACTCTGCTCGTAAACCACGAGGGCCGGCTCTTTCGGGCGCCGGCTCCGACTACCTAATCACGCTCCGCCGCGAGCTCCTCGAGACGGGCGCGGATTTGATCCCGGGCGACACGAAAGTGCTCGAGCCGCTCCTCGTCGGTGAGGCTCTCGTTCTTTCGGTCGGGGTCCTCGAGCGGCCAGTGCAGGCGCTGGGCCTCGCCCAGGAACGCGGGGCAGACCTCCTCGGCGCAGAGGGTGATGACGAGGTCCACGGTCTCCGCGTCGATGGTCTCGACCGACTTGGACGAATGGCTCGATAGGTCGATGCCCACCTCGCCCATCACGCGCACCGCAAAGGGGTTGACCCGCGACGGCGCGGAGCCGGCGGACTGCACACGCACGGCGCCGCCGAAGACGTCCCGGGCGAGGCCCTCGGCCATCTGGGAACGCGCCGAGTTGGCGACGCAGAGGAAGAGCACGCTCGCGAAGTGAGGTCTCGACATCTCGTTTCTTTCAGGTGGGACCCGTGAGTTCTGTCGACGAACGGTGGGCGCCGTCGACCGCGATGGTCTTGCTCTCGGCCGGGATCATTTGCCCGGCGCCCTCGAGGAGAGGTCGGTACTCGCGCCACCAGGCCCGCGCCCGGGCGTCGTCCCACGCCTCGACTGCGCACGCCTCGACTCGACGTCGGAGCTCGACCGCGCTCTGGGGGCGCTGCTCCGGGTCCTTGGCGAGGCAAGCGAGAACCACTTCTTCGAGGTCGGCTGGCACCGCAACGCCCCGCGCAGACAGAGGCTCGGGCTCCTCGTGGAGGTGCTGGCCACAGATCTCCACCACCGACTTGCCATCGAAGACCTCGGTCCCGGCGAGGAGAAAATACGCCACCGCCCCGAGGGCATAGATGTCGGTCCGAGCGTCGATCGCCTCCGAGGCCCGGATCGCCTCCGGCGCCAGATACTGAGGGGTTCCGGTGATCGTATTGGCGGCTGTCAGGGCGACGTCTTCGTCGACTTCGAGCTCTTTGACCAGGCCGAAGTCGAGGACCTTCACCACGTCGAGCTCTCCCCCTTGTTTGCAGAGCATGATGTTGGCGGGCTTGATGTCGCGGTGGATGAGACCAGTGGCGTGAGCCTCGGCGAGGGCGCCGCATGCCATCGCCAAGACCCGGACGACGCGACCCGCGGGCTGGGCGCCATCGACCTCGACGATGCGCTGGAGGGTCGCCCCATCGAGGAGTTCCATCGCGTAGTAGAAGATGTCGTCGTCCGTTCGCCCATAGTCGTAGATGGTGATCGTATTGGGGTGGGTCAGGCGCGCCGTCAGCTGAACCTCTCGCTCGAAACGATGCAGGTTCATCTCGCCGGCCCGGTCGGCCCGGATGAGCTTGATCGCCGACGGCCGCCGCATCATCCCGTGGCGAGCCCGATAGACCTCTCCCATGCCCCCTTCGCCGAGCTTCTGCTCGACGACGTACTGGCCGAGATGACGGGCCTCGCGGACCTCAGCACGGAGGCCGTAGATGACCCACGAGATGACGGTGCAGGTGATGATGGCGAATCCCCACATGACCAAGCTGGTTATCGGAAGCCAGGGATAGGCGGCCGAGTCGAGCGCCCGCCAGGCGAGGCCCCCGTCCGGGGTGGGCACGACGACGGTAGACACGATCAAGACCGGCACACCCAATATGGCGGTGAGGATCCCCGTGCGCCGCGGGAGAGAGGGGATGAGGGCGGCGCGGATCGCGACCAACATGGTGATCCCGCCGAGGAGCATCATCGACACGAAGCCATCCGCCATGCCGACGCCCTCGGAGCTCACGAGGGAGTAGTCGCGGATAAACTGGCCCAGGAGGTAGCGCCCTATGAAGGCGCCCAAGCTCATATTGAAGAGCAGACCGCCGGCCTCCATGGCCCGACTGAATCGGATGGATCGCGCCCCCCGCCGGCAGAGCCACCAGAAGAGCCCTGCCTGGACCGTGCCCACGATGTTGAGCAGGTGGTCGACCCCGGGCTCGACGATCACTCCGGCGACGCCCAGGCCGACGCTCAGCAGGCTGATGAAGAACATCACCTTCCAGAAGAGCGCGACCCGGCTCTGGAGAAAGGCCCTCGCCTCCTCACTGTTCTCGCTGGGGGATGATCGCACCTGGCGCGGCATCGCGGGAGTATCGCTCAGCCCGCTGTCGCGAGCCACGTTTCGGTTGGCCTCCTCGGTCCGATTCACGGACGAGCGGCCACGACCTCTCTCGCCTCGGAGAGGGTGAGTTGCTTGTTGTAGAGCACGCCGTCCGGCTCACTCAGCCCACGAACCCGCCCGAGTTCGCCCAGGTAGAGGGGACCGAACCCGAGCTCTTCGATGAGCCTTTTGGCGGCAGCTTTGGCGATGTCGTCCGAAGCGACGAAGGGCAGTACACGCCGGTCCTCGAGGGCCTTGCTCGTATCGCCCTCGACGCCGAGGTGCTCCCAGTAGATGGTATTGAACACCTTGGCGATGTGGGTATCGGGGAGCAATCGGTGCAGGTACTCGGACTGGGTGAGCTCGCCGAAGTCGATCTCGCCGTCGCGCCCCGGGTAGTAGTTGGAGGCGGTGATCAGCACCTTGCCGTCGAGGGCGTCCCGGGGAAGCGTCGGCACCTTGCCGAAGGGGATCGCCTCGATGACGATCTCCCCGGCACGGGCGGCGTCCTCGGCCGACGCCGCGGATGCGTTCGGGCCGAGTTTCTTCACCACCGGGGCGAGGCTCTCGGGACCGCGAGAATTGGCGATGACCACCTCGTGCCCGGCGTCGACCGCCAAGCGAGCCAGTGTGCCGCCAATACAGCCCGAACCGATGATGCCGATCTTCATGCGTTCCCCCATCGGGCCGAGCCCAGACGCACAGCCTACCACCTAGACCCAGGCGCCCCGGTGCTCGTCGATTTGCTCACGCCTTTCATGCGATAAGAGCGCCACGCCAGCCTCACCCCGGCGCCTTCACGGAGAGAGACACAATGCTCGGTTACAAATTCCTCGGAAAGAGCGGCCTCAGGGTTTCGGAAATCTGCCTGGGCACGATGAGCTTCGGGACGCGCTGGGGCTTCGGCGCCGACGAGAAGACGAGCCACCAGGTCCTCGACGCCTACCGCGAAGCCGGCGGGAACTTCCTCGACACGGCGAACAAGTACCACGGCGGTGAGACCGAAGAGTTCGTCGGCCGTTGGCTCACGGGCAAGCGCGACAGCAACGTCGTCGCCACCAAGTACACCCTGGCGATGGACCACGACGACCCGAACTCGAGCGGCAACCAGCGCAAGAACCTCATGCTCTCGGTCGAAGAGAGCCTGAAGCGGATGCAGACGGACTACATCGATCTGCTTTGGGTGCATGCCTGGGACGGCGTGACTCCCTTCGAAGAGGTCATGCGCGGCCTCGACGACGTGGTGCGCGCCGGCAAGGTGCTCTACGTCGGCATCAGCGATGCCCCCGCGTGGGTCGTATCGGCGTCGAACGTGCTCGCCGAGATGCGAGGATGGACGCCGTTCGTCGGGCTACAGATCGAGTACAGCTTGCTCCAGCGCACGCCCGAGCGTGATCTCCTGCCGATGGCCGAGCACTTCGGTCTCAGCATGCTCGGATGGGCCCCCCTCGGCGCCGGAATGCTGACCGGCAAGTACACCCGCAGTGGCGTCGATAACGACAGCGCCCGTGCAGCAGGCATCAAAGCCCGAGGCCGAACCTCGGATGCGTCCCTCACGATCGCCCGCGAGGTCGACCGCATCGCCGACGAACTCGGCGTCACGTCGGCCCAGGTGGCGACAGCCTGGGTCATGGCCAAGGGCGAGAGCAACATCCCGATCATCGGCGCCCGAAAGGTCTCCCAGGTAGTGGACACCCTCGGGGCCGTCGACGTAGCGCTGACCGACGCCCATGTATCGGCGCTCGACGAGGTCAGCGCCATCGAACTGGGATTCCCCCACGACTTCCTCGAAGGCAGCGACGTGCAATCTCTGCTCTTCGGCGAAAACGTGCGCGACCGGGTTCGCAAGCGACCGGCGCGCCGCTAGGGGAGAGTTACTCGGCGGCAGTGGGCTCGTTGGTGCCCTCTTCCATGACCTGCCGCGCGAAGGCGCCGACGCCCATGGCCCGGTGACACGTGGAGCAAGTCGCGATGAAGCGACCGTAGAGGTTGGCGCGGGTGTCCCAGTCCTCGGCGCCCTCGGCCTCTTGGCCGAGCTCTTGGATGTGCGTGATGAGGGACGTGACGGTCTCGGGCTCGAGGACGCCTTGGGGAAGCTGGTCGGGGCCGAGGTTCACCTCATCGAGGATGGCGGTGCCGCGTTCGAAGAGCGCCTCGTCCTGAGTGATGAGCCCCTCCCACATGCGGTCCGCGGCCCACGCGTGGCGCTGCATCTGCGCGGGCAACGAGTCCCCCTCGGGCATTGGTGGGGCCGTGAAGCTCGGTCCGTTCTCGACGGCAGCGTGGCACTCGCCGCACTGCTGGGCCGTCTGCGCGAAGGCGATAGAGGCTTCGGTCAGGGTGGTAGCGTCCCCGAAGGTCCCGGCGTTCGCACGCATCTGGGTGAGGAAGCCCTGGACGATGTCCGGCAGGGACTCACCGCCGGGGTTGTTTTCCGCGAGCCAGGTCATCGCCGTGCGCGCGCCATCGAGGTCGTCGCCGATGAGGGCCTGGCGAGCCTCGTTCGCCTTGATGAAGTGCTCGGCCATCAAGCGCTGGGTCTCGGCGTTGCTCGGGGCGATCGGCGCCTCGGGTTCCTCGACCCCGTCCGTCGGGGTCTCCACGACGGCGTCGTCGGGCTCGTCGTCACAGCCGGTGACGAGGGACAGCGACAGGGGGAGGGAGAGAGAGAGCAGAATGGCGAAGGATGTGCGCATGACCGCCCGGATATCGCACCTCCACGCGGAATTGCAACGGCTCAGGGGGTGGAAACGGTGTTCGGCCCAGGGCCGGAGCCCGGTAAGGTCGGATATGGCCGAAATCCGTGGAATCAGCTCCGGAGCATGGCGCCGGCGGCCTCTCTGACCTCGGGGTCGGAAAGCCGGAAAACGGCGCGGTCGAGCTGGTAGTGCAGGAACGCCGTCACAAAGCCCAAGGCCACCAGCGCCGGGACGAGGGGTGAGGTCCGGAGGGCATCAGCAACCCACGGGAAGAGCCGCTGGCTGTAGCGGGCCCCGGCGTCCACCGCCTCGACCTCCATGACCGGGAGCAATGCCGTCGACGCGAGCATCAAGAACACGAGCACCCGCCACGGCCGGGCGTTTACGCGATGCCAGAATCGATACCAGAGCGAAGGCCCGGGGTCGGGGTTGCCCTGGGCCACGACGACGGCGAGCCCCATCGCGGCGGTCCAATGCTGGACGGTCCACAGAACGACGAAGACGAAGGGATGCACCCAGAAGGCCGTGAGCACCACGACGGAGATGCTCAGCAGGTAGAGCATGCGCGGCAGCGACGCCCGACCCGTCCGTAGCTCCATGGCAACCAGGACCATCGTCCCGAGGCTTACGACTGAAGTACCGGCAACCGGCAACCTATCCCAGACGGCGTCCAGGTCGTCGGGGGAAGCCCAGGTGTAGAGCCACACGTTCTGGAAAGACTCGGTGCCGATCAACGCATCGACGACGATGACCAACGCTCCACCCACGACGAGAGCGAACGCCCGGTCGACGAGCTTCGCTGCCCGAGTCCGGGGCTGCCCAGCGCGCACCCGATAGAGCGAGAGCACACCGTAGTGCTGGGCCGCAAAGTGGTAGGTGACCAGCAGAAAGTCGACGATGACCAAGGCCATCAAGCGGTCCGCCCGAGGCCACGGCCATGCCCCCTCAGGCACCAGGAAGGCGAAGACCGCCAGGCAGATGCCGAGGGGTACCCAGACAACACGTGTGCGCTGAGTGGACAGGAGCGGCCGGTAGGCCGTCGTGCAATAGGCCATGTAGGCCGAGCTCGCCCCGTGACCAACCCAGAAGAGCGCGGAGAGGACGAGGTAGATGTCGTCCATCAACCCCGACTCGGGGTTGCCCTCGGTCTCGCCGAGGTAGAGCGCGACGGGGGCGAGCCACAACCCGGAGAGCATGAAGAAGCCGTCGAAGAACGGCCCTCGGATCCACGAGCTGCGCGCCATGATGTGCATCCTAAGCGCTACGCGGGCGTTAGCCGAGTTCCGCTGCGTCGTTCGCCGACTCATCGGGACGGCGACCGCCCCCGAAGCCACCCCCCGGCGGGTTCAGGGTCGTATCGCCGTGATGTCGGCGGAGACCACGTAGTCCTCGAGCCGCGAGCCGGGCCTCCACTCCCGAAGGAACTCGCGGCTCGAGTCCTTCGGCTCTACGCGGACCTGCTCGAATCCGGCTGCCGTGAGCATCGCCTCGATCTCGCCAACCGTCGCGGCCCCCGCGACGCAGCCCGTGTACGCGCTGGTATCACCCTTCACCTCGGGGGGGATCTCCCCAGTGAAGACGCGGCCCGGCCTCGAAGGACGCATGGGAAATCGCCGGGTGATGAGCATCAGTGGCAGGCCGCGGCGGACGATGACAGGCTCTCCCTGTGGCCCATCTCCTCGCGACCCGTCATGCCGCCCCACACCTCGCGGAGGATCGATGACTCGACACCCTTGTCCGGCGTGCGGCGAAGAAGGACGGTCGGTGAAAGAGATCACCCTCCGGTCCCTCGTCGAAGAATCCACGACGAGGGAGCTCGACACCCTCGTCGACTTCTTCTTCTGCGCATGCAAGAGCTGCGACGTGGCGTATTTCGCCGCAGATGGACGCACCGTCGACAAGCAGCGGGTCACCGTTCGTATCGGCGTGAAGGAGAACGAAAGCCCAAGGCCGCTCTGCTTCTGCTTCGATGTCACCGCCGAAGACATCGAGGACGAAGTGAAGCGCGACGGCGCCACGACCATCCCGGACATGATCACCGAGAGGTGCCGGGAAGGCCTCGACCGCTGTCCCGAAACCAACCCCCGGGGAAGCTGCTGCCTCGGGGACGTGCGCCGCTTCGCCAAGGCCGCGGGGGGGAAGAGCCCCGACGAGGCGCTCCCGGCGTGCTGCTCGAACTCGGGCCCTGACGAATAGCCGCTTGCCGGACGGCCTTTGGTGGTTATCTCCGGTCCATGGCGGAGACACCGAGCGGGGAAAACCGCCACATTTTCGGGCCCATCGCGTCCCGGCGCCTCGGCCGCAGCCTGGGCATCGACCCCGTACCGCTCAAGACCTGCAACTGGAACTGCGTCTATTGCCAGCTCGGGCGCACCTCCCCCCTCGAACCACGGCGCGATGAGTACATCGACGCGGACGAGGTAATCGAAGAGCTGAAACGCCACCTGGCCGAGCACGGCGAAGAGAGCTTCGATTGGATCACCTTCGTGGGTTCCGGAGAGCCCACCCTGCACTCTCGCCTCGGCTGGATGATCCGCGAGGCGAAGCGCCTCGCCCACAAGCCCGTGGCCGTCATCACCAACGGGGCATTGCTCGGGGATCCCGCGGTACGGAAGGAGCTCCTCGCGGCTGACGCCGTGATGCCCACGGTCAGCGCCGGGACCGAGCAGACCTACCTCCGCCTCCATCGTCCGGCCCACGGCCTCGACTTCGCCTCGTTCTCCGAGGGGCTCGTCGCCTTCCGTAACGAATACGATGGCGCACTCTGGGCCGAGGTGATGTTGGTCGCGGGATACAATGACGACGAGGGAGAGCTGCGCGCATTGCGCGAACTGCTGCTGCGCATACGACCCGACGAGATTCAGGTCGTGCTCCCGACCCGTCCCCCCGCCTTGCCAACGGTCCGCCCCCCGAGTTCTGCTAGGATGTCCCTTGCGGTGAAGATCCTGAGCGCGGCGGCGCCGGTCGGGGCGGTCGATGGGGACGCCGCCAAACCGGATGTGAGCGCCGCCGGAGCGGACCTGCACGAAGTCCTGGTCGGCCTGGTGCAGCGTCATCCGATGACCGAGACCGAGCTGGTCCACGCGCTGAACAACTGGGCGGTCGAAGAGATTCGAGACGCCATCACCGCCCTCACGGAGTCACGCCGGGTTCTTTCCGTCGAACGCGACGGGCGCTGCTTCTACTCATCAGGGGAGGCGCGATACGTCGACGGCGATACGAGTGACTAAAGCGACCTCGACTCTCGGGCATTGCGTTATGCTGCGCGGAGGAGAGCCAGGATGACTGACGTACGCGCAGCTTTTGAATCAATCGACTCGGACGGAGACGCGAAAATCGACCTGCTCGAATTTCGGAAGCTAGCGGCCAAGCTCGGCATCGAGCTGGACGCGGCAGGGGTCGAGGAGCTCTTCGACAACATCGACAAGAGCGAGAACGGCCTCATCGACGTGAGCGAGTTCGAGGCCTGGTGGCCGACCTCGGGCTTCGCCGAGTAGCCCTAACAAGAAGGCGCCGTGCAGGCGGCCCGAGGCGGCAGCGCGACGCAGTCGCGCAGAGCCGAAAGGCCGACCGTAGCGGCGCCGGGAGTGCTCGCCGGGAC
>QMMC01000275.1 GCA_003647065.1 Deltaproteobacteria bacterium | reverse complement strand
GCCGCCCCGGCCAGACCCAATGAGCCCCAGTCCGCCGAATCCGAAGTTCGATCCTGTCTGATCGCCCATCAGCGCGCCGAGCGATGACATGGGATCGCTACCCAGCGCCGAGTCGCTGCCGAAGGGAGAAGTTGGGGCGCTATGGGCGCCCCCCTGCGCTGCGAGCACGCCCAAGACGCCCGCGTTTGCAGCTTGCTCGCGGGCCATGGAGGGCTCGTCTTCCGCCAGGAGAGCTTCTGGTGGCGGCGCCACCGCCGAGTCGTCAAGTGTCTCGCCGGGATACAACTCGGTTCCCTGCAGCACCCGCGCGACCCGGGGCCGCTCCTCGGTCGGCACCCCTTCGGAGCCTTCCAGTCTTTCTCCCTCTGGCGCGAAGAGTAGTGCCGCAGCCAGTGCACCTGCCGACAGCGGTAGGAGCCAGAGCAACCGGCGGTCGCGCCACCCGCGTCTGAACGCTCGCCGATCTCGCTTCTGTGCCCCACGACCTTCTGTCATCGCATCCTCCTCGGAACATCTGTCCGCCTCTTCGCGTCGGCGGGCGGCCCCGGGTCATGTGTCCGCTGGGCAACGTCCCGGCCCGTGTCGCGGCCTTCGTAGAGCAATGGACACTCGTGAGGCGCGAAGGTTCCGAGGGGTTGGCACCAAGTGACAGGGCGCCTACCAAGGGTGCCCTGAGACAGGTAGATGAGTTTTCGACGTAGACAAGCTCGAGTACCTCTCGGTACGTTTATGGCGTGACTTTGTCTCGTCACGGACTTGCGAGCGCGCTTACACTGTTGTGTGCCTGTCGCATTGGCTTCGACGTCTTGCCCGCTAGCATGGTCGACGGTGGCACGCTCGACGGTGGCACGCTCGACGGCGGCATGGCCGATGGTGGCATGATCGACGGTGCTCCCGGCGACGCCGCACCCCCTCCGCCTACCAGCTTTACGACGCAAGTCATCACCACCTCCGCGGCTGGCGCGCGTTTCGTCACCACAGCGGACATGGACGGCGACGGCGACCTGGACGTGGTGACGGCGTCGGTCACTGACGACACGATTGCCTGGCATGAGAACGACGGCAGTCAGAACTTCACCGCCAATGCCATCACCACCGCCTCAGATGGCGTCAAGTCGTTGGCGACCGCGGACGTGGACGGCGACGGCGATATGGACGTGCTCTCGGCATCGGAGTTGGACAACACGATTGCCTGGTATGAGAACGACGGCAGTCAGAACTTCACCTTGCACGACCTCACCGCCGAGACCGGTGCCTCCGCGGTCGGCGCGAGTTCCGTCGCTACCGCGGACGTAGATGGCGATGGCGACCTGGACGTGATCTATGCGGCAGCGGTTGATGACAAGATTGCCTGGTTCGAGAACGATGGCAGTCAGAACTTCACCAACCACGACATCGTCGCGTCTCCTTCCAGCGCCGCGAATGGGCCCCAGTTTGTTGCCAGCGCAGACGTGGATGGCGACGGCGACGTGGACGTGCTCTCGGCATCGCGCCTCGATGGCAGGATCAACTGGTATCGGAACGACGGCAGTCAGAACTTCACCACCGTCACTATCTCCAGCGCCGCGGATGGCGCCCGGGCTGTCGCCACCGCGGACGTGGACGGCGATGGCGATGTGGACGTGCTCTCGGCTTCGCAGAACGACGGCAAGATTGCCTGGTATGAGAACGACGGCAGTGAGAACTTCACCGTCCGAACCATCACCACCTCCGCGGATGGCGCCATTTCCGTCACCGCCGCAGACTTGGACGGCGATGGCGACCTAGACGTGCTTTCCGCATCGCTCCAGGACAACACGATTGCCTGGTACGAGAACGACGGCTAGCGAAACGGCGCCGTGCTCAGATCAGGCGCCTCCGGAGCAAGAGGGCGCCGAGCAATGCGATGAATAGGAGCCCCACCGGTTCGCCGTCCCGATGAACGGAGCAGCCACAGCCACCGCTCTCTCCGCCGGAACCAGCGTCCGGTGCTCCGCTGTCCGAGCCGCCTCCGCCGTCGGACGGTCCACCGTCGGGCGTTCCACCGTCGGGGTCGACTCCGCCATCGGGGTCGACTCCACCATCGGGTCGTGGCGCACATGGCCCATCGCAGCTCTGAAAGAGCCCCATGTCCCAAGTGCCTGCGGGTCGCGGAGTGCCGAACGCATCGAGGCGGTTGGTCATGTCCGCGATCGCAGAGGGGTGTACTGCGCCGGCGAGGGCGAAGACATCGGTGCCCACGCCGCGCGCCGGCGAGCCTTCTTGGGTCTCGAAGCCGCGGAGGATCGCCTGGATCTGCGCGGTGCCAGCGGCCGGATCGAAAAGGGGAACTGCGGGATCGATGAAGAGGGGGTCGTCGGCCGTCCTGGAGTTGGCTTCGTCGGTGATGTCGAGGTCGCCGCCGTCGGCCCCAGTCTCGTAGAGGTTGTAGTCGCGGGTCAGGCCGGCGCCCGACGGGACGTCGCGGACTCGGTAGATCGTGCGGTCGCCGTTGTCGTAGAAGATGTTGTTGAGGCTGAAGAGATCCACTCCCGGTCCGCCAGCCTCTGCCGGGTTCGCGCTCAGCTCGATCAGGGAACGCCGAATGTCCTGATTTCGGTAGAAGACGTTGTTGTAGAGAAGCGCGATGCGCGGGCCCGCGAACGCGAATGCGCCCGTGCCGCGGATGCCGACGAGCAGATTGTTGCGGACCACGAAGCTCTCCGACTCGTAGTCCGTGCCCGCATCGGTCCGCCCGAGGTGCCCCGTCTCGACGGGGACGTTGGCGGGGTCTTCGCCGGCTGAAGGGCCGAAGATGTTGTTCTCCCACAGGAGATTGGTCGTGCCGCCCTTGGCGTAGAGAAGGTAGTCGCCCTGCCCGGCCTCGTGAAAAAGCCAGGAGCCGCGGACGGTGATGCTGTCGTCACCGGTGCCACGGATGTCGATGCACTCTTGAAAGCCCTCGCTCGTCGACCGGGCTCCCGGGTTGTAGAGCACGCTGTCTTCGAGGACGAGGCGCTGGGTATCGTTCATCTTGAGGATGTCCGCGTCGTTCGGCGCGTCGTGCAGATAGCAATCACCGATGTAGACGTCCGTCGCGTTCTCGACGTAGACGAGGGCGTTGGTTCGCGGCCCGATCGAGAGCTCGGAGTAGATGTCGAAGCCCTGCACGCGAACGTCCGACACGCCCTCGATCATCAACGCCTGGCCCCCGGCGCTCGCGAAGAGCTTCGTGTGGACCGGGCCCTCTTCGCTGATGAGCGTGACGCCGGACCCGGGCCGCAGCTGCGCGACGTCGTAGGTGCCCCGCCGGACCAAGACGGTGTCCCCGGCGCTGGCGGCGGCCAGGCCGTCTTCGACAGTCTCGTAGTCCTCGCCGGCGCCAACGACGAATGTCTCAGCGTGCGCGGGCCCCGCGGCGAGAACAAATGCGCTAACCCCCGCCGCAACAGCGACCGACCTCACCAAGCGCTTCACGGTCATGTTCATGAAGCAAAGTCTCCCACACCCCAGCAAGCGCTGCAGCGCTCCTTCATGAAGGGACGCGACAGCAGTCGAGTCACTCTTCGCCAAGCGGGGCGCATTCAGACGGGCCGGACGGCTCTCCAACGAACCGCCAGCGAGATGCCGCGACGTGTAGACTGGTCAGGTGATCCTCTCGTACCCACGAGCGAGGCTCGCACTCAGCGTTCCCCTGTTCTGGGCGTCGAGCGCGGCCGTCTGCGCGGTGCCCCTCGTAATGATGGAGACCGATACCGAAGGGCTTCTCATACTCGGCCCCATCCCCCTCATCCTGGGGATCGTCGCGGTGTATCAACTCCGCGTGCTCCGAGTGCGGGGGACGGTGTTGGCATGCCGCAATGTGTTCGGCACAACGGAACTGGACCTCAGCCAGGCGAAGCTCGAGATTCGATCGAGCTATCACAGTACCTATCAGACGTATTTCGCGGTGCACGCTCTCGAAGGTTCCAAGGAGTTCCAGATCACTTGGCAACAATCGCCGGGTGGAGCTCAGAAGGCCCAGGACAAACTCCAGGCGCTACTGTGGGAGCCTGGCCAAGCGGGCGCCGACAACTCGGACGCACGGGCTCGTCGCCTGCAAGAAGAACATGCGAGGCCGGTCCAGGACGCTCGAGCCCCGGCGAAAACCGACGTGTCCAACGCCCCACGTACACCCATAGGCCTCTTCATTTTCCTTGGGGTCACGTTCGGCGGCTTCCTCTTGATAGGCGCGATCATGCTTGCCTATTTCAGCAGCCTCTAGCGTCACCTGGGCGTCGGCGACGCCCAAACGGCCTCGACCTTACGTTCACGTAACTTACGGTCGCGTAGTATGGTGGTCGCCATGGCCACGAGGAAAAAGCTGACCGCCGCCGCCCGCCGGGCCCAGTTGATCGAGGTCGGCCGAGCCGCCTTTGCCAAGGGGGGCTACGAGGCCACGTCAGTCGAGCGCATCGCGAAGCGCGCCAAGGTCTCGAAGCCCATCGTCTACGAGCACTTCGGCGGCAAGGAGGGGCTCTACGCCGTGATCGTCGACCGGGAGGTCGAGCACGTGGTCGCCATCATCTCTCGGGCCATCGCCACGGGGAGCCCCCGAGAGCGCGTCGAACAAGCCGCCTTGGCGTTTCTGACCTATGTCAAAGACCGCCCCGAGGGCTTCGCCGTGCTGACCCACGACGCCCCCGTCGGCGCCAGCCGGGGCAACTTCTCGAGTCTCTTGAGCGACGTCGCCGAGCGGGTGGGCAAGGTCGTCGCCGTCGCATTCAAAGAGGCCGGGTTCGACCCCAAGGCGGCGCCGATCTACGCACACGCCTTGATCGGCATGGTGACCTTCGTCGGCCAATGGTGGACGGAGGAGCAAAAGCCCCCCGTCGACAAGGTCGCGAGCCACATCGCCGGACTCGCATGGATGGGGCTCCGGCATCTTCCGCCGAATCCCGCACCCATCAAGAAAGTTCCTTCCACCTAACGGGACAGGGCCGCCTCAAGCCGCCGCGCGGTACGGTGCGGCCGCATCACCCCGACGCCCTTCGCCGGTCGTGGGGGTTTCGGGCGCGCAGAAAGGCTGAGTCCCGTCGAGCCGTGCCTTCTTGAACGACATGGGCCCGGGCAGAGAGAGGCTCGTGATGCGACCGAGCACGCTGCCGAGTTGACGCCGGAAACTCCCGGTGCCGTAGCGCTGGCCGTAACGGCCGCAGATCTCGCGAACCTTCGGGGCCATCTCGGGGTAGCGGGACGCGGGCACGTCCGGGAACATGTGGTGCTCGATCTGATGGCTGAGGTGCCCCGTGAGGATGTGCAGCCAGCGGCCGCCCTCGATATTGGCAGAGCCGTTCAGCTGACGGACGTACCACTGACCGCGACTCTCTCCCTCTGCCTCCTCGGGCTGGTAGACACGCACGCCTTCGGGGAAGTGACCGCAGAAGATGACCGCGAAGGTCCACACGTTGCGTGTGCCGTTCGCGAGCAGGTTGCCGAAGGCGACGCGCGGCGCATTGGCGAGGGCCAACGCCGGAAAGAGGCCGTAGTCTTTGAAGAGCTGCCAAGCCGCCTTGGACAAGAACGGCCGGGCACGGCGGGCGAGTCCCTCGGGAGACTGTTTGCCGCTGAGAATCTCGCTGAAGTGCAGGTCGTGGGCGCCGACTCCCCACTGAAAGAAGAGAGCCAGCAGCGCTGCGAAGGCGGGTTGGGTCAGGTGCAGTGGTCGCCAGGGCTGCTCGGGCGTGACGCGCAAAAATCCGTAACCGATGTCGCGGTCCTTTCCGAGGATATTGGTGAAGGTGTGGTGCTCGTAGTTGTGCGAGTGACGCCAGTCGTCTCCGTCGCACGCGATGTCCCACTCGTAGCGTTGAGAATCGAGCGCCGGGTCCCCGGTCCAATCGTATTGGCCGTGCATGATGTTGTGGCCGAGCTCCATATTCTCGAGGATCTTCGAGAGCGCCAAGGCGCTGACGCCAACCACGAAGGACACGGGCCCGATGCCGATGTGCAAGAGCCCTCGGCCCGCGACTTCACTGTAGTGGGCCGTCCGGGCGACGCTGCGGATATGGGCGACATCGCGCTCGCCGAGGTCGGCGACCACGCGCCGGCGGAGCTCATCGAGCTCGCGGCCGAAGGCTTCCGCTTCTTCGCGGGTCAGTTCTTTGCTGGGGGTCGTCATGGGACGTCCTTTCTCGCCGGGGGGGCGGTTTTGCGATGCTCGCGCGGGGGCGTGGTTCGGGCCCTTCACAGGTCCAGCTCCAGGTCCGAGCGCGGGGCGGAGATACAGAGCCGAATCTTCTGGTCGGGTTCACTCGACACTTCGCCCGTGACGAGGTTTTCTACCGTGCCGCTCTTCTTGTGGCAGGTGCAGGTGTGGCAGATGCCCATGCGACAACCGCTCGGTAGCCGCGCGCCGGCGCGCTCGAGTTGTTCGAGCAGGGAGCCGGCACCGGCGGCCACGAGGTCACGACCCGTACGACCGAAGCGCACGTGAACCTCGCTCGTCGGCCCGCTTAGGGCCCGGAGCTTCGGTTCGGCGGAGAACCGCTCGCGCGAGAGTCGGCCCGAGGCGTCCGCAGCGCGCCACATTTTCTCAGCGCGGTCCATGAGCGGGGCCGGGCCGCAAAGGAAGGTCGAGCGATCCCGGAAGTCGGGGACGAGTTCGGCGAAATCGGCCTCGTCGAAGCCGCGGCGCGGCGAGGGGTCGTCGTCGAGGCGGAGCACCAGGCGCAGGCCCGGATGGCGATCGGCGAGGCGCCGGAGTTCCTCGGCGAAGATCACGTCGGACCGACTGCGCGCGTAGTGCACGAAGACCAGGTCCCGTACCGCGCCGCGGTGGTGGAGGCCTCGCAGCATGGACATGACCGGAGTGATTCCGCTGCCGCCACTCACGAAGAGCAGCTTCTCGGGGGTTGGCTCGGGCAGTACGAAGTCGCCCGCGGGTTCCGAGAGGCGAAGCACGTCCCCCGGCGAGAGGTGGTCATGGAGCCACGCGGAGACCCGGCCGGTCGGCAGCCGCTTGACAGTGAACGCCACGAGCGAGTCGCCGGGCGCCGACGAGATCGAGTAGCAGCGGCGAACGCGCACACCGTCGATCTCGACCTCGACGGTCGTGAACTGTCCTGGCCGATGGCCGGGCCAGTTGGCACTCGGGCGCACGACGAAAGTCTTCGTGTCTGCCGTTTCTTCGATGACGCGGACGACCCGGGCCCGGGTCTCGGTCAGAGAGCGAACGGGATCCACCTCGGCCAACCAGAACTCTGCTTGGCGGTCGAGGAAGAGCCGACGGGCCGCGGTGCTGCGCGTCTTCGTCCAAGCTCTCGAGACTTCTTGAATCCAGGCCACACAAACCTCCGGTCCGGTAACTTACTCGACCGTAACTTACGCACCCGTAAGGTCGTGGCAAGGCCAATTTTGGCCGACCGGTGCCAAGCGTCTGTAATTGCGACGTATTATCGGCGCGCTGCGCCGGCCGCTTCCCGTGGCGGCGCGGGTTATCTCGGTAGCCGTTGGCGAGGCCCGTCTGTGGATGGCCAACGGACGTAGACCGGAGCGTCAATCCGGAGAGCGCATTCTGCAGCACCGCTTCGTAACTCGAACCGGCGGCCCGGCCCGCCGCGAGGCCGAGGAGGGCGTAGCCAACGTTCGAGTAGTGCAGCGTCGCCCCGGGACGCGAACGGAGCGAGGTGGCGTCGAGTCGGGCGGTCAGCGCGCTGGCGATCGGGAAGCGCCCGTCGAACCAGTAGTCGCCGCCCTCACGGGGCAGGCCCGCGGTGTGCGTCAAGAGGTGCGCAATCGTGATCGTCTGGGCGCCCGGGCCGAGATGCAGCTCCGGCACGTGGTCGGTCAACGGATCGTCGAGTGAGAGTCTGCCGGAGTCGATGAGCGTCGAGACCGCGAGGGCCGTGAACGGCTTGGAGAGGGAGCCCGCGTAGACACTCGTGCGCGGCGTCATGCGACGTGCGCTCGTGATGTCGGCGTACCCGAGCGCACCGAGGCGGGTGCGCTGCCCACGACGAACCAGGGCATACGCGACCCCGGGCACGTCCCGCGCGCTGGCGTCGGCGCGAATGGCACGAATGGCGCCTCGTACTCCGCTCGCTGAGCGGGCAGTCGCTTCCGGCTGGGCCAGGGCCGTCCCAATGGTCATGGCACCGGCGACAGCGAGGCACACAGGCAGGAGTCTTCGGCGCACTCCACGTATATGGGGCTCTGGGCGCTCGGTTACCAGCGGCTCGGACGGGCGAAGAGTTACTCGGCTTCCGGCCTTCCCTCGCTCGGGTCGGTCAGCCGGGCCCTGGCGAGGCGGAGGGAGTTGTCGATGAGGGCGGTGGCCATGAACTTGAGCAGTCCCAACGCCACCATCGGGTGGTCCTCGAGTACGTCGAGGAATACGTCCGACCTCTCCGTGAGAGCGACGACCCGGGTTTCGGCGACCGCCCGGTAGCTCCGGGGCATGTGGCCGTTTGACTCGATCATGCCCACGGACGAGTCCGGGCCCATCCGGAAGTTCCTCTCCACAGAGGTGCAGCTGACGACTCCGTAGACGATACGCGCTCCCCAAGTCGAGGCCTCTCCCGCCTCCCAGAGCACATCGCCGGGCTCGTAGCGGACCTCCTCGGCGAGGCGCGCCAGCTGTACGAGGGGCTCGAGATTGACCGTGCTGAAGGGGCCGCGTCGCGTCAGCTCGAGGCGTTCGATGAAGTCGAGCGGCTCCTCCGGGTAGGGGCGCTCTTCGGGTTCGCTGCGCGTCAGCAGGCCCCGGCTTTCGAGCTCGCGTTGTGTCTCCGCAAGCCGCCGCGACTGCTGACGGAGGCCGTTCTCGAGGAAACCGAAGTCGTCCTCGAGGATCTCGAAGAGGTCGGTCTGGGAGATTTCGAGGGTCACGGTCGCCTCGAGTGCCGTGGCTTTCTGGCCCACCGGCGACTTCGCGATCACTGGGAAAAAGCCCGTGGCAAACGGCGGGACTGCGTCGAAGAGGTGCAGTCCTTCCTGCTCGACTCGGATCCCCCCCTCGACGATCAAATGGACCGCGGTGACTGGCTCCTCCGGGCGGTAGACCAGCTCTCCTGCCTTGTAGTGCCGCTCGTTGGCGTGGGTGGCGATGTAGGTCAGACCGGTGCTGGCGAGACCCCCGAGGTTGGGCAGAGCGCGTAGATGAATCAGCCGGTCCAGGGTCGTCGGGAAGCGGACCCGAGCTTCGCCGATGCCGATGCCGATGCCGAACGCTTGGTCGAGGGCGGGGTCAATCATGACGCAGCCTCCGGCTCGGCTGCGAGGAGCGAGACCGCGTTGCGCACGACCGTGGCGAGCAACGAGTCGGGCTTGGGCTCGAGCGCCTCGACCGTCGGCTTCAACTCGGACAGGCGCAGCTCGGCGATGTGATAGACGGCGAGGCTGCGCAGCGAGTCACTGTCGGCGCCGAGCAGTTCCCGCAGCAAGTCCACGTAGGAGGGGTTGGTGGGCGTGTGCAGCGCCCCGGCCGACCGCAGGCGCTGCGCGTCGGGGATGTCGTCGATGAGTCCGGAGACCGCCTCGCGGAGGTTCGGCGCGACGAAGCTCTCGAGCAACTCCTGGCTGCTCGCGCTCACGTCGGCCCGCGAGCTCCCGAGGCCACGGAAGATGGTTTGTACATCTTGGTGTGGGTGCAGGACGCCCAGCAGGCGGAATATCCGCTCGCGCGCATTTTCGTGCTTGTCGCGGAGCATCTTGACGAGCAATCCGTGGACCGTGGAGCCGGGCCCGGCGTTTCGACCCCCGTCGCGCTCGAGGGCCAGCCGCCAATCGAGGAATCGGTAGGCGGCCCTGAGCTCTCGTTCGAGGGCGGCCTTGATGCTGGGCCGGTCGAGTTTCAGGGTGGGGTTGTCGGCGACGAGGCGGTTGAGGGCGCGCAGGACGCGGTAGCGGACCGCCCCGTTGCGGACGGCCGCCAACTGGTGAACGAGGATCCGCGCCGCGCTCGGCGGGGCGAACCTCGCAATCGTCTTGGGAATCTGCAACCGGACGCGCAGGTCTTCGCCTTCGTCGGCGAGGGTGCCATCGAGCATGCCGAGCGCCGTTTCGCCGAGCCCAACGAGGGTCTT
>QMMC01000274.1 GCA_003647065.1 Deltaproteobacteria bacterium | reverse complement strand
TGTGACCCCGCAGGTGCCGACCGAGCCGTACCTTTCGTACGGCGACCGAGGTGCCGAGGACGTAAGCCGCCAGATGGCGTAAGTGGGCGCGATTCAGCGCGATTCAGCGGGGGCGGCGGCTCATGCGGTCCACCTTCATTCTTGCTTGTTGCAAGAACTCGGCGAGCTGCTTGCCGACGTAGGCGGTGATCTCGCCGTCGCCTTCGGTGAAGGCATTGCGGTTTTCGCGGTTGATGAGCTGGATCATGCCGAAGAGCTGACCCTGGTGGTTCAGCGGCATGTAGAGCAAGGACTTGGTGTCGACGCCGACCCGTCCGTCGATGCCGGGGTCGAGGCGCTTGTCTTGGTGGGCGTCTTCGACGAGGAGGGCGTGGCCTATGCGGTGCGCCGCGATGCCGAAGATGCCGACGTTGTTGGGGACCGCTTCTCCCTGGCGCTGTTCGGCGCCGGGGCCGGCCAGGGTCACGAAGCGGAACTCATCGTTGTTGATGTCGTAGAGACAGGCGCTCGAGGCTTCCGAAGGGATTAGCTCGCCGAGCAGCCGCATCGCGAACTCGAGGCCCTCGAAGGGGGTGCTCAAGAACAAGAGGTCCTGGGCCGCTTCGAATGCCGCCGCGAGGCGATCGTCGGTTTCGCCGGTTGCGGTGCGTTTTCGCTTGGGGACGGCTGCTGCCGCAGCGGGCGCCGGGGCGGCCTTATCGGCAGCAGGAGCCTTCGCGGCGGGGTCGGGCTTGGTCGGAGCTGCCGCAGCAGGCTCGGCGGCGGGAGCAGGGAATACGGCCGGTTCGCCGGGGGCCGGTGATGGAGTTGGCGATGACGCGGGCTTCTCGGCCGCAGGGGCGGGAGATTCAGCCGGGGCAGCGGCCTCGGGAGCCGGAGCCGCCTCGGGGGCCGGAGCCGCCTCGGGAGCTGGAGCGGCATCGGGAGCCTCGATGGCTGCCGCAGGTTCTACGGCGGTCGGGGCAGGCGCTGCGCTCTCGGTTGGGGCTTCGGGTTGCTGCGGTGCGGCCGGGGCTGGCGTCGGTGCAGCCTTCGCCGCGCCCGGGTTCAGCGGGAAAGCGAGGATCGGGTCGCCGTGCCAGTCTTTCCACTGGAGGGTGACGACGGGGGGGCGCGACGGGCGGCCCTCCCAGCGGTGGTCGAAGACCGCCAGGTTGAAGAACTTGCCGGCCGGTTTGGCGTCGAGCTCGGCCCGAAGCATGCCGAAACGCTCGCGAACCAGGTCCTCGGCGTCTTCGTTCGAAAGGCCCTCGGGGCCGACGAAGGTCTGCTCGCGGTAGTGGAGCGGGCTCTTGTCCGTGGGGTCTTCCCCGCGCTGCCCGAGGAGCTCGAGGGTGGGCCCTTCTGGTGCCGCCGGTGCCTGGGCGTCCCCGGATCCCCCGACGACCTGCTCTTTCGGCTCCTGCTTCTCTTGGGGCTTCGTGATCGGCCCGTGGTCGTTGACGTTGTAGGAGATCGTGTTCGTCGAGACCTTCTTTTTGGCCTTTTTGGGCGCCGGCTCGGGGGCCGCCGCGGCGGGGGCAGGAGCGGCAGGAGCCTCAGCTGCCGGCTCGGGCTTGGCCGCCGCTGGTGCCGCTGCCGGCTCCGCCTCGGGTTTGCCAACCGCGATCTCCTGCGGCTTCACGATCGGTCCGTGGTCGTTGACGTTGTACGAGATCGTATTCGTCGAGACTTTCTTCTTCGGAGCCGGAGCCGCCTCTGCCGGCTTGGCCTCGGCTGCCGCAGGGGTCTTGGGGGTCTCAACGCGGGCCCCCGGCGTGAGCGAATAGGTCTTTCGCGCGACCGGGTCGTGGATGGTGACCTGCCCGTTTGGGGCTACGGCACAGCTGGCCCCGGGCGGCACCCCGCCGTCCTCGCCCGCAGCGGCGCGGCCGGCCTTGATGGCCGCCATCCAGTTCGTCGCCTCGACGCTCACGTCGGAAAGCGGGGTCGAGCCTCCGAGCTCGGTGACAACGAGTTGCCACGTCTTCGTTGCCAAGATCGCCTCGTAAACTTCCCCAACTGGGGGTCGAAAAGAAGACGAACCGTACCAATGGAGCCACCCGCCGGTCAAGCAAGGCGCTGGCTCCGGACCTGCCATTTTCCCAACGTCGACACGGGGTTGAGCCGGTGGACCGGGGCTCCGAGCTGGGCTAGAGGTTGCGCGGGCGTCATGTGGATCCTCGTCATCGGCCGTGAAGGCCAATGGAGCCGGCCGGAGGGGGCCCTGGCGACGTTGCGCGATCTCGGGTGCCGGGTCGCCACGGCGGAGCTCTGGGATTCCTTCGATGAGGGGGACCTCGCCGCAGACCCCCCGACCGCCGTGGTCATCGAGGCCCTCGACGAAGTCGACGCCGGGCGGGCGGCGGTCACCCGGGTCCGGGCCGTGGCCGCCCTCGCGGAGGTCCCCGTGCTCCTGGCGGTGACCGTCGCCGGCATGTCTCGGGTAGACGCCCGGGACGCCGTCGATGACTTCGTGCTCGTGCCCTACGTCCCGGCAGAGCTCTACCTTCGGGTGCGGCGCGTCGAGTGGGCCCGGAGCGAGTTCTCGAGCCCGGAGCGCATGAAGATCGGGATGATGGTCATCGACCTCGCCGCCCACGAAGTTGCGGTCGACGGTCGGCCCGTGGAGCTGACCCACCAGGAGTTTGCGCTGCTCTCCTTCCTGTCGCAGAACCGCGGCCGAGTCTTCACTCGGGACCAGCTCCTGACGCGGGTCTGGGGGGTGGATTACTACGGGGGGAGCCGCACCGTGGACATCCACGTGAGACGCCTGCGCATGAAGCTCGGCACCGCGGCGAATCCCATTCAGACGGTGCGCGGTGTCGGCTACAAGATGAAGGCTCCGTGACCGCCCGGCGATTGCCCCTGGCGATTTCCGCCGGTGACCCCGCCGGCGTCGGACCCGAGCTCGCGGTCCGCGGCGCAGCGAGCTGCCCCGACGACAGTTTCGTGCTCTACGGCGACGCGCGACAGCTCGAGGCTCTGGCCGCCGGTGTCGTGAAGCTCTGCCGCGTCGCGTCGGCGAAGGAAGCGCGCGAGAGAGTTTCGGTCATCGATTGCGGCGCTGTAGGCCGGGCCGTGCTCGAGGCCCACGCCCCGACGGAAGTCGGGGGGCGGGCGCAGCTCCGCGCCCTGGACGCCGCTGCAGAGGCCGTGGCCGACGGGGCCGCTCGGGCTCTGGTCACGGGGCCCACCAGCAAAGAGGCGATTTCTCTCAGCGGCGTTCCGTTCTCGGGGCAGACCGAACACCTCGCTCGCCTGGCGGGGCTCGGTGCTGACGAGGTGACCATGCTCTTTCTCGGTCCCCGCCTCAGCACGGGCCTGGTGACGACTCATCACGCTCTCCGCGATGTGCCTGGACGCATCACCGAGGAGAGGGTCATGCGCACGGCGCGGCACCTCGCCCAGGCGCTCCTCGCCCTCGGCCGCCAGGCGCCCCGAATCGTCGTGGCGGGTTTGAATCCCCACGCCGGGGAGGGCGGGCTCTTCGGTGACGAAGAGGCGCGCGTCATCGGACCGGCGGTGACGGCGGCTCGGTCGGTCGAGCCGTTCGTCGACGGACGCGCTTCTCTCGAAGGGCCCATCGGAGCCGAGACGGCGTTCCGGTGGGCGGCTGACGGCCGCGTCGATGGGGTCGTCGCCATGACCCACGACCAGGGGACCATCGCGGCCAAGCTTCTCGACTGGGGGGCCTCGGTCAACGTGACCTGGGGGCTGCCCTTCGTGCGCACCAGCGTCGACCACGGCGTCGCCTATGACGCGGCCCGGTCCGGCGAGGTCTCGGTGAATGGAATCGATGCCGCCATCGCCGCGGCCCGCGCGCTCGTCCCCTGAGCTTCAAACAGTGTCGGATGGGGCGTGAGACACAAGCGAGGTGGTTCCGGTTGCGAGCAGCCCGCGGAGCCTACTTTCGTAGGTGAGCAGGCAGCGCAGGAAGCGGGGCCAGATCGCGCCGTGGATCGCGCTCCAGGCGATGCTGTTTAGACTCGGGACGCACGCACTTCGGCGGTCACGTGCACCAGGCGATCGACGCCGGGGGGCGGGCTGTCGGCGATCGCGAGGGAGGATAGGAAAGCGGTGTTTCCGCGGCTCCGGGCCCGGTCCATGGCGCCTACGAAGAGCTGCCAAATTTCTACCGTCGCGCCGTGGTGCAGGTCGTCGACGTAGACGAGGGCGGGCTCGATGGCGAGAGCTCGCGCGAGGGAGGCGAGGCGCTGCTGGCCTCGAGGGATTTGATAAGGGAAGCGGGCTGCCTCCTCGGTGAGGCCCACCTCCACGAGGGCGCTCCGGACCCGGTCGGCGATTACCGCCTCGGGGAGCGACGTGTGGTAGCGCAAGGGCAGGGCGATGTTGTCGGCGACGGTCGTATTCTCGAGGAGTCCTCCGCCCTCGAAGACGAAGCCCGTGCTCGCCTCGTGGGCGAGGTCACGGTAGGCCGACTCGATGGGGGCGCCGTTGAGCAGCACCGATCCGCTGTCAGGTCGCCGGAGCCCCGCGGCGACGAGGAGCAGAGTGGTTCGCGCCCGCGGGACGACGAGCCCCACGCTCTCTCCGCTGCGGATCTCGAGATTGACGTCGTGGAAATAGAGCGCCTCGTTGACGTCGAGGTCGACCCCCCTGAGGGCCAGGAGGGCGGGCGGCGCGGCGGGCTGGGTAGAGGCAGACTCGGTCATGCGATGATGGAGACGGCGGTGTTGATGATGGCGCAGAGCAGCGTCGAACGTACCAGCGACCGGCTCGTGTAGATGGGCAGCTCGCGGCGAGAGTGGCGCACCATGAGCCCGTGCTGAACCGACGTCACGGCCACCACTACGCCGAAGAGGGTCACCTTCACGACTGACCAGACGAGGTCGATGAAGTCCACTCCCTCGAGGAGGTCGACGACCGGGAAAGAAGCCGCAGACTCGCTGATTGCAAACCAGACGTAGTAGCCGCCGGCGAGGGCGGCGACGTAGGCGTAGGTGATGAGCAGAACGAAGGCGCTGACCATGCCGACCAGGCGCGGCAGCAGCACGAAGTGCTCGAAGGGGATGCCCATCATGCGCAAGGCGGCCAGCTCGTCGTTCAGCCTCATCGAGCCTATCTCGATGGTCATCGCGGTGCCCGAACGTCCGATGACGAGGAATGCGGTGAGCAATGGCAGGACCTCACGGACCAGGATCACGGCGCTGACGCCGACGACGTAGTCCCCCGGCAGGTATTCGGTGGCCTGGGAGATGACGAGGGTGCCGACGGCGATGGACGCGATGGTGACCGGAAGGACCGCCTGGGCGCCGGTGAAGAAGATTTGCATGGTGAGCACCCGGCGCACGACACGGAATCCGTGGCCGCGCATGGAGACCGCCAGCACGAGGGTTCGCGCTAGGAGCTGCGCCGATTCGGCGAAGTACCGAACGACGTCGCTGGAGCGGCGTCCGAGGTTTGCGAGGGCGTCGTTCACGATTAGTCGCGGTAGGTGCGGAGTTCGCGCTTCAGGACCTTGCCGGTCGGGTTCTTCGGGAGCTCGTCGAGGAAGATGACGTCCCTCGGGGCCTTCGGGCCGGCGAGGTGAAGACGTGCAAATACCATGACATCTTCGGCGTCGAGGCTCTGTCCTTTTTCGATGCGTACAAAGGCCCGGACACGCTCTCCCCACTCGTCATCGTCGACGCCGACGACCGCAGCCTCGGCGACACCGGGGTGTCTGCACAGTGTCTCTTCCACCTCTCTCGGGTACACGTTGACGCCGCCGCTGATGATCATGTCGCGCTTCCGACCGTCGAGGTGGAAGAGGCCCTCGCCATCTCGATGGGCCAGGTCTCCGACGCTGAAGTATCCGTCGCGCATGCTGGCCCGCGTCGCGGCATCGTCTTGGTGGTACCCCGCCACCAACATCGCGTTTTTTACGTAGAGTTCGCCCGTTTGTCCCGGACTCACGGGTCGGCCCTCGTCGTCGACGAGGAGTAACTCGTTTCCGCCGACCGCATGGCCGATCGTTCCGGGAGACATGAGCAGCTCTTCGGGAGTCGCGAGGGTATTGATGCCCGTCTCGGTGGCACCATAGAAGTTGTAGAGGACGTGTCCGAAACGCTCCATGAAGCGTCTCGCGATGGCGCCCGACAGGGGCGCTCCTCCACAGAAGACGGCGCGCAGGCTGGTCGTGTCGTAGCGAGTCAAGACCTCGTCGGGCAGGTCGAGGATGCGGTAGAGCATCGTCGGCACGACCGCGGTCGAGGTGATTCGTTCTCGTTCTACGATGCGGAGAAAGTCTTCGGCATCGAAGGCGGAGGTCACCACCACCGTTCCTCCGACGGCCATCGTGAAGCCGATGAAGCCGAACGCGGTGGAGTGGTACATGGGGCACACGGCGAGGTGTCGGTCGTCTTCGCAGATCGGCGTCTCGACGAGAAACCGCAAGACGGCGTCCTGGGTTTCCCGCGGGAAGCGCCGCACCGCACCCTTCGGGCGCCCGGTGGTGCCGCTGGTGTAGATGACGACGGCGCCGAGGTTGGCGGACTCCGGGGCCGCGGCGGCGCTTCCCTCGATCACCCGCTCGTAGGGGAAGAGGCCGTCGCGCCTTTCGCCCACTCCGATGAAACAGTTTCGCGGCACGGTGTCGAGGCGCTCCCGTATCGAGAGGACCGCGCCTGCGATAGCGCTCTCCACGATGACCGCCCGGGCCCCGGAATGCTCGATGAGGTATTCGAGTTCTTCCGTGGTGCTGCGCCAAGAGACGGGCACGGCGCTCGCTCCGATGCGCGGTACCGCGATCTGCGCTTCGAGCAGCTCGGTGCAGTTCCGCATGACCAAGAGGACCGGGTCTCCACGCCGGAGTCCGTAATGGTGGTAGAGGCCCCGGACGAAAACCTCGATTCGCTGGTCGAGCTCGGCCCAGGTCAGGCGCCGCTTCTCTCCGACCAACGCCTCACGTTCGGGACGTGATGTCGCGTGCAGCCGGACGGCGGTTGCCAGGCTGGATTCTCTGCGCAGCCGTTGCCGGGCTATGACCGGCAGCGCTCGCGGGGAAACCGCGAAGGCCATGCCTGTCTTCACCAAGGCCCGGGCAAAAACTCGCGCGCGGCCCAGTGCGCCGCGAACTTCTTCGATCATCTCACGGGCTCCCGTCCCAACGTTCTCATTGCCTTCGCGGCCGGACCTATGTTAACCGCTTGGACAGGGCGCCGAGGGAGCATTCTGTTGCTTGTGGAATTTTCTACCACGACAGGAAGTAGTTGCTTGACCCCGCGGCAACCTCTTGCGTAGGCTCTAGCCAAATTGCCCCCAGGAGACGTAGCGAAATGTCGTTTTGGTCTGATTCCAGCCCCATCGTAAAGGGCGCCATCGTCGTAGGCGTCATCGGTCTCGTAGTTGCCATCATGGCCTATGCGGGCATCGGCCCCTTCGCCACGGACATCGACGACGCAGAGATGTCGCAGCAGCGCGGCCTCTAACCGTCTGCTGATTCGTCGAACCCGTTGGGGCCGTCAGCCGGCGGCTCCGGCCTCGAGGGAGCGGAGGAATGCGTCACCGACGGTGACGCATGCTTCGCGGACCTCTGCGCCGCCGCCGATGAGTACGGCGAGGGGGTCGATCTCGACCGACTCGATTTCGTCTCGCCGGTCGTCGACGAAGGCGGCGACGCGCAAGAGCACGTCGGCTACCGCCTCGACCGTGGCGCGGCGTTCCGCCGGGCCCCCGGCGAGGATCAGTTCTCTGCCGGCCAGGCGGCTCAGCACTCGTTCGATCTGACTGATCGATGCGGGCAGCGCGGTGATCGTCGAATCGCCCGACGCCACCCCATGGGGATCGGCGAAGCCCACCTCCATCCGGACCAGGCGCTCCGGGAGGGGCGTGGCCACCAGGCGCATGAAAGCCCGGGCGGTCGTGGTTGCCGTGACTGTGACCCCGAGCAGGCGGGCCTCCGGAGCGCGGGTCTTGGCCAGGGTCATCATCTGCCGGAAGACGTCTCGGACCCGAGCGGCGTTGTCGACACCGTCCACGGCGAGGTCCGGGTGGTCCCATACGCGCAGGTCTGGTGACGCCAAGCCGATGCGCACTGGAAAGCCGAGGCGCGCGGCTTCGGCGGCCGCCCGTGAGGGGCTGGTACACAACTCCTCGAGGGGCAGGGGGACGCCATAGGGATTGAGGGCCGCCTTGCTGGCGGGATCCGAAAGTGCTCGGGGGGGGCCGAAGATCACGTCGTGGACAGCCGTCGGGTCGACGCCTTCGAGGATCGAGCGGCCCCGCACTTTGCTGCGGGTTGCCCCGGAAAGGGCCCCGAGGGCAGCCGCGGCGTCGCCGGGGCTGCCGATGGTCACCTCGACGCCGTCTTCCCCGCGGTGGGCGATGAGGCCGTGGTCGCCCCTGACCAACGATCCCCCTCCGCGTTCGGGCTGAACCGCTGCGCCGAGTCGAACTCGGTCGACCTCCGAGAGTCCGCGGAGGGTGGCGTGGCCGGCGTCGGTCCGGTCAGCGGCGGCGAGGGCCAAGGCTCCGACGAGGGCTGCCGGGTCGGTGACGGCTACCAGGCCCAGGTCTCGGGCGAAGTTCAGCGTCGACGCAGCTCCCGCCAAGATGCAGAGAACCACCCGGGAGTTGTTTCCGGGGGCCGCTGAGAGTCGGACGAGGTCCTCGGGACTCGGGGCCTCGACCAGGGCGATCCCGACGGGCTCTCCGGTCGCGGAACCGGGCTCTGCGGTCAGGGCTTGGGCCTCTAGGCGCGGCGCTACGCTCAGGCCGATCGTCGCCGCGGCTGTGGCGCACTCGACGACCAATTCGGCTCGGTCGCAGGCGATGGTGATCGGTCGAGTCACGGTGCGGGGGCCCCAGTAGGATCGCGGGTGTGGCCGTGTCTGGCGCGAGGCACGGCGCGCGGGTGGAAGGATAGCTCGGATCGCGTGATATCGGCACGTCTCTGTCGTGATTTGGTTCCGACCGGCGAGGGCGCTGTGATACCGTCGCCGCAGTGCGTTACTGGCCGATCGTGACCTTCCTCGTCGCCCTCGTCGCCCTCGTCGCCATGCCGACGACCGGCACCGCTCAAGCTCCGTCGGACGACGGCGACGCGGCCGATGGGCCGGCTGACCAAGCAGAAACGATGAGCCCGGAGGACCCGCGGGCGGCTCGTGAAGCTCGAGAACGCTTCTCGGCGGGCATCGAGCACTTCGAGGCGCATCGCTACCGGGAGGCCATCCACGAGTTCGAGATCGCCGTCTCCTTGGTTCCGAGCGCTGATATTTGGTTCAACGTGGCCCGGTGCTACGAAGAGCTCCGGGAATTCGAGCCCGCCATTCAGTTCTACCGCCGGTATCTGCGAGATCGCGTCGATCCACCGGATCGGACCACCGTCGAGGAGCACATCACCAACCTCGAGGCTCGCCTCGAGGAAGCGCGGCAGCGCGGGCTCCGGACGCCGACCACGGGCACCCTGCGGGTCCAGTCGAACCTCGCGGGCGCGACCGTGCATGTCGATGGCCGGGATGTTGGTCAGACCCCCCTCGACGTGCCGATGAGTCTCGAGCCCGGCGAGCACGACGTGACCGTCGAGCAGGACGGGTACCTCCCGTTCCGTTCCCAGGTCGACGTCGAGGCCGGCACCGACACCACGGCCTATGCCGACCTGCGTGAGGCGACCGAGTATCAGGCGGTTCGCGGCACCCGCATCTTCACTTGGATTGCAGCAGGCCTCACGGCGGGCGCCTTGGGTACCAGCATCGGGTTCGCCATCGCGGCCCAGGGCAAGAACAGCGAATGGCAAGACATGGGCTCGTTGCCCGAGGATCCACTTCTCGAGGATGCGCGGCGCTACGCGTTGATTTCTGACGTCTTGTTGGGCGCCGGCATCGCCCTCGCGGTCACCACGGTGATCCTCTATTTCATCGAGGGTCGTGCGGTTTCCACCGAGCGCGTGTCCGGGCAAGACGTCGCGGTATTGCATTTCTGAAACGACATCGCCTGGAGTGCGATACCCGGCGCGATCTCGCCCCGCTTGCTGCGCTGCCTGCTCAGCTACTTTACGTAGCCTCCGCGGGCTGTTCGCAACCGGAACGACCTCGCTTGGGTCTCAC
>QMMC01000273.1 GCA_003647065.1 Deltaproteobacteria bacterium | reverse complement strand
CGTCGAAGACACCCTCGATGCGATAGAGGCGCTCGCTCCAGGGGGCGTATTCGCGGACGCTGCGGTGGCCGCTGGCCTCGACTACGTTTGTTACGACGACGGCGTGGAGCCGCGTTTGTGGCTCGGTCCCCGCGGGTCGGCTTCGGCGCTCGCCGAACTCGAGGCCGTGCTTTCGGACGCGCCGGGCGGAGAGCTTCCCGATGACCTCCGCGCCATCCTCCGTCGTCACGACGGCATCGCGGTGGTGGCCACCGAGGACCACACCATCCCCGAGCCCGACGCGGACTGCGCTCGCCTTCTCGGGGCTTCGGGTATCGTCGAGGCGTGGGGGGTGCTCTCCGACATCGCCGCGATTCACCGGCTCCCTCGCGGCCTCCTGCCCTTCTTCGTCCTGGACGCGGCAGACGTCGCCTACGATTGCGTCGTCCTCACCCCGGGCCCATCCGAGGGCGTCGTCGTACGAGTCTATGGGCGCGGAAGCGACCCAGCGCGACCTGCCGAGTTGGAGAGCTACCCCGTCGTTGCGACGAGCATCGCCGCCTGGCTCGATGCTTGGCTCGCGGCGGGCCTCGACACCTTGTCCATGCATTCGGAGGTTCCCGCGCGCCCCCAGGTCCCGCCGGGCGCTGTCAAAGTGGGCGACCTGTTTACGCTTCCGGAGGAGTACGGATCGACCGGGAAGGGGTACAACTGGGCGACGCGAATCGAGATGTTCGACGGCGAGCCCTGGGTGCGCTTCTTCACTTTCGCGCATACGTCCGAAGAGTTTGCCAGGCTGCCGGGGCCCCACGGCATCGAGGCGAAGACCGCGCGGCTGTCGACCTGCGAACGCATCGACCCCGCCAAGCGAAAGACCATCCTCGCCCTCGCCGGGCCGACCTCGCTCGAGGAGCTTCCTGGTTACGAGAACCGAGAGGAAGCCGACGTGCCGCCTTCTGAGCCGGCCGAGGCGAGTCCAGGGGATGACCGCCTCATCGTGCTCGGAGTCGCCCTCTTCGTCGCGGTGCTCGTGGCGTTGGTGCTCTTGTTCCGCTGACGCGCGCCGCTCACTTCACCAGGTCGCGAAGCCCAGGTCGGCGAGCTGTGAGAGGGTGCCGACGTAGTAGACTTGGCTCGCCTCGCGCACGGAGCCCATGGCGTAGGCGGCCGGCCTGTCCCTGACCACCCACGAGTGGAAGTTGATGTTGCCGCAGGCGTCGTCGGCCGGGTTGGTGCAGTAGGTCGTCTGCTCGAGGTTGATGCTCGTGCCACCGCCCACCGGGAGGGCCACGCCGATGTCGAGGCCGTGGATGTTCCACACCAGGACCGCGTAGTCGTAGCCCGGGGTGTTGCAGAAGGAGTCGGTGCAGCTGGCTTCGGGGATGGTGAAGGCATCGTAAATGGCGAAGGGGCCGTGACGGGTCGTGCCGCGCACGAGGTAGAGTCGCAGGCCCGCGGCCCGCGCGACGGACCGACTCAGGTAGAAGGCCTGCTCCGCCGACCATCCTGCCCAACTCTGGTTGGTTCGGGACCGGTAGCGGTAGCGGTTGCGCCAGGCCAGCGCCGTGCCGTGGGGCGTCTCCACCCCGGCGCCGGCGATGTCGACGGCGCCGTCGTCGAAGACGTACCCGGTCGACAGGCACGGGCTGTGGCCTCCGGCGACGGTGTGGATGTGGTCCGAGGCTAGGGGGATCCACGTCGTGGCGTGGATGTTCTGGCCGTCTTCGACGAATGTCGTCCCGTAGCCCCACTGGGAGCTCACCCCGTTCCCCGCGGCCTGGTTGAAGACGATGATCCCGGCGCCTCCTGCGGCGTCGTCGACGAGGAAGCTCGTCTGCCACCCCGCCCCGGCGCCGCTTCGGGGTTCGAGAATATCCACCCAGCTGTCCGGAAACGCGTTGTTCCGCAGCGCGAACTTCGCGCCGACGCCGCCAAAGCGGTCGTCCAATCCCACGACGGACGATATCCCCGCGCCTGCCATCGTCGCTTGTCCCCGCGCGTCGAGGGGCAGTGCCCAGCCGTAGTCGCAGGTGAGCCCGACCTGGAACTCCGTGGGTGCGGGCGCGTCCGCGAACGCTGGAGCGCAGGTCCCGCAGTCGCTCGGGCAGGACCCGCAGGTCTCCCACGCGTCGCAGGCGCCGCTTCCGCACGCCGGCCCCGCGTCTCGGAGCCCCGCATCCGTTTCCAAGGGGCCGCTGTCCGCGGTCGCGCTGTCACGCGCGCCACTGTCCATGGTCCCGCTGTCGGGCCGGCCACCGTCCGCGGTAGCGCTGTCGCCCGCGCCACTGTCCAATGCCCCGCTGTCGGTCGCGCCGTCGGCCGCACTGTCCGGACTTCCCCCGTCGGTGGAGGCTTCGGTCGTGCAGGCCGCGAGCATGGCGAGGCCGATGCCGCAGGCGAACATCAAGCGCATCGAATACATCTTCTTCCTCGGTCGCATCGTCGGGTCAGCAGAGTGGGGACGGATGCTGGCACAACGGGGCGGTTGAGCACGCGGTGGATCGCGAAGAAAGCCCGTAGCTTCCATTCGAACGGGGGGCCTTTGGCCAGCGAACCCCGTCGCGTCCGGGAGTTCGTGGTACTCGTGGCGGGCCTGCCGCTGGCGTGGGCGATGACGTACGGGAGAACGGGATGAGGATTCAGATCCGAAGCTGGATGATCGCGGGTGCGCTGGTGAGCTGCTTGGGCGCGTGCGGAGGCGCCGAGGAGGAGTGTAGCCAGGCCCGCGTCGAGGCCCAGGGCGCCTGGGAGACCTACGTGAACGCCCTCGACGAGGCCCATGAAGAGCGCAATCGGGACATCGAGGTATCGACTGAATCTCAGCTCGAGATAGTTCGCCGGGAGAACGAAGAGTGCCGAGCCCGGGCCCGGGACACGGTCGCTCAGGCTGCCCATACTCCCGTGGAGGAGGACCCCCCGCTCCCGGACAACGCGGGGCACCGGGGCACCCTCGCCCGCGAGGCGGTTATGAGAGTGGTGGCCGGGAATCGGCCCCAGGTTCGAAGCTGCTACGAGCAGGAACTGCAACGGCATCCAGGTCTTGGAGGCCGCGTATTGATCTCCTTCGTCGTCGCGTCGACCGGGGTGGTCGAGTCTTCCGAGGTGACGAGTTCCTCGATGGACAACGCGACGGTCGACTCGTGCCTCGCGGAGGCGGTGCGCGGGTGGGCGTTCCCGGAGCCCGAAGGTAACGGCTCGGTGTTCGTGAGGTATCCGTTCATTTTCCGTACTCCGCGTTCCTGTCCGAGCCTCGAGGCTGCCGAGGCCGAGGCGCGCACGCAGGTCGCCGAAGGGCGGCCCGAGCTTCCCGACCCGGCTCAGGCTCGGAACGTCTTGGCTCTCGTCACGGGCGGAGCCAATGCCCTACGGGACGCGTTCGAGGCCTTTCGCAGCGAGAACAGTGGCACCCTCTTCGATGGCCCACGCTCTGGACCTGCCTTCGAGGGCGCTGAGGCCGCGTGGCAAGCGTGCCATGACGTCGACCCGTAGTGCGACGCTAGAACTCGAGGCCGACGCCGACCTCGAGGAGGCTCTCCATCGACGGGGAGCCGGCCGGCGCCGAGAGGTTCTTGCGGAAGCGCCCGTCGACCTTGAAGGCGACGACGTGGTTGGGGCGGTAGTTCATGCCGACGACGAGGACGTGGAGGTCGTTGGAGAGGTACGCCTCGCCGGCGAGGGCCGGGTCGACTGACGCGTGGGTGTCGAGGCGCTCGTAGCGAACGAAGACGGGTAGGGCGACCTCGCCGATGCGAAAGGGCGACGTGGGTCGGTCGACGACGCTGCGGAACTGCTGGGCCCAGGTGTGGGCGATGTCGTAGGCGAGCTCGACGTAGGCCCCGTAGACGAAGTCGCCGAGGACCTGGCCCGCGCCGTGCTCTTGCCCCGTCAGGGCGAAGACGCCGACGGTGTCCTCGATGAACCCGACGGTGCCGAGGGCCATGAAGGTCAAGCCCTCGTAGTCGGCTCGGGTATGGAGCGAGGCCATGCCCATGTTGGTCCAGAACGATTCCGGCCCGGAACCCGTGTCGATGGTTCGGCCGCTCCCCGTGTAGCTCCAGTAGCCGCTGAGGACCAACTCGGTGAACGGGATGCCGAGGTATGCGAGCTGGCCGTTGACGCCGATGCCGTAGTTTTCGAAGCGGACCTCGGCGCCGTGGCGGATCCACGTCGAGCTCTGGGCCTCGCCCAGGTCCGGGCCGTGGGTGACCATGAGGGCGTAGGTGAAGTCGTGGGCGGCGCCATACGCCCCGACTCCGGCCTCTACCCACTCCGAAGGAATGATCAGACGTTCGACCTCGGGGCGGTTCACCGACTGATAGAGGACGGGCTCTTCGTTGTTGTTGATGTAGCCGAGGAAGAGCGGCTGCAGCCCGATGCGGAATGAAATCTCGGTGCGCCCGATGATGTCGAAGTAGGTCTCCGGAAAGAAGTCGATGATGAACTCTCCGGAACCTTGAACGAACTCGAGGCCGAGCTCGGTGATCCAAAGCACCCGCGGCAGCAGCCGAAACCCGAGGAACGGCGCCACGCGGATCAACGTGTCGTAATAGAGTCCGAGGTCCTGCGACGACCTGTCTCGGGGCTCGTCGAAGGCGGTGTTGATCGCGATCTCCCCGTACCCCGAAAACGTAAACCAGTTCTCCGAGAAGAAGATCTCAGACGCCGCCCGGCCGAGCCCCGGCGCCTGGCCGTGGCGGGCATCGAACCCCTCGGCGCCTTCGTTTTCATCGAGGTCTTGGGCGTCTTGGGTGTCTTGCCCTTGCGCCACCGCGGTTGGCGACATCAGCCCCAAGGCCAGGCAGGCGAGAAGGGGCCGGATGTGAGAGGCCGAGAGAGCGCGCGGCGCAACTCTTTTAGACTGGTGTGTGGTGGTGGTCCCGATGAGCATTCGACAAGCTCCACGAGCTTGCGGCTTTACCTCAGATCAGCGTTGTCGAGCAAACCCCCATAAGGTGCGAACTCGTTGCTCTCACGAGTCACGAGGGCCATCAGCTTTGGATGTACGAAGAGCTTCTCCCGGCCCACTTGTTGCTCGCGGAGGACGCCGAGTTTGACGAGCTCCTTCAGGTAGCGGGAGGCGGCCTGTCGTTTGGCGATACCGGCTTCGCCGAGGTTGGCGATGCGGCAGTAGGGTTGCTCGAAGATCACGTTCACGAGCTCATGGCTGTAGATCTTCGGGCGCGTTGCGCGGATGTACTCGGCCGTGTGCGCCGCCAGCTTGTGGATTGCGCCCACCTTGCCGGTGGTCCAGGCGGCCGTTTCTTCGACGCCTCGCAGCATGTAGAGGAGCCACGGCTCCCAGCGGCGCTCGCGAGTGACGTCGAGCAGCAAGCGGTAATAGTCCCCCTTGGTCGCGACGATGTATCGGCTCAGATAGAGGATGGGCAGGGTGAGTAGGTCCGCCTCGATGAGAAAGAGGCTGTTGAGAACTCGGCCCGTTCGGCCGTTGCCGTCGACGAACGGGTGGATCGCCTCGAACTGGTAGTGGCCCACAGCCATTCGGACGAGGGGGTCCAGCGACGTCTGCTCGTGAAGAAATCGCTCCCAGTTCGCGAGCAGGTCCCGGAGTAGGGCCTCGCCTTCCGGCGGTGTGTAGACGACGGTGCCGGCGGTCGAAAGCGTGGTGCCAGGCACCCGCCGCACTTTCATTTCGCTGCCTTTGACGAGGCTGCAGATCTCTTCGGCGGTGCGTGTGCTGAGGGGGCGCTCGGCAATCGCCTGGACCCCCGACAAGAGGGCGCGACGGTATCGAAGCGCTTCCTTGGTGGGGGAGTCCGCGCTGGATTCGGCGTCGACGTGTTGGAAGAGCTGGTCGGTCGTCGTGATGACGTTCTCGATCTCCGAGCTGGCTTGGGCCTCGAGCAACGGCAGCGTGCTGATGAGCATCGCTTGGTTCGGCATCTGTTTCGCCGCTTGCTTCAACTCCGCGACGGCGACCCGGGCGGCCACGCACGACTTGAGGACCGCTTTGGTCTCCAGCTCTACCTGGGGTGGAAGCCGTGGCAGTCGGTTGTGGGCCCGCTTCGGGGCCCAATGCCCGGCGGTCATGTCGTCATTTTGCGATTCTGTCGACATGTCGGGAGCTTATGTCCCCGCCATCGACATGTCCACCAGACGTGTCGATGTTTTTGCAAAACGACGACATGAGCTCAGGCCGCCCGTTCGCCCTGGTAGTACGCCATGGCGAGGCCGGCGAGCTGGGCGCTGAGCTTGGCGGCGAGGTCTTCGTCGACGTAGCCGCGCTCCGCGCAGCGCTCGTAGAACAACGAGGCGCCTTCGAGGACGAACGAGACGTAGCCGTCGGGGGCGGGCCCGAGCTCGTCACTCGGCTCCTGGGCGTCGAGTTCGAGGGCGAAGGTGGCGGGGTCGAGGCGGTCGAGGCGCATCGGCACGCCGTCGGTCGCTGCGAGGTGCGTGGTCAACGTCATGATGCCGCCGCCGAGGAGCGCCTGGACGGCGCGGTCGTCGCTGGTCTTGAAGACGGCGGCGCCGTAGCTCATCGCCTCCCAGCTGGCGACGAGCCCCCGGAGCTCCTCGGCGTTCAGCTCGCCGGGCCCCCGCGGCTTCGGCAGCGTCACGGTCCCCGGCTCGGCCCCTTCGCTGCGCCGGAGTAGCTCGAGCTGGGCGATGCACACCGCCGCGTCGTGCTGAGGGACGACCCCCCGCTCGTAGCACCACTCCAAGAAGTCGCCGAGCAGGGTGATCATCTGGAACGCACCGAGGCCCGACGCCTTCCGCCCCCGGGCCGCCCCCGCCGCGAGCCAGTGCGACGTGTAGAGCGGCACGTCCCGCGGCATCGCCGCCCGGAGCGCCCTCCCAAGGGTCCCGGGCGCGTCGGGGCGGCTCTTCAAGTACTCCGTGGCCACCCCCCGGGCCGAGATGGGCCCACCCTTTTGGTTCCGCTGGTTGTTCTTTCGTGACCGCTTGACGCGCTGGCGCCGCTGTTGCTTTTTCATGAGCCTCTCATCGGCCCGAGAGCGCGTCGGTTGCGTATTTTCTTTTCGAAGTTGGCAGCCCGCCCAAAAGCCCTCATGAACCCCGCATCATGAGCCCGCTCTTGCCGACCCCGGAGACCGACGAAGCGTTCTACTCCGTCGACCCCGAGATCGACTACGGCCCGGCCCTCGAGCGGGTAGCCGAACGCGCCGGCCTCGACCCGGCCGCCCCACCGGTGCGCTTCGAGGACGGCTCGGTCCCCGTCTTCGCTCTCGATGGCCGGGTCGCCAAGCTCTACCCACCGAGCTGCGCAAACGCCTACACCAATGAGCGATCCATCCTCGAACACGTCGCGGGAGCCCTCCCGGTAGCCACGCCCGGGGTCGTCGCCGCAGGGACCCTCGAGGCCTGGAACTTCATCGTCATGGAGCGGCTCCCGGGCCAGCCCCTGAGAGCCCGCTTCGACGACATCCCGCCTGGTGACCGGCCGCGCCTCTTCTCCGAGATAGGCGACGCTGTTCGCCACCTCCACGCCCTAAACACCGACCCCCTACCGCGCCCCGACTGGCCGGCCATCATGAAGCAGCAGCGCGCCGGCTGCGTCGCCCGCCACCGCCGCCTCGGCCTCGGCGACACCTGGCTCGTTCGCATCGACCCCTTCCTCGACGCGACCCTCTCGCAATCCTCGGACCTCCCCGGCGACGACCATCACGTGCTCCTCCACACCGAGGTCATGCGCGAGCACCTCTTCGTCGACGAACGTGCCGGCCGCTTCGAGGTCTCCGGCCTCCTCGACTTCGAGCCCTCCCGCGTCGGCCCCGCGCCCTACGAGCTGCCCTCGGTCGGCCTCTTTCTCACCGAGGGAGACCCGACGCTCTGGAGCGCCTTCCTCGACGGCCTGGGCGTGCCCACCACCCAACGAGGCGACGAGCATGCGCGCCACTCCATGGCGTGGGCCCTGCTGCACCGCTACGCAAACCTCAGGTGGTGGCTCGAGCGCCTGCCCGCCCGCTCCCCACGCCGGTCCTTCGACGACCTCGCGGGTGAGTGGTTCGGCGGCCCAAGTTGACGAAAGCGGGTATACTCGCGAGGACATGAGTCGAGAGGAACTTGCCGACCAGATCCGACGCTTTCTCGAAGAGCGCGACGACGACATCGTCGCGGCGTGGCTCTTTGGAAGCATCGCTCGCGGCGAAGACCGTGCGGGGAGCGACGTCGATCTCGCGCTACTCACGGACAAACCACGTCCCGCGACTCTTCTGGCCCAGCCCCTCGATATCGAAGCCGACCTCACCAAGCTCGTGGGTAGGCCGGTGCAGGCTGTGCTCGCGCGAACCGCACCGACGGACCTCGTTCACCGCATCATGCGGGACGGCCTTCTGCTCATCGATCGCGACCGGAGCGCTCGCATCGCCTTCGAAGTGGCCGCGCGCAACCGCTATTTCGATATGTCTCCTCTCTGGCGGCTCTACCGCACGCCGAGGAAAGCCTCGTGACTGATCCGGGCCTCATCGCCAAGAAGCTCGCTCTCATCGAGACGTACCTGCGCGAGCTGCGCACCCTCGCTCGTCCGGAGGTCATCGACTCGGACGTCCGAGAGCGGCGTTTCGTCGAACACACTCTCCAGCTCGCGATTCAGGCCTGCCAGGACATCGCGTCGCATATCGTCTCTGACGAGCGCCTGGGGGAACCGCGGACCAACCAAGAGCTCTTCGAGCTCTTGCGCGCCGACGGATGGTTCGATGATCAACTCGCGAACGAGCTCCAGCGTGCCGTGGGCTTTCGGAACATCTTGGTTCACGGGTACGCGGTGGTAGAGCCGGCGCTGGTTCGAGACGTCCTCGACAACCACCTCGGTGACCTGGACGCCTTCGTTGCCGCGGTGCGAACACGCGTGTCCCCGGACCTCGGCGAGCCCTAGCCCAGCTCGCCCGCCAGGCACGCGTCCGAGAAGACCTCCTGTTCTACCCAGACGCCCCCGCGATGAATCTCCCGGAGCAATGCGTGGCCGGGCGCCCCAGGGTCGTCGCGGCCCAGCAGCGCCCCGAGCTTCTTCGCCTCGGGGGCGCTGAGCGCGATGCCCCGGTCCTGGTAGCGGCGGTAGGTCTCCACGTCCATGTGCCAGGGCTCGAGGTCGACGCCGGCGCGGCGGCCGAGGCTGCGCAGGATGAGCACGCCGCTCCGGTCGAGGTCGCCCGCGTGGCGGACCGAGATGGACCACGGCGCGACCAGACGCAGGAGCTGGACCGTCGCCCAGTTCGCCTGGCCCCCGGACCAGACGACGAGCTCCCGGTCGTCACGCCCGCAGAAGGTGAGCGCCTCGACGTAGTCGAGGAAGGGCGTGAGGTTTTCGATGAGGGAGACGCGCTCGAAGGCCGGGCGACAGACCTTCGCGTCGGTCAGCTGGGAGATGACCAGGCGGCTGCATTCGCCGTGGGCCGCGTGGCGGGCGACGTGGTCGAAGCGCTCACCGTGAGTCTCGTAAACCAAGGGCCCGAAGCAGAGCGCCGAGGCGGCGGCGATGTCCCGATAGATGCGGTTTGCTTCGAGGGCGAGGGCCTGAGCTTCGGCGAGGTTCGGTGGGTCGCCCATTTCCCGGACGGTGCGTCGGGTAGGTTCGTCGTGGTCGTAGAGGGCGGCGCTCGCTCGGCGAAAGCGCTGTCCGCGCCAGGGGAGGGCCTTGCTGTCGCCGAGGACCCGGGCGGCGAAGGCCTGGACGCGGATGAGCTCGCGGTTCTCGATGGCGCCGTCGATGATGCGCACCACCATCGCAGCTTCGAGGCCGGCCTTGTCGGCGCCGGCCTCGCGGGCGAGGGCGAGGAGCTCTTCTTGGTCTTCGCCATCTGCTGCGGTCGCGGCGGACCTCTGGCACGCCTCGAGCCAGGCGCGGGCGGCGGGGGTACGGGCCACCGGGCGGAGGGTTTCGAGCTCCTCGTGAAGCTCGCGCCGGAGCGCGCGCTCATCGGCGTCTGGGTCACGGGGATTTCGGCTGCTCGCCCCATAGAGGCACGACGCAAGGCGGTCTGCGCCGCCGTCGCCCATCGACCGGACCACCCGCTGGAGGTCGATTCGCACCCGCTCGTCGTCGACGCGGGTCACCGCCCGCATCGAAAAGGCCTCGGCCAGGGTGCGTTCGGTCTGCCGGG
>QMMC01000272.1 GCA_003647065.1 Deltaproteobacteria bacterium | reverse complement strand
GGCATGGGCGACGACCTCGACCCCGATGGCGGCGAGGGTGCCTTCGGCGACGGGGGAGAAGAGGACGGCGAGGAAGGCGGACCCAAGCGGGACCCCCTCGAGGCGTTCACGACGCCCCTCGTTCAAGAAGCGGCCCAGGGGCGCATCGACCCGCTCATCGGCCGGGACCGGGAGATCCAGCGCACGATTCAGATCCTCTGCCGGCGCCGGAAGAACAACCCCATCTACGTCGGCGAGCCGGGGGTCGGCAAGACCGCCGTGGCCGAGGGCCTCGCTCTCCGCATCCACGAAGGACAGGTCCCGAAGGTCCTCATCGACGCCGAAATCTACATGCTCGACATGGGTGCGTTGCTCGCGGGCACCAAGTACCGGGGGCAGTTCGAAGAGCGCCTCAAGGGCGTGATGAAGCGCCTCGAGGCCGAGGAAAACGCCATCCTCTTCATCGACGAAATCCACACCATCGTCGGGGCCGGGGCGACGAGCGGGGGTTCGATGGATGCGTCGAACATCCTGAAGCCCGCCCTCGCCAGCGGGCGGGTCCGGTGCATCGGCTCGACCACCGACAAAGAGTACAAGGCGAGCTTCGACCGCGACCGGGCCCTCGCCCGCCGTTTTCAGAAGGTCGACATCGACGAGCCCAGCCTCGACGAGACCATCGACATTCTCCGGGGTCTCAAGAGCCGCTACGAAGAGCACCACGGGGTCGCCTATGACGACGACGCGCTCGTGGCGGCGGCGAAGCTGGCCCAGAAGCACCTCCTCGACCGACGGTTGCCGGACTCGGCCATCGACGTCATCGACGAAGCCGGCGCCGTCGACCGCATGCGCGACGACGACGCCCGCACCCACCGCGTGAGCGTCAACGACGTCGAGACGGTGGTCAGCCGCATGGCGAAGATCCCGACCGAGAGCGTCTCGGCGAGCGATCGGGATTCGATAGCCGAGCTCGAACCGGAGCTCCAGAAGGTCATCTTCGGCCAGGACGCCGCCATCGAGCGCCTCGCGAGCTCGATCAAGCTCTCCCGGGCCGGGCTGCGCTCTCCGGAAAAGCCGACCGGGTCTTTCCTCTTCAGCGGCCCGACCGGCGTCGGCAAGACCGAGCTGGCCAAGCAGATGGCCCGGGTCCTCGGGGTCGAGTTCATCCGCTTCGACATGAGCGAGTACTCGGAGCGCCACTCCGTATCGCGCCTCATCGGCGCCCCCCCGGGCTATGTGGGCTTCGACCAGGGGGGCCAGCTCACGGACAAGATCCGCAAACACCCCTACTCCGTCCTGGTCCTCGACGAGATCGAAAAGGCCCACCCGGACCTCTTCAACATCCTGCTTCAGGTGATGGACCACGCGAAGCTGACCGACAACAACGGCCGCGAAGCAGACTTCCGCAACGTGATCCTGATCATGACCACCAACGCCGGAGCCTCCGACGTCGCCCAGAAGTCCATCGGCTTCGGCGCGACCGAGGGCGTCGACGCGTCCAAAGCCAACAAGGCCATCGAGCGCACCTTCGCCCCGGAGTTCCGCAACCGCCTCGATGGCGTGATCCTCTTCGCGGGCCTGCCCCCCAAGGTCATCAAGAAGGTCGCCCGCAAAGAGGTCGCCCAGCTTTCCGCCCAGATCGAGGACAAGGGAGTCATCGTCGAGATCACCGACGACGCCGTGGACTGGCTCGCCGAACACGGCTACGAGCCTGTCTTCGGCGCCCGCCCGATGGCCCGCCTCGTCGAGAAGAGCATCAAGCGTCCCCTCGCGGACGCGATGTTGTTCGGCGACCTCAGGGATGGCGGCACGGCGAAGGTCACCGTGGTGGATGACGAAATCGCCCTCGAGTTCACGAAGGCCGCCCAGGCCTGACCAGGCGACGAGGGGGCTCCCGATGACCGCATACCGAGTCAACGCGCGAGCCTGTGCCAGCTGCGCCAGCCCCATGGCCGTGCACCACGTGGCCCATCAAGGGCAGCGGATCCAGATCGACCAGTGCGAACGGTGCGGCTCGATCTTTCTCGACTACTTCGATGGCGAGCCCGGGGCCGTGGCGCGCAGCATCGAAAAAGCCGGACAGTTCCGGCCCAAGGTCGCAGGCTCGGCAAAGAACTGCCCAGAGTGCCAGGTGCCCCTGGCCCTCACGCCCTACCTCGAAGAAGGGGGGCCGGAGATATTCCGCTGTGGCGAATGCGGGGGCGCGTTCATATTGCCCGTCCAGCTGACCGCCCTCGCGGACCACGAGCTCCCGCCGCCGGTCCTGAAAAAGCATCCCACGGTCGAGTTGTTCGAGACCGTGATGGACTTCATCCAGGGCCTGAAACAGCTGTGACCGTGAGGTCGACGGCCATGCGACGCCGGACCTGCAGTGGGCCGAGGACCGGGTCACCGGGCCTACTCGGGACGCCGGCGGCCGTGAGCCGATAGGCCGCCACCGCCTGGGCCTCGAGGGAGACCTCTCCCCGAGCTCCCCGGGTGCGAAAGGTGAGATGGAGGGGTGAGGCGGCGGTCGGACGCCGCGGCAGCGCCGCCGTATACAGAGCGACGGCTGCGACGCCCCGGCGACCGGCGTCGTCCGGGGGCTCCGGGAACTCGAGGCGGGACAAGGTCAGGGGGAGCTCACCGCCCCGCCCGCGAGGTGCCGCGTGGATTTCGAGGACGACGCCGTGGCGGATCCGCGGGCCGATGGTCTGGGCCCGGGCGAGGCGCTCGAGGGCGGTCGTGGCGAGGCCGTCGTGGTTGGCGTCGAAGCGCGCGACCAACGCATCCGCGGCCCGGCCGGGACGGACCTCGTAGGCCACCAGGAGCTCGACCCGGTCCTCTTCCACCGAGAGCACGAAGCGCCGCGTCTCATCGAAATCGTGGGCTCGCCCGGTGGGCGCCGAAAATGCCAGAGCCGCTTCGATGAACAGCACCGCCACGGCCGCCGTCGCCATCGATGCCCGTCGCCGGCTCATGGGTCGTGGGTGTGGGAAAGGCGACGCATGATCGCGCCGAGGTCATGGCGCACGTTCGGGTCGCGGCCAAAGAGCCAAGGCGGCATGGACGGAGCGCCGGGGAGCCCCGGCGCCGTCCCCGAGGTCGCCGTGCGCAGGGTCTGCGGCGGCTTGGGCCCCCGGGGGAAGCCGGGGTCGTTCTCGATGCTGATCTGAACATCGAAGGGCACCGGCCCGGGCGGCTGGAAGGTGCCGCCGCCCCGCGTGACCCACACCGGGTTGGTGATGGCGTAGGGCGTATAGGGCAGGTTTTCGCTCGGGGTCGCGGCGCCGAGGCCCGGGCCCAATACGTCCACGCCCCCGGCGAGGGTATTGACGGCCTCGGTGATCTGGAACGGCGAAACCTCGAAGGGGCGGACGATCGGGAACATGGAGCCGTAACCGATGACCTCGACCACGAACCAGCTATCGATGGGCTGGCCCGCGGCGTCCTGGGCGAGGGGCAGATCGAAGGCCAGTTCGAGGGGTTCGGCCGCGATGTCGCGGAAGGGGTCGAGGTCGACGATCTCCGCGATCACGCCGTTTCGGATCACGTTCAACCGGCTGACCCCCGCCCACCCGGCCGTGGTGAGGTGCACGTTGAGGCGCACGGTGTCCGAGGGCGCGGCGTAGGTCGAGCCCATCGCTCCGGCGACCGGGTCGTCGACGTAGAAGTCCACCATCGGTCCGTTGGTGGCGATGACGCGCCCCCCGCGCAGGCCGCGCACCAGGTCGAGCTCGGCGACCTCCCGGATGTCGTCGGCGCCGACGTAAACCATGGTGCGAAAGAAGCCCGCCTCAGACTCGGCGCCGTGGGAGTCGCTGGTGCCGACGGCGACGAAGCGGTGCCCGAGGTTCAGGAGGTTGTACCAATCGTCCACGGTCCCCGGGAACACGGACTGCCCGTCGTCGTCGGTGACCATGGTCCCCGGCGGCGGCAGCCCGTCGGGCGACCCCGGGGGAAGCACGGCAGGCACCCGGTAGTGGTGCACGTCGCGGAAGAGCTTGCCGTTCACGACCTCGAGGAGATCGAAATCGAGCGAGAAGGCGCTCTCGCCCTCGGGGGTGACGAAGGCCGGCCCGGTGGGCGAGAGGAAGACGTCGGAGAGGCCGCCGGCAACGCGGTCCATGGTGAAAGTGTCGCGCTTGTACTGGCCGAAGTAGCCGAGGACCGGCGCTCGCGGGTGGTTGACCTGGACGATGGTATCGGCGGGGCCGTAGGTGCCGAGGCTGCGCAGGCGGTCGAATATCTCCTGAGGTGGCCGCCCCGCCCATTGCAACGAACCCCGGGTCCCATCGCTGAGGTCGTAGCGCACGGGATAGCCATTGAAATGCCCCGATTCGACGGTCGTGACCTCGAGGCCGACGCTGCTGGTCATCCAATCGATGAGCCCGGTTCGCGCGATGGCCGGCCCGAAATCCGTAACGTAGTTGTGGTCCGTCGACACGGCCCACTCGACGCCCTCGGCGGCGACGGACCGCACGCGCTCGTCGAGGCCCATCGACGAGTCGTGGCTGTTGGCGCTGTGCAGGTGCATGTCGGCGGCGATCCAACCGTCCGTCCCGACGACGCGGCGGAGGGTATGATCGACGGTCACCGTGACCCCGGGTCGAAGCTCGACGACGTCGACGCCCGTGTCGTACTCGGGGCCGCGGCTCGTATGCACCTCGTAGATACCGGGGCGGACCAGCAGCTCCACGACGCCGCCATCGGTGAACCCCTCGGTCTCGATGTAGCGCCGCGTGAACGCGCTCGCGGGGTCATCGGGGACCAAGTCCTGCACCCTATGATGTTCACCGGCGACGAGGTCGTAGAGAAAATGCCGCGGGTTCATGCCGACGTTCTCAGCGCCGTAGGTGCCCACGATGGTCGCTCGGGCAGGCAGCGCCGCCCCTCGCTCGTCGTGCACGTGGACGACGAGGCGAGCCGGAGCCGGAGCCCCGAGGAGTACGGCGGTGTCTTGCCGCGGGGTCACGGTGAAGTCGGTGAAGCCGGAGAGCGGGCGCCCGGGCCCGGTGACCCGCGCGCTGTAGTCCCCCGGCTCGAGGGTCCCGCGGAAGGCCCCGCCTTCGAAGACGTCGTATTGGCTGAAGATGGAACGGCCGCCCGCCGGGGAGCGCTTGTAGACGAGGATCGACGCGTCGAGGGCCGGGGCACCGGTGAGGGCATCGAACACCTGGCCCCCGAAGCGACCCGTCGGCACGCCCTCGATGCGATGCATCTCGTCGAGAACGGAGCCCACATCCCCCGTGCCGACGACGAAGTAGCGCGTCGTCGAGAAAGACTCCCCGACCCCGAGGACGGGCGGAGCGACTTCATAGAAAATGGAGACGAAGCCGCCTGCCGCGAAGGGAATGAAGATCGAATTTTCTTCGACCTCGAAGTCGGCGGCGTACTGGTCCCGGTTCTGCCAGGCGTAGTTGCGCTCGGACGGCGAGGCCATGAGGCCGTAGCTCACCCGGTCCCCGCACGTTGCGACGAAGGGAGCGACGACGCCGGGGAGCGCCGGCAGGTTCCGGGGGATACGCCCCGCGTCCTCGATGCCGAAACGAAAGTCGAAGCCTATCCCCGGGACGAACGCGCGGCTCGACGCGCTGAAGGCGGCGATGTCACCCACGGGAATGGGAAGGTCCGTACCCTCGAAGCCCACCAACTCCGCGAGGCGCGCCGAGTCCGGCGTGGGAAAGGTCAGCTCGATGTCGGAGACGTTGGTCACCTTGAGCGTCAGGTCGAGATGCCGAGCCCCGGGCCGGAGCGTGTAGATGATCTCGTAGCGCAGACGTTGCTGCGAGAGCGGCTCCCGATAGTCCTCGTGGGAGCCGAGGAGGAGGCGATTCAGGACCCCTGCCAGTTCTACGAAGTCCCCGGCGGTGCCCGTCGCGACGACCTGAGCTGGGTTGCCATCCGACCCGTCACCGCGAATCTCGACGGTCTGAACATCGACGGCCTGCATCAGGAAGGTCGGGAAGAGCTCTCCGAGGGCATCGAGGCCGACACCTCCCCGGGAGTCACCGGTCTCGTCGCCCCGGGGGCGGACCAGGTCCACGTCGATGAGGCCCCCGCCGAAGATGCCGAGGGTGCGGGAGTGCGTCGGTCCCTGGACGATGATCCGGAGCTTGTCGTTTTCGAGACGAAAATCCCCGATCTCGCCAAGGGCGCGGGGGCCGCCGACGAGGTCGGCGCGGTCAGTGACGACCCGGGCCCGGGCCCACACCGGCACCTCGCTGGTCGAACAGCTCAGCTGAAGCGCCCCGGCGAAGAGCGTTGCTATCGGCCACAGAAGCCAGAGGGGCAAGAGGGACCAGAGGGGCCGAATACGTGCGGGGCGCATCAAAAGGTCAGTTGAACGATGACCTCTAGACGGTCGTTGTCCACCTGCCGGGCCGCGTTTTCGATGGTGAAGGTGTAGTTCAGCCATGCCGTCAGGCCCAGCGCCTCCGCCGGGTGGTGAATCCGGAGACCCACCGTGTGATAGAGGAGTTCGAAGGTCGAAAGATCGACGCCGCCGCCGGCGCCACCGTTCTGCCATGGGTCGTAATAAGCGAACCGATAATTCACCACGAGGGGGATTGGCACGAATGGAAGGAGATATCCGCCCTGGAGATGGAACTCGAGGCGCTGCCGGGTGGGGTTCGCTACGGTCTCGAAGGTCGTGTCAACGAGGGTGAAATGACCCACGAATTCCACGCCGTAGGCCTGGACCGTGAGATCCGCCGAGATCGCGAGGTCCTCTTCGTCGAAGCGATCCGGTAGGGGCCCCTCGGTGCGCGAATTCCAGAGCATGCCGCCGCCGAGGCGGACCCAGTCGAGGTAATAGAGTTCCACCCGCCCGGCGAGGGCGAGGCGCCCGTTGTCGTTGAGGATCTGGTTGGCGCCGTTGCCGTTGAAGGCCGTCAGATAGTAGGCGAGGCCGAAGTCACCGACGTACACCGGCTCGGGGCTCCCGAGACGCAGCCCCAGTTCGCGGTCGTAGACGATGCCCTCGAGCTCGAAGCCTCGGCCCACGGGGACCCCGTCGAGGCCGACCGCCCGGCTCGCAAATGGGAGTGCGCCGTCCCGGCCGAGCCACCCCGCCATGAAGGGCACCTTGAACTGACCGAGGCGCAGCCCCATCCACGAGAGGAAGTCCCACTGCATGTAGACGTCCCGCATGCGCACCCCGAGCTCCCCCTCGGGGGAGTTCACGACGCCGCGGAGGTCCGCCGCCCCCTCGGCGCTGATTCGGAACGAGAGGCCCCAGCGGTCGGAGCGCCCCTGGAGCCCGGCCCGGGCGCTGCCGAGGATGAACCCATCGTTTTCGCCCACGAAGTCGTAGCGGGCGTCGTTCATCACGTACTCGTAGCCGGCTCGAATGAAGCCGTAGGGCTCGATGTCCCACCCTTCCTCGACGACCTCCGGCTCCGGGTCTCCATCGCCGCTCTCGGTGCTGGCCGCCGCCTCGTCGCCCTCGTCGCCCTGGCCCGTATCCGAATCATCGTCTTGACCAGGAGCTGCCGCGGGCGGCTCCGAGCCGTCCGGGTTGCCGGTGGCCTCGCCGGCGGCGACGTCGCCCGATGCCCCTTCACCGCGCTGCCACCACTGGCGAGAATCGCCCTCGGGGCCCGGCCCATCCTCCGCGCCTTCGGGGTCTCCGGCTCCTTCCTCTTCGCTCTGACCGCCCGGAGCACCCTCATCGCCCTGACCTCTTTGGGCGGTCGCAACCGCAGGCAAGGCGGCGATGGAGAGGATGGCTATCAGTGCGGCTCGGAACGTATTCATCGGGTCTCGTGTCGCCCTCAGAGGGGGGGCGGGGGTCGGGCCGGGAGTATCACGCACCACGCCGGTCGGTGGCCAGAGCAGCCGCCACCCTCGAGGCCCGAGCACATCATCGGCCAACAAAAACCCCCTAATTACGCAGGCATTGCCCCGGCTACGGATGTTGAAGGGCCTGGCCCGGTGCTTGCTTCTGATCGTCCTGACAGTCCCTAACTGGAGCCCCCATGCCCCGCCTCCTGGCCCCCGTCCTGCTTCGTGTGCCTTCCCTAGCCCTCTTGTTCGGCCTCGTGCTGACGGGCCTCGGGTGCGCCCAGGGCGACAACTACCGGGATGCCCAGTTCGAGATCACGGCTCCCACGGCGGACCAGCGCGTCGGGTCCAACGCAGTACGAATCGTCGGCCTCGTCGGGGACCCGCGGGTCCGCGAGGTCCTCGTCGATGGCGAAGCTGTCGGCGTCGTTCGGGGCGAATTTCAGACCACCCTGCGCCTCCCCGATGGTCCCCACACGATCTCCGCCCTCGGGGGCGAGCACTTCGCCTCAGTGAGCTTCGTCGTCGACGGACGGGCACCGACGGTCATCATCGACGAGCCCCGGCCGGGCGCTTTCATCGAGGGCGACACTCTCCACGTGGAGGGCCGGGTCACAGACGCCACCGACGTGACCCTCACCGTCCTCGGTGAGCCCCTCGAGCTCGCAGCCGATGGCTCCTTCCACTTCGACCGCACCGTCGCGCCGGGGGCCCATCGGGTCCGGGTCGTGGCCGAAGACTCGGTCGGCCACGTGAGCAGCGCGTTCACGACCGCCATCGTCGGCCACTTCGGCGACCTCGACGCCTCCCTCCCCCGGGCCGCCTCCGTCGCCCTCGGTGAGACCGCCCTCGAGGCGATCAGCGCTGTCGTCGAGCCGATGCTGTCCCCGACGAACGTCCGCCCGATGGTCATGGCCGGCAACCCCATCGCCGAAGGCGCCTGGGGCGAACTGAATACCCTCGGCGAGGACCACGGCCCCGTCTCGGTGGAGTTCACCCCCCTCAACGACGCGCTGAGGGTCGTCATCCGAGTCCCGAGCATCAGCGTGCCCTTCGCCGCTCCGGTCTCTGGCGGCTTCACCATCACGGGCACCATGCATGTCGAAGAAGCGCTCATCGTCGTCGCCGCAGGCCTCGACGCTGCGGACGGACGGCCCGTCGTCGACATCGACTATTCGCAGGTGACCCTCGAGGGGGTCTTCATCGACGTCGACGGTCTCTGGGATTGGGTCGACCGGTTGGTCGTGACCCGCGCCCTCCGAGGCAAAATGGAGCGCAGCCTCAACGAAGCCGTCGACGTGCAGCTGCCCATCGCCATCGAAGAAGCGCTGCTCGCGCTCCCCAGCAGCCACGAGTTCGAAGTCCAGGGGTACCGCGCCGAGGTCCACGGCGGCATCGCTTCCCTCGAGTCGACCTACGCGGGGCTGCGCGCCGTCCTCGACTTCGGCGTTCGCCCCATCGGCGGCCGAGGCGAGCTGCCCCGGGCCGCACCTGGGCCCCTGCTCCTGGGCGCCGGCGCCGCACCGACGGCGGCCCTCTCGGGCATCGAGGGCGCGGTGACCGTCGACCTGCTCAACGCCGCGCTCTTTGCCGCCTGGGCCGTCGACGGGCTCTCGTATCGGATGGACGAAATCCCAGATGGCGATGGCGGCGTGGTGAACGTCGGCCTGATCAACATCGCGATTCCCGTGGACGGGGCCCCTCGGGATGCCGCCGTCGCCGTCGAGGTATCGACCACCCTCCCGCCTGTGGTCGAGGAGTCGAACACGGGCCTCACCATGGCAGCCGCCGACATCCGAGTGCGCCTCTACGCACCCAACCAGGGGCGCGAGGTGCTGCTCGCGGCCATCTCCTGCGGCGTGCGCGCCGCCGTCTCCCCCATCCTCGCCGACGACGGCCTCGGCCTCCGCGTCGACGAGTTCGAGGTGACCATCGACGCCGTCGACGACCTCGGTGGGCTGCCTCCCGCCGAGGAACTCGACCGCCTCCTCGGCGATGTGCTCCGCCCCCTCCTCGAAGAACACGGTGAGCTCCGCGGCTTCGAGATCCCCACGGTAGCCGGCTTCGACATCGGCGCCGACGAGCTCTTCGTCGACGACGGATACGTCGTCTTCCGGGGACAGCTCGCCCCGGCCCGCTGAGTGGTACAACCACGGCGGTGCCGGTTCATCTCTTGAACGACGAGTTACTCTTTCCACCTGCGGAAGGAGCCAACGACCAAGGAATCGTCGCCGCAGGCGGGGCCGCATCGGTAGCGCGCCTCGCGCTCGCCTACTCCTAAGGCATCTTCCCCTCGCCCATGGAGGGCTTACCGCTCCTGTGG
>QMMC01000271.1 GCA_003647065.1 Deltaproteobacteria bacterium | reverse complement strand
TGAGCGAGGCATCGGAGCCCCGGCTCACGACCTTCTCGGGCCCAGCTCCCCTGTCCAGGTGAAGCTCCCGGCCCCGGCGAACGAGCGCAGCGTCGCCCGCGCGCACCTCGAGGATGTCTTCGGTCCCACCGACCTCGAACTGGACCTCTCCCCGACGGACACCGTCCCGGACCACGAGGCGCACGTACTCCGGCCGGGATGCCCCGCGGCCGACGGCCTCGATTCTCGCTGAAGCGTCGAAGCCGGCGTGCACCAGGAGCCCGAGCAGGTGCACGAAGGTTTCGTAGAGCGCCCCGGCACTCCAGGTCCGTGGTGCATCGGCGCTCGCGCTCGGCACGCGGCGCGTGACCCGTACGTCTCGGCCCATCTCGGCCGCTCCGCGGAGTAGGGGCGAGAGCTCCGGCGTGGCGACCAGGTTGTGAGCCACGGCGATCAGGGTGTCACTGCCCCTGGCCTCGGGTCCCTGCGCCATCTCCCGGACGAATTCCATCGCGGCGTCCAGGGAGTCGGCGAGGGGTTTCTCGATGAGAACCGGCACCTCGCGGTACACCGCCTCCCGGGCGAGGTCCAGGTGGGTCCGGGTCGATGACGCCACGATCAGAAAGTCCGGGCGCACGTCGTCGAGCATCGCGGCGACATCGGTGTAACGCGGCGCGTGGCCGAACTCCGGGAGCACTGCGGCGGTGGCGTGGGGGGAGGCTGCGGCGGCGACGACCGCGGCTGGAGCCCCGTCGAGGGCCCGGAGGAGAAGACGGGCCCGACTGCCCGTTCCGGCAAACGCCACCCGAAGCGGCCGGGAGCCCTCGACGATCGGGAGCATTACCCGCGGCGCTTTGGTCGTGGCGTTTTCAGGGGCCTCTGCTTCGGCTGTGCTCGCGAGGCCTTCGGCTGCGATCGCGAGGCCTTCGGCCTCGAGGACCCGGTGACGAAGGGCGTCCGGCGCGTCGTCGAAGGACAGGGGCTGCCCCCACTTGATCAGCTCGGTGTGGTCGAGGATGGCGCGCTTTTCGGCTTCGGTGAACGCCGGGCCTTCGATCGCCTCGAGTTCCCCGAGGCCAAAACGCACCGCGTACGCCTTCCACACCCCGGTGCACAGCTCCCGGTAGCGACAACCACTGCATGCCGGCGCCTGGGTCTTCTGGTCGGCGTCCTCGCTCGCGGCGGGGCTCGCCATCTTGAAGACGTCACTCCAGCCCGCGAACTCCCCGAGCTGGCACGGGGGCAATCCCTGGCGGGAGCCTACGACGACGGGGACGCGCAGGCGCAGGGCTTCGTGCAGGGCGACGCGCAAAGTGGGTCGCACCTCACTCATCTTCGGTACGAGGGAGAAGTTTTCGAGGGCCTTGAATTGAGGCGTCACGTAAGCGAGGGAGATCATGACCTCGCGGCCCCAGCGTTCGTGCACGAAGCGTATGAACTCCGGGAGCAAGCGATAGCTCTGGGCGTTGATGACGTGGTTCACGGCCGTTCGGATGCCGGCTCCGACGAGGTGGTCGATAGCGCGAACGGTCCGGTCGAAGTCTCCCCTCTTCCGGGTGATTGCCCGGGAGAGGGCTTCGTCGCTCGCGTGGAGCGAGACAAAAGCGTGGGTGAGGCCCGCCTCCGAAAGGGCGCGGACCTTCTCCTGGCGGGCGAGGAGCACACCGTTGGTGATCAACTCGATCTCGGCGACGCCGGCGCGCCGGGCGACGTGCACGTAGGTCGGTAGATGGGGGCTCAAGGTGGGTTCGCCGCCGGAGAACGAAACCCGGCGGACACCCCGGTCGGCGGCTCGGGCGATCTGCCGCACCATCGCGTTGGGGTCGGGCCAGACGTTCTTCGTGGTCTCGTTGGCGCTGCAGAAGCCGCAGTCCTGGTTGCAGTGCACCGTGGGGCGGAGGACCAAGATGGGGGTCGTCCGGGCGGCTGTCTTTTCCTCTTCGGTCCAGTGCCTCTTCGAGCGCCGGCTGCGGTCGAGGTGTGCGGGGAGGGCTGTGAAGGGGCGCGTCGCGACGCCACCCGCGCCGTGGGCGGCGACGTAGCTCGCCGTCAGCCCCGGGCAGGCGTTCTTCGCCGCGCAGTCCATGCACGAGGCCACGTGCTCTAAGCCCCGGACTCGGCGCTTTCGCAAACCGCGCCCGCGGAACGAGAGTTCCGCCTCCGGGTGATCACGGAGCGCGCACAAGGGCACCCCGCTGGTCGGTGGGAGCGGCGTATCGATGTCCGCGCCGGCACACCACGAGAGCGCCTCGGCCAGGCGCGGCGCGAGTTGGTCGAGGGGCGGCGGGGCGAGGCTCACGTTTCTCTCGGGCCGCGGGATGCTCATCCACACGGTTCCGACATTCGGCGCGGCGCGGTGAACCGTCTCCAGAAGTGGCACGAGGCGGTCGATGTTCGCCGCCGACAGGGGCACCTCGACCTCGACCCGGAGGCCGGCCCCCTCTGCTGTGGCGAGGCCCCGGAGGCTCGCCCGATGTGCCCCCTCCCTCCCGGCGATACGGTCGTGGATCTCCGCGTCCGCGGAGAATATGGGCACCAGCACCGTGTCGATGCCGGCCTTCACGACGAGCTGAGCCGCGCGGGGCACACGAAGTGCGATGGCGTGGGTTCGGTGGACGATCTGAGAGTACCCCGCTGCCCGGGCGGCGTCTGCCAGGGGCCGCGGATCGGTACCGCCGCGGGATCCGCCCCGGAGCTCCAGGCGAGCGCCGCCCCGGCGGATGACCGCGAGGGGGTTCTCGGTGCCCTCCTGACGACAATCGCACGGCGTGCACGAGAGCCCGCATTGGCCGCCGAGGTAGATGCTCACGGTCGCGCCGCCGCCGCGCTGCCTCGGCGCGCTCCGGCCCATCATCGCGAGCACCGCATCTACCGTGACCGACTTCCCTTCGCCATGGGCGACTGCGTCGGCCTCGAATGTGTCGAGGAGAGCGCCGAAGAGCCGTAACTCATCGGACCCACCGGTGGCCGCGAGGGCCTCTTCGGCGACCGCCGCAAACCGCGCCACCGCCGCGTCGGCGAAACGAAAGGGGTGAGCCGGGTAGTAGCCGTAGCGCGCTGCTGCGTCGGCGCCGGCGTCTTCATAGTCATCGACGAGAAGGCCGTCGCGCTCGGCGAGCCAATAGAGGGCCGTGTCGGGGTAGAGCCGGGCGCGCGACCGCAGCACGTGGCCTCGGAGTTCGTGAAATCGCGTGCGCCGGAGTGCCTCGTAGTTGAGTCGGAGATCGCCGAGGGTGGTCCACGGAGAAAAGAGCACGAAGCCGAAGGACGCCTCGCTGAGATCGAAGGCCTCGTGGGCGCCGTCCCACTCGCGCAGCCGCTCGAGGAAACGCTCGTTGTCGGCCGGCGGGACGCCCTTGTTGTAGCGGTCGAGCTCTGCCCCGGAGAAGTTCTCGATGCCCACCAGGAACGGGGCGATGGTCACCTTCGCCTCCTGGGCGAGCTCGAGGGCAGCGGCGAGCTTGTCGTCCGCCGCGAGGAACCAGTCGGCCCGGGTCTCGAGGAGGAGCGAGAAGCCCCCGAGCTTCCGGTCGCGCACGCCCTCGAGGACCTTCGGCAGGTAGGCAAACGGGTTCTGGTCTTTGAGGACCAGCCTCGTGCGTTCCGGGGCTCTTTGGCGCACCCAGGCGATCTGTTCGATGAGGCTCTGGGCGGTGTCGTCGTGGGGCCGCGCCTGATAGCGGTTCCCGGTCGTGCAGAAGGCGCAGCCGCGGCCCACGCCTTCGGGGAGCGAGACGCCCCGATAGGCGGGGTTGTCCCGGGCGTCGGCCTGATAGGGGCAGCCGGCGTTGCCGATCAACGAGAAGCTGCGAGCCCGCGGAAGGGCCCCCGGGGGCACGACGAGGGGGTGCAGGTTGGGGCGAAACTCTCTCTCCGTGCTCGGTGCGGAGGCCCCGAGCCCGTGGCGAATCCCCTCCTCGGTACGCACTGCGCAGCCTGTGGGAAGCGGGCCGCGGTCACAGAGGTGGTCGACCAGGGCGGGGAAGGCCGCGCGGAGGTCGCCGTCGCAGAGATAGTGCCAGGGTGCTTCGGCGAGGACGTGCTCACCCACTCCGTGCACGAAGACGACCTCTGGGAGGAGGGTCATCAGGGCCCCGGGGATCCGGTGATCCCAGACGCGCTCATAGAAGACCACGTCGTAGGCGCCGAGCGCCTCCGCCAATGGCGTGAGGGCAGCCACCGCGTTCGCGTCGACCGCCGCCGGTTCGAGGACCGCCGCCACGACGTCGTTGTCGTGCCCGGCGGCCTCGAGGTCGCCGGAGAGCAGAGCGAGATCGCGGTCGTCCAGGAACGAGCGGTCCCGGTGGCTGTGGAAGCTCAGTAAGGCGATCCGCACGCGAGTGGTTTCTACCATACGGGATGCCCCTCGCGGGGGCGAGGCGGGTGCCTCGGAAGACGTCCGATGCCGCCCGTGACCGCTGCTGCCGATCCACGTAGAGTCCGTCTCCTCATGACAGCACTTCGTGGAATCCCCGAGCGTGTGCTCGCCGCCGACCTGACCGAAGGCACGGTCACCCTCTCCGTGCCCGAGGCCCTCTATCCGATAGAGGCCCTCTACGCGGCGAGTCTTGCTTTCATCGACGAGTACTGGGTCTTCGTCGAGGTGCCCGAAGCGGGCAAGTACGCCGTCGTCCTCGCGCGAAAAGACGGCGTTTCGGCCGAGAAGGACCTCGAAGTGATGGCCGGGCGTTTCGCCAATGAACTGCTCTCGGCGGCTTTCCGTGAGAAGCTCACCGAACAGAACAAGGCCACCCTCGAGGTGGTCACCTTCCAGGCGATGACCGGAGCTGCGGGCCCCCCGAGCCTCGACGAGCTCGACGATTTCGACTTCTCCGAGGACCCCTTCGAAGACCCCCTCGGCATCGCTGAGAGTTGGGAGGAGAAGTACGGCAAGAAGGGCGCAGAGAAGGGTTCGCAAGAAGAGGCGCAAGAAGAGGCGCAAGAAGAGACGCAAGAAGAGACGCCCGAAGAGAAGCCCTAGAACGACCCCCCTGCTCTGCGAACGGGGGCGTTTCGTTCCGGGCTGACGACTTCATCCGGGATGCATCATTGCGAATCGATGGCTCCCGCGTAGAATGGGGCGACGATGGCCGACTCCGATTCCGAAGCACCGCCGAAAGACGACGACGAGCTGCCGACCTTCGGGAAGGACGCGATTCGGCTCACGGCGCGGCAGCGCGACGTAACCGACGGGGCGGGGCCCGGCGCGTATGGCTCCCCTGCGCCGCGGGACGGAGTGCGCCTCGGCCAGCATTGGTCTCACGGTTCACACGGTTCCCACGGCTCGCACGGCTCGCACGGCTCGCACGGCTCGCACGGCTCGCACGGCTCGCACGGCTCGCACGGCTCGCACGGCTCGCACGGCTCGCACGGGTCCTGGTAAGCCCTGGTCGCGGGGAGCGCTAGTCGCGCAGGACCGAGTACACCTCATACGGGTGTTGCTCGGCCCGGGCTTCGAAGGTGAGCAGGCCGCAGGGCGCAGCGGCGTCGCTTCGCGATGTGAGCATGGCGAGGGCAGCCCCGGCGGCCTGGCCTACCAGGCGCGCATCGACGGTGCCGTGAAAGCTCCCGTAGACAGCGAGGCCCGAGCCCTCGGCGAGGGGAGCGGGGCCCGCGCCGGCGGCGAGCACGTCGAGCTGTACCTGATGCCCGTGGCCTTCGAGAACGAGGGGAATCGCTCCCCGAAAAACACTGTGTACGGCGACCACTGTGAAACCGGCGAGGGCCGTTCCCGGTGTGAGGGGGCCGAGGAATGATCGCGTCGCCTCGTCGGCGGGGTCGGCGACGTCGTCGTGGGCTCGCGACACCGGGGCCCTCTCGACGGGGGGTGTCGGCCGGTATCCCGTGTCACCGGTCGACCCCTGGGCGGCTGCGGTCGCGGCGGGCAGCCCGGCGGCTGCGGCGATGGAGCCCACGGCGGCTACGAACTCACGCCGTCCATGCCGGTGCGCCGGCTCTTTGTCACTGCTCACTGGAGCAAAGGTACCGAACGGAGCCTCCGGCGACAAGCAGACGACCGCTTTTCAGACTCCCGAGGACTCGTCGGAGGAGCAATGCAGCGCGTCGATGGTCGGTCGTTCGGGTTGGACCCGCGCGTCTACCATGCGTCGAAGCGCAGGGTGACGTCTCCCTCCGACGACGCGTCGGCCGGGAGCCGCGTGCCCGCGGCGGTGAGGGTCACGGGCTCCATGAGCCATCTTCGGATTTCGTCGGCGCGGTGGGGCCATCGCCCGGCGATCTTTCTGAAGAGGGCCTCCCCGTAGCGCAGGCTGAGCGTGCAATCGAAGCGACAAGGGTAGTACGAAATCAGGGTCGATTCGCCGCCCCGGGGGGTTGGGTTCAGGCGCCCGTGGGCGATTTTGGTTCGGCCGAGGGCGTCGTGAACCGCTAGATAATCTTCGCTCGCGTCGTGGGCCTGAGGCTGCAGGTCGGCGAGTCGCGTGACGAAAGCATCCACACAGCACCGAGGGTATCCGAGCAATCGACCCAGCTCCCGGTGCCCTTCGATGCTGGCGTCGGTTCCGCAGAGGGAAAGCGCTTCCGCTTCGGAGAGCGCGGTGGCCCGTCGTTCGTCGCGCGCGATGTAGAGAAGTTCCCGACCCGACCCCCCGACTCGAACTCGCGTCGCGAGGCCTTGCGCCTCGGCACGGGTTCGCTCTCTGGCGAGCCCTCGCCCCGGGGCGAGGCGCAGCGCGGGCTTGAGGCCGACGCGAAACGCGATGTACTCGATGTGGGGTGATGAAGGCACGGACGCTGTCACGGCAGCCTCTTCCGCATCAGGGTTCCAGAAGGGGATCGGGTAAAGCAAGTCGGCGCGCTCAGCAGGGCGTGGTAGCCTTGACCGAACGATGGCGCGCTTTTGTAACTTCACTCTCTTCCCGCTCTTGGCTGCCGCGCTTTCTCTCTCCACCTTCGGCTGTGCCAGCGGTGATGATGGCTCGGGCAGCTGCGTCGATCCGGATGCCTCGGTGGGGGCGATGGAAATCTGCGACGGGTTCGACAACGACTGCGATGGGATGACCGACGAGGGCTTCGACGTCGGGGGGGCCTGTACTGGCGCCGGCTCCTGTGGTGACGGCACCTTCGAGTGTGGCTCATCCGGCGAGGCGATTTGTTCGACCGAGGCCGGCGGCAGCGCCGACGCGACGCGTCCCGAGACCTGTGACGGGGTCGACGAGGATTGCGACGGGAATACCGACGAGGACTTCATGGTCGGCGCGACCTGCGAGGGCGACTTCGGTTGCGGGACAGGCGTGTTCGAGTGCACCTCGCCGTCGGCGACCCAGTGCTCATCGAGCCCCGGGGGCTCGGACTTCATGGGCGTCGAGATCTGCGACGGCATGGACAACGACTGCGATGGCGAGGCCGACGAAGACTTCCCCATGCTCGGCGGAGCCTGCCCGGCGGTCGGTATTTGCGCCGCGGGTACCTTCGAGTGCGCCCCGGACACGAGCGGCATGATCTGCAGCACCGGGGAGGGCGGCTCCGCGGACGAGACCACCCCCGAGGTCTGCGACGGCATCGACTCCAACTGTGACGGCACCGTCGACGACGGTCATCCCGGCGACCTCTGCCTCGCGGACCCCGTCGGCGGGTGGTGTTCGGCGGGCGTATGCGGTTGCCCCGAGGGCTTCAGCGATGTCGACCGGACCGTCCTCGGCTGCGAGTGCTCCGTCACACCAGACATCCTCGAAGGTGTGACCTGCGCGACGCCCATCGCGGCGGGCGCGTTCGACGACACCGGGCAGATGATGACCATTTCGGGCAACGCTCAGCCAACCGGCCGCGAAGTTTGGTACACGTTCACCGCGACCGACACGGCCGATACGACCTGCGACAACCAGCACGTTCGCATTCAGTTCACCACCAACCCCGGTGATGCCTACGAGTTCACCGTGTGCAAAGACGGCTGCGGCGGAGAGTGCCGCCTCGACGAAGGCTTCACCGATTTCAACGACGCCTTCGACCTCCGCGAGACCATCGACGGCGTGCTGACCGGAGAGTGTCCGTGCTCGTCGGCGGGCGTTCCCCCCAACAACGTCAGCCGCTGCTCGAACAACTCGAAGGAGTACGCCGTTCGTGTTCGGCTGCGCCCGGGGGCTACGCCGATCTGCGATCCGTTCACCATCGAAATCTCGAACGGCGTCTACGACTGGACCCCCTAGTCGGTCGGCAAGAAGGCGAAAGGGCGACGCCAGTCGACCGGAGCTAGATTGCCGAACTAGTAGGGCTTGCTAACGCACGAGACGTCCTCGGGGGACGTCGACTCGTTCGTTCGACGTGAAGCCTTTCATGTCGGCGTGGAACGGACGCACCTCCCCGTCCCCGTAGCAGCGCACGTAGTCCTTGCGGATGCCTACGCAATAGGGGTCGAAGCTGCATTCGCTACAGGCCCGGGCCTTGTGGAACTGCTCTTGGTGGTCGCCGCTCACGTAGAGATGGGGCAGTGCTCCTCGATAATATCGGAGATCTCCGCCGAGCATGCACGGGGGGTAGCCGCCCTGGCCGATGAGCCCACCGAAGCCGAGGCCGGCCTCGAGGCAGTGGTCGAGGGCCTCACGGACGAAGGGTTCGACCTCGGTGAAGCGCGGGATGGCCCACGAGTAGACGAGGTCGCTGATGCCCTGGGCGAGGGCGAGGCAGAGGCTGAGGCCGCCCTCTTCGGGGGCATAGGTCGTGGTTAACCAACGGACGAAGTCCGGCAGGTCGCGGTAGTTCTTCTTGGTGAGGACGTGGGCGACCTGGGTCTCGACGCCGAGCTCCCGGAGCACGTGCAAGCCCTGGACGGTCTCGGGGAATGCGCCCTTCATCTTGGTGATCTCGTCTGACTTTGCCGGGTCCTTCGAGTGCAACGACACCGTTGCCTTGGTTAGTCCGCTCTCGACCAGGCCCCGGGTCAGAGTCCGGTCGGCGAGGCGCACGGCGTTGGTCTGGAGCTCGATGGTCCGAAACCCCAGGCTCTGGGCCCGGGCCAGCAGGCGCGGGAGATCTGGGTGCAGCGTGGGCTCCCCGCCGGAGAGCACCAGGTGGTCCGTGTGGCGTTCGGCGAGCATCTCGAACGCTGCTTCGAGTTCACCCGCGTCGAAGTCGGCAACGGTGCGGTCGACGAAACAGAAGCTGCAAGCCATCTGGCAGTGGCCGTTGATTCGAACCAGGGACCGCCCGTCGCCGCCCCCGGCGTTGTCGAAGGCCGAGACGTGGCGGTACTCTTGGGCGACGTGGTCGGTCTGGCGCAGCCGCCAGGCGAGGGAGCGGTCGAGACCGACGGGGCTGAGCCCGTCCGTGCCGAAGCGCCTCACGTAGGCGGCCTCGATGCCGGGGCAGGCGTCGCCTAGGGTGCAGTCTTCGCATGCCGCGACCCGGGTCAGCTCTGCCCGATCCCGCCTTTGTAGGTTGCGCACGCGCTCGTGGAAGACGAAGCCGTAGGGGTCGAGGGCTTCGGTGCCGGCGCAGGGGCTCGGGGCCCGGCGGTCGAGGAATCCGTAGGAAACCCCGGCGCGTCGGCACCGGGAGAAGGCCGCGGCGGCGACCTCGGCCTGGGCGCTGAACGGCGCCAGCAACTTTGCACCTGCGCCGCCGACCGCCGCGGCTTCAGGCACTGCGAGGTAGACCGCCGCGATGGTCTCGGCGCCCCCGAGGCCCTCGAGCAGCCATTCGACGAGGGGCACGACGTCGCTCCGGGTGGTCGCGTAGAGGGGCACCACCACCTCGAGCTTCAGCGCCGATCGAGCGAGGCCCTCGAGGGCGCCCATGGCGGCGTCGAAGGAGCCGGGGGCTGCGAGGGCGTGTTCGTAGACTCGCCGACGGATGCCCCCGACGATGGCGACGGCGTGGGTTGCCCCGGCTGCGGCGAGGCGCGCCGGAGAGGCGGCATCGACAAAAGCATCGGGAGGGGCCTGGAGCGCGACCTCCGGTACCCCGGCGCGGGCCGCGGCGCGCACGAGCTCGAGGATCTCAGGGTGGAAACCGGGCCGGTCGCCGCTGAAGACGACTCGAGATCGTCCTTCGAGACCGTGCAGCTCGCCGAAGCCTTCGGTGGTGATCGACGAGAGCGCGTAGCGGCGCGGGGCCGCCCCTGCTCGGAGCCACGGCT
>QMMC01000270.1 GCA_003647065.1 Deltaproteobacteria bacterium | reverse complement strand
CCCTCGTTCGGTTCGGGGCCCTCGAGGGCCGGGACTTCGAGAGCGGGGGCTTCGAGCGCGGGGGCTACGGGCGCGGGGGCCTCGGGCTCGGGGTCTTCCGGCGCGGGGGGGGCCGGTGGCGGGGGAGCCATGCCGGGTCGCTTCGCTCCCAGCGCCGAAGGAACCGGCGGCGGCGGCGGTGGGGCGTAGCCAGCCTTCTTCGCGGGGGGCGGTGGCGGGCGCGGAACGCGAGGCTTCGGTACGACCGGCGGTGGGGCGTCGTCCTCATCGGGTTCGAGGCCCTCGAGGAGCGCGTCCATGTCGGCGCCGATGCCCGGCGTGACCTCGTTCTCGAGGGAGGCGAGGAGCTCCTCCGCCGGCGGCTTCAGACGAGTCACCCCGATGTCGTCCATGGCATCGTCGTCGAAGAGGCTGAACTCTCCGGGGGTCGAGGGCCGATGGGGCAACCCTGAAGGGGGCGCCGACGGCGTAGATTCGTCCGATACCTCGGGGGCCTTCGGGCTCACGGCTTCGGCGACGCCCTCCTCCTCGAGCTCCTTCTCCAATTCGTCGAGGGCGTCGTCCCACTCGAACTCACCGTCGAGATCGAGGGCCAGCTCCTCGTTGTCGTCTTCGATTTCGCTCATCGCGCCACCCCGAGGGCGGAGCGCACGGTGCGCGCCTGCTCCGAGAGCCAGAAGGTCACCAGGGCCCGTGCTTCGGCGTGGTCTCTCGCCGCGGCGGCGTCGATTTCGTTGCCGAGCAAGGCTTCGAGGGGGACCCGGAGCTCCCCCGCGCCGACGAGGCCGGCCCGGAGGGCGGCCCGCTGGGTGGCCTCGCAGAACGCGGGTACGCCGACGCCGGTGTCCCGAATGGTTTGCGCGATTGCCGGGACTGCCTTGCGAGTCTTGCGAGCCATCTTCTTGCCGAGGGCCTTGGTGAGTTCTGCGAGGCCCGCCCGAGCACTCCCGGCGAGAAGGGGGGCCTCCCCGGCGGCGGCCGCCGCATACAATATGGTCGCCGCATCGTCGGCGGACCGAAGCACGAAGGGCAGGGTGCCCTCGGCATAGGCGAAGCCGAGTTGGGCGACGAGGAAGCGCACCTGGTGGTCGAGGGGGGCGTTGACCTTCTTCCCGACGACCCAGGTGGGCCCCTTCTTCCCGGGCATCACGGCGACTACCCGGCCATCTTCGCCGCCGACGTAGAGGTCGTGGAGACCCCCGCCGAGGGCGCCTGCCCAGGCCGAGATGGCGCGGCGAAGCGGGCTCTCGGTCTTGGCATTGATCAGATTCGACCGACCGACCCCGAAGCTCCCCGGGTCGAGGTGATCCAGGTCGGCGATGGCTTCCCAAACCAGCTTGGCGAGCTCGGCGATGGGTTCCTCGACGGGAGGCCTCAGGAGCGCCCGGACCTCGGGGGTCAGGGTGCTCGTCGGTGTCTTCTTGGCCGATTGCACCAACCGCGTCCGGGCCGCCGTCTCGTCGGCGTTGGCCGCGCCGATCCCATGCAGCACGTCGAGGGTGCGATACTCGAGGTCCGAGTCACCGCGCCAACGAGCCGCTGCGATGAGTTTGCGCAGGGCCTCGGCTTCCGTCGGGTCGTCGTCCAGTTCGACCCGGACTGCCGTTTCGAACGAGCGGGATGCCGTCTCGCGGTCGACGGGATCGACCACCAGCTCGATCAGCCCCTCGGCAGCTTCGAGATCCGTCGGCGTAGCCTCGAGGGCGCGTCGGTATGCCGACATCGCACCGGCGTCGTCGCTCAGCTCGTCATGCAGCATGGCCGCGGCGCGTCGCTCCACGGCGGCACGGTCCGGACCTTCGGTGACCTCCGCCGCCCGACCGAGGGCTGCTACGGCGCTGGGGAAGTCGTCGGCTCTTTCGGCGATGCCCGCCATGCGTTCGAAGAGGCTCGCGTCCCCGAGACCCAGCTCGACGAGCTTCTCGAGTTCGACGAGGGCGCCCGACGGGTCGTCCAGCTTCTTCTCCAGGAAGTTCGCCGCGCCGAGGATGGAAAGCCGCTTCTGGGTCAAGGGGACGTCCGCACCGGAGAGCACCTGGAGGGCCTCCACGGCCTCGCTCCACTGGGCCAAGGAAACGCGAATCTCGACCGAAAGGGCCAGGCCGCCGACGTGGTCGGGTTCGAGCATGAGGAGATTCTCGAGGGAGCCGAGGGCTTCTTCTCGGGCTCCCTGGCTGCGGTGCAGTCGCGCCTGCTCGTAGAAGAGCTTCACCAGCTCTTCCGGGTCGTCGAGGGCCCCGATGCGCTTGGCGACGAGCTCCGCGAGCCCTTCGGTGTCGGAGCGCTCAGCGAGGAGGTCGTGCAGACGGCCGAAGGCGATGGGTCGGGTGACGTCGATCTCCACGGCCCGGAGCAGGCGCAACTCAGCCTCGGCGTCCCCCTCCATCTCGTCCATCAAGATGGCGGCGCTTTCTTCGAGGAGTTGAGCTTCGAGCTCTCCGTCGCAGACCTCGGCGAGGGTGTCGCAGGCCGTGACGACATCTGCCCACTGCTCGGCGTCTCGGGCGGCGAGGCGTAGCGCCTCCCAGCTCGATAGGTCCTTGGGGTCTTCGTCGAGGACCGCGCGCAGGTTGCGGTACGCCTCGTCCGGTCGTCCGGCTGCGACGAGCGCTCGGCCGACCGCGGCCTGGAGAGGGCCACCGCCTTTGCCCGCGTGCAGGAGCCGTGCTCCGAGGGCTTCGGCTCTCGCCTCGGGGTCGTCCCCGGCGGCGAGGGTTTCATCGAGGGCGATGCCCGACGCGGCCATCTCTGGGGTCGCCGCTCCGATCTCCTGGGCCAGCAGAAAAGCGTCGTCGACAGCGTCGTCGCCCTGGGCCACGAGCTTCGCCCGGAGGCCGAGGAGCGTGAGCTCGGCGCGAGTCTCGGGATCGTCGGCAGCGGTCGCGAGGTTCACCCAGGCGTCAGCCCGCTCCGAGCCGATAGCTCCCCCGGTGATGCGCGCCCATGCGGCCATCACGTCGCTGGGGTCCCTTTCGCTGAGGGCCTTGGCCGCCTCGGCAGCGGCGGCCATGTCGCTGCGCTTATGCGAGCCCTCGGCGGTGATCGCCCGGAGGAGCCCGACCCGCGCTGGCCCTTCCGGGGCCGCGTCGAGGAGGGTTCGGTAGGCTTCGATGCGGGCGCTCGCCGCGACCTCTTTCGCCGGCGAAAGGGAGAGCGCCGCAGCGGCGCTCGCCGCGACGGTGGGGGCGCCGAGGGCCGCGCGGTAGCGGGCTTCGGCGAGCTCGGGTTTGTTCGCGACGAGATCGTAGTGTTCGGCGAGCTCGAGGGTCGCCCAGCCGGCCTGGCCCCCTGAGAGCTCCCGCTCCGAGAGGCCCTCCCGGGAACGGAGGAGCAGGTCGACGTCCCCCTCCTGAATCGCCAGGCGTCGCAGCGCGAGCAACGGCGCGAGGGAGGTCGGGTCTTGGTCGGTCGCCTGCTCGTAGGTCTCGGCGGCGAGCTTTGCGTCACCGCTGGCTTCGGCCGCCGCCCCCGCCATGAGCAGGTTGAGCTCCGCCGCCCGGGCGCCGGCCTGGGCCTCGGCCGCTTCGCGCAAGAGCGCCACGGCGGCCTCGGCCTCGCCGTTTGCGATCAAGAGCTCTTCGAGGAGCGGGACCGCATAGCGGTGCCCCGGGGAGCGCTCGAGGGCGCGCCGCAAGAGCTCCATCGCCCGTGCCTCGTCGCCGACGCGCAGCACGGCCCGACCGGCGGCCGCGAGATGGGCGCCGGCCGCTTCGTCGTCGGTCGTCCGGTCAGCGAGGGCAACGTGTGCTTCGGCGAGCAGGGGCCAGTCCCGAGAGCGCGCCGCGTGAAGCCGCAAGAGGTACGGCGCCCACGAGGCGCAGGCCTCGACTTCCATGGCCTCCGAGAGCAGCGCGTCGGCGCCCTCGGCGTCACCGAGCTCGTGGCGGACCACGTGGTGCAAGTCGTACCAGAGCGCGCTGCGCTCTTCTTCGTCCACCGGGAGGACCCGGAGCACACGGAGAGCGTCCCGGGCGGCGTCCCAGCTCCCGCTCCGGACCGCCGCGCCGTAGAGTTCGCGGAGCAGCGTGACCTTGTCTTCGGCGAGGCTTACCGCCTGGTCGTAGCTCTTACGCGCTCGGTCGAAGTCGACGAGGTCCGTGGCGGAGATCTCCGCTGCGCGCAGCAGGGCCCGAGCGCGGCCTTCGGTCGACACTGCCTCGGCCGCCCCGCGGCCTTCGAGGGCCAACGCCCGTCCTTCGTGGTCTTCGAGGTCGATGAGAAGGTCATCGAGCATCGCCGCCACCGCCGCGGACCCCGGGTCGGCCGCGAGGGCGCTGGCGAGGGCGACCTTTGCGCCAGATTCGTCGCCGGTTGCCTGGGCGATCTCGGCGAGGCGGAAGTGCAGGGAGGCCCCGAAGCTTCCTTCGGCCCCTTCTTCCAGGAGCCGCTGGGCTTCGGCGGCTGCGCTCTCGAGGTCTCCCGCGAGCTCACACGCCAGCATGTGAGTTTGATGCAGGAGCACATCATCGGGGCTCATCGCGAGGGCCTGGGCCAGCGAGTGAGCGGCCCCGGCCGCGTCACCGTGGGCGCTCAGTCGAATGCGCGCCGCTTCGTAGAGCAGCGCCGCCGCGGCGGCGCCGGCCTTGGCCTCGGTCGCGAAGCGGCGAACCGAGAAGGCCCCGGACCCTTGTCCCCGATCTTGGCCCTTGGCTGCAGCGTCCGCGAGCAGAGCCTGCCCCTCGAGGGCCGGGATGAGGTCCTCGGTGCGGTCGTGGGCACGGGCGAGACGCTCCATCTGCACCAGGGCGCGGTACCGACCGTTGGGCAGAGCGACTGCTCGCCGGATGGTCTCGAACGCATCGTCGATGGCGCCCTGCTCCGCCTGGTCCCGGGCGAGCTCCGTGAGCAGGAGGCTCTGGAGCACCGGGTCGTGGCTCTCTACCGCGCGGGCCTCGAGGGCCTTCAGCATGAGGTCGGGGTCCGTGGCTCGGCGCGCCTCGAGCTCGAGCATCAAGCACACGTCGCCCGAGGTGGGGTCGAGCTCGTAGGCCTCGGAGACCTTCGCGAGGGCATCGGCGAAGTCCCCGGACTGCCCCGCGGCGATGGCGGCCTGGTCCAACAGGGCCGACGCCCGGTCTGCATCATTGGGTGCGTTGGTCGCCTCGGCCTCGTGCAGTCGCCCGAGGTTGTTGAAGCTGCGCTTTCGCTCGAAGATGCGAGTGAGCGAGAAGAGGGGCGGCCGGAACGTCGGCGCGAGGTTGAACGCTGCGAGGTATTCTTTGACGGCGCCGCCGGGGTTGCCGACTTCGAACTCGGCGATGACGCCTATTTCCTGATGGAGTGAGGCTTGCTGTTCCGGATCGGTCGTCGCCTCGAGCTCGGCGCGCAGTCGCGCGATGCGCGTCTCCGGGGTCTCCGAGGTGACCGAGGGGGGCGGGATGATGGTGGGGGGAGCGGGGGTCGTCATCGGGTACGAAGGGGAGGGCGCGGGCGCCGCGTACGATAACCGATCCAGGGCATCGGTTAGAAGCTTCGGAAAACATCCTTTTCCTGCGTCAGCGCCGATGGTCCCCGTTGACCCGGCGCCTCGGCCAGGGGACCCTCCACGGCCCATGACTGAGCGACAAATCGAGTTGGGGAGGGCCTTCACCCTCGACGATCTCAACGCCCTCGGGCGCCGCCAGGTGGGGCTGCTTTTCCCGCCGGAAGCCCGGGCCAAGGTCATCCGGGCCTCGGATTTCGTGCAGCGGCTCTCCCAGGCGGGGGATGAGGCCCCGAACGTCTACGGCGTCAATACGGGGTTTGGGGCCCTCGCCGAGACCCGGGTCGAAGCCCAGCAGATGCGTGCGCTCCAGCGCAATCTGGTCCTCAGCCACTCCTGCGGGGTCGGTGAGCCGCTCCCCCAGGAGGCGGTCCGGGCGATGATCGCGCTCCGGGCCCAGACCCTGGCCCTCGGCCACTCGGGGGTGCGCCCCGCGGTCATCGATGCCCTGGTCGCTCTCTACGAGGCCGATGTGATCCCGCGGATCCCCTGTCAGGGGTCGGTCGGGGCGAGCGGCGATCTCGCCCCCCTCGCCCACCTCGCCTCGGTACTCATCGGCGAGGGCGAGGCCTTCGTCGACGGCGAGCTCATGGCCGGGGCCCAGGCCCTCGACAAGCGCGGCCTCGAGCCCCTGGTCCTCGGCGCCAAAGAAGGCCTGGCGCTCATCAACGGCACCCAGATGATGCTGGCGATAGGCGCCCTAGCCACCGTCGAAGCGGAGAGCCTCGCCAAGCTCGCTGACGTCATCGGGGCGATGAGTCTCGAGGCCCTCGAGGGTTCGTCGCGTCCCTTCGACCCGCGCATCCAAGAGGTCCGGCCTCACCCGGGCCAGGCCGAGAGCGCGACCAACCTCCGGGCCATCCTCGCCGAGTCCGAGATCGCCGAGAGCCATCGCGACTGCCACAAGGTCCAAGACCCGTACTCGCTGCGCTGCATGCCCCAGGTCCACGGGGCGACTCGGGACACGCTCCGTTTCGTTCGCATGACCCTCGAGCGCGAGATCCTCGCGGTCACCGACAACCCCATCATCTTCGTAGACGACGACGGGGACGCGGATGTGATCAGCGGCGGCAATTTCCACGGCCAGCCCGTCGCCATCGCCCTCGACGCGGCGACGATAGCCGTCGCCGAACTGGCCAATGTGTCCGAGCGCCGCGTCGAACAATTGGTGAACCCCGCGATGTCCAGCGGCCTGCCGCCGTTCCTCGCGCCGCGCACGGGCCTCGACTCCGGCTACATGATGGCCCAGGTGACCGCCGCGGCGCTGGTCAGCGAAAACAAGGTCCTGGCCCACCCGTCGAGCGTCGACTCGATTCCCTCTTCGGCGGGCAAAGAAGACCACGTCTCGATGGGCAGCATCTCCTCCCGGAAGTTGGCCCAGGTGGTGATCCACGTGCGCCGGGGCCTCGCCATCGAGGCCCTCGTCGCCGCCCAGGGCATCGACCTCCGCGGGCCGTTGCGCCCGTCGAAGGGTGTCGCCGCGGCCCACGCGCTCATCCGCGCGGCGGTGCCCACCCTGACCGAAGACCGTGCGCTCTACCGCGACATGGAGAAGGTCGAGGCCTTGCTCGAAGACGGCTCCTTGCTGGCTGCCGTCGACGAGGCCGTCGGACCCCTCGCCTAAACAGTATCGCCTGGACCGCGATCCACGGCGCGATCTGGCCCCGGTTCCTGCGCTGCCTGCTCACCTACAAAAGGTAGGCTCCGCGGGCTGCTCGAAACCGAGACCACCTCGCTTGTGCCTCGCGCCCCATCCGACACTGTTGTGTGTTCAGGTGCCCGCGACGAGCTCGGGGAGGATCAGGAAGGCGGCCGCGATGAGCAGCAGGAAGAGGCAGCCGATGCTCATCAGCTTGAGGCGCTCGCGGTTGTTCCCCACGCCGCCGCCGTGACGTCCCCGGCCGCGCCGCTGCCGGTTCTTCTTCTTCTTCCGCTTCTTCGTCCGCGCCATGGGCTGAGCCTAACAGACTCGGTCTCAATCTTGGTTGATCGGGGGCGGCAGGATCGACCCGGTGATCTCCTCCCAGGTCGGTACGACGTGGTTGGGCATCACGGTCACGATGTGCAGCCGCAGGACGACCCGGCTCACGGCGCTAGTCCGCGAGAAGCCCCCGGCGCGCCCCGGACGTCCGGTGCCGCCGACCTCCTCGAAGACCGCCTCGGTGCCCGGGCGGGGGAAGGGGTGGCTGAGTTCGATGCGCTCGCCCTCGCGGTGCTGACCGCCGACGAGGCGCATGCCCAGGAAGGGGTGGTCACCGACGATCTGCCGGGACGCCCGGTCCGTGACCTCGATGCAGATGAGGACCGCGTCGAGGGTGTAGATGCGATTGCGGGTCCAGATCTCGACGGTGCGGAAGGGGCGGTCGGTGCTCGGCGCCGGGCCGTGCTCGTGGATGACCTCGATCTCGATGACCGGGGTGCCTCGGTGCGTCGCTGTGGGTGCGGCTGCCGGTGCGGCTGCTGGAGGCTGGGCGGGTGCCGGGGGCTGGGCGGGTGCCGGGGGCTGTGCGGTGGGGGGCACGCGGCGATCGCCGGCATTGGGATCGTCGACCAGTGTATCGGCGGGGCGGTTGCCGAGGGGCCCGTAACCCGGGCTGGTCTTGTAGGGCGCGCGTTCCTTTGGGGCGTCGTCCTTTGGGGCGTCGTCCCCGGGCTTGTCGTCCTCTTGGGCCATTCTCTATGAGGCTAGCATCGCAGCGCGCCTACGTTGACGTTGACGGAAAGAAAAACGCCCGCCGCTCGAAAGAGCGACGGGCGTCGTTCGCGTGGGGTTTGGACTCAGGCGTCAGCAGCGGCGTCAGCAGCGGCGTCAGCAGCGGCGTCAGCAGCGGCGTCGGCGCCGGCGTCGCCGCCAGCGTCGCCGCCAGCGTCGCCGCCAGCGTCGGTGCCCGCGTCAGTCGGGTTGCGGGGGAAGCCGGAGCAGTCGTAGTACTCTTGGACGCAGTCGAAGCTGCAGCTGTTCGTGCCCATGCCGGCGCGACAGTCGCCGCAGGCGGCGCTGGCGGGGTCGGCGAGGCAGGGGCCGGCGCAGAACTGCGCGGCGCAGGCGGTGCTGCCGGAGAAGCAGGCCGCACAGGTGTTGCTGACGTCGGAGTCACGCTCGATGCAGGCGCTCGAGCAGGTCACGAAGTCGGGGTCCGCGAGGCACTCGACGGCGCAGGCGCCGGCGATGTCGTTGGCGTCCATGTCCATGCCGGTGCCGTAGTCCGTGCGCGAGACGGCCGCGATGTCGTCGGCGTTCAGGCAAGCGTCGCCCGCGCCGGTCCAGTAGTCGCCGGTGGCGGGGCATATGTCGGCGTCCATGCCGGTGTCAGTGCCGGTGCCGGTGTCCGTCGGCGTGCCGCTGTCCGCGACGGGGTCGTCGTCACCACAGCCGAAGGCCATGAGGGAGCTGGCAAGCAGCACGAGAAAAAGGGATCGATTCCAAGCAGTCATTAGTTGTCTTTCCTCCATGCGGGCAGTGTACCGCTCCCGCGGGTTTGGTGCTCGCCAGGTCTTGTTTTGAGCGCAGTTAGTCGAAATCGTAGGAGAAGTCCACCGAGATCCCATGAAGATTGATGGAATATTCCCCGGGATGTCCACAAAACGAGCATGCTGCAATATCTTCGCCGGCGATGATGTCTTCCTCTGTGACCGTCGTGCTGCCCGTCCGATAGGCGTAGGCGGCGTTGACTTCCCAGGGGCCCCCGTCGTAGCCGACGCCGAGGGTGAGGGAGTAGGTGGCGGTCGGCGGGGTGCCAAAGGCCGTGGGCCATTCCTTTTGCCCGGTCTTGTCGTCGAAGATGAAGCCGAGGCGGGGGGTCAGCGTGCTCTCTTCGCCCAGCTCGATGTCGTACTCACCTCCGACCCGGAGGGTCAGGGCGTCGGACCAGTTGAAGACGTTGGGCACGGGGATCTCGGTATCGCCCATCTTGCCGACGATCATGGCCCCGGTGTTCTGGCTGTTGATCGAGTACTCGATGTCGAGGGCCAGGCCGATGTTGGCGTAGTCCCCGCGGAGGCCCCAGCCGAGCTTGCCCGGTAGCGTCATGGTGGTGCTGACCGAGTCCACCTCGAGGTTGATGGCCCGGCCGCCCTCGGACTCGATGTCCGTATCGATGCGATGGCGGTAGCTGAAGCCAAACTGGACCTCGTCGATGGGCTGCCACTGAAAACCGACCCGGAAGCCCTCGGCGTTGACCCCACTCGAGGAGAAGTCGACGAAGGTCGGGCTCGTCTCGTAAGAGATCGCCCGGCTCAGGCTGACGTAGGTAATGCGGTAGGTTGCACCGAGGCGGAAATCGCCGAGGGCAGTATTTTCGATGGCGAGCCCGATGCCGGGGGCCGCTTCGAAGAAGACCAGGGTCGTGCTGTCGCTGGTGATCTCACCCGAGGAAGTCGGGTACTCGTACTTGCCCCCCGCCGATGCGACGGGAAAGACGCCGGCCCCGAGGACCAGGGCGAAGTTGTTTTCTCCCCCGGCGTTCGTATTGAAGAGGCGCACGCCGCCGCCCAGCATGGGAAGAGGGGCAACCGTCAGCTCCGAATCGATGCTGCCCGCCGCCGTCGGCGCCGCGTGGATGCCGCCCAGGAGCAGGCTGACGTTGAGCAGTACGTTTGCCGTGTCGTAGGCGCCGATGCCGGCTGGGTTGTGGAAGAAGGCCGAGCCGTCGTTGACGTAGGCGATGGCCGTACCGCCCATCCCCTGGTGGCGCGCGCTGT
>QMMC01000269.1 GCA_003647065.1 Deltaproteobacteria bacterium | reverse complement strand
GCTGCGGGCGGCTCCGTGATCGCCCACTACACATTCGACACGGATGGCCCAGCCGAGGTCCGCGACGCCGTCGGAGGCCACCATGGTTCCGTGGCGGCAGGGCGTCACTGCGACGTGGGAGCGTGTGACACCGCTCTCTGTTTCGATGGCACCGAGCCCGGCGTAAACCACGCGATGGTTCCGCATTCGCCCGATTTTCTATTGGAAAAGGGGGCGGTCGAGTTTTTCGCCCAGCTCGACAGCCTCGGCAGCTTTGGTCTCGTTTCCCGGGATGCGTTTGGCGCGATGGAACCAGGCCACCTAACCGTCATGACCACCACGGACGGTCACGTCGTCTTCCGACTCCAGGTCTTGGAGGGAGCTGCCCCCCCTGCGCGTTGGCTCTGCTCGCGCGCCACGGTCGAGGTGGGCAGGCCGTTTCACGTCGGCGTCAGTTGGGGAGGGCCCGGCGGGGTCCGGCTCTTCCTGAACGGAAGCGACGAGTTGTATGTCGGAGGTGGTTTGACCATCGACCAAGGGGGCCCGACGTCCATCACCTGCGTCGCAGCGGGAGCGCCCGGTGGAATCGAGGGCAACTCCGAGCCGTGGTACTTCGGTGTCTATGCGGGGTTTCGGAGGCCAGATACGCCGTATGATCTCCGGGCCCCCCTCCATGGCACCATCGACGAGGTGCGGATTCACAACGCGCCGATGAACTTTGGTGGTCCCTGAGCCGCGAGACGAGCGATTGCGTAGTGGTCACCGGAGCCCGCCACGGAGTCTCTTGGAGATTGAGACCGGGAGCGCGAATCCGTTGCGATCCCATCCGGCACCTGGTCCCAAGAAGAAGGGGATGAGGTACGATGCCCCGCGTGTCGAAACAGAGCATCGTTTCGAAGAGTCGGCAGCGACACTTCGCCGTCCTGGTCACCGCGACCCTGGCCATGTTCGTCGCCGTGGCCTCGGCCCAGGCCCAGGACGACGTCCCGGACGATGGCGCCCTCGACGAAGCGAGGGCCGTCTTCGAGCTCGGCACGGCGGCCTACGAGGAGGGGCGCTTCGAGGCGGCCCTCCGCCATTTTCAGCGCTCCTACGAGCTCACCGAGAGCCCGGACATCCTCTTCAACGTCGGCACCGTCGCCGACCGACTGCGTGAGGACGAGCTTGCCCTCGATGCCTACGAGCGTTACCTCCAGGCGCGACCCGACGCCGAGGACCGGGAGCACATCGAGGGGCGCATCCGGATATTGCGCGGCGGGGTCGAGGTTAGCGACGACCCCGACCCGACGAATGAACCGTCCCCAATAGTGGCTGCCGCGCAGCCGAATACCCCGGAAGACGCGGATGAGGGCGGGCGCCTGTGGACGTGGATCGCCGGCGGTACGGCCATCGCCCTCGGCGCTGCGACCGCTTTCTTGTGGGTGGATGCGAACAATACGTATTCCGAGTGGGAGGACCGCTGCGCCGCAACCGGATGTACGCGTCAGGAGCTCGACGACTCGGGCGGACCTTTCAGCCAGACCCTCGGGAACGTGTTCTTTGGGCTGTCCCTCGCGGCCCTCGGAACGGCAGTAGTGCTCTTCTTCGTCGAGGGCCCGTCGGGCGAGCCTACGTCCGCGGCGGTGGCCCTCGAGGTCGGCCCGTCCCGGGTGCAGTTCCGGGGGCGCTTCTGATGCGTGTCGTTCTCTTCGCCACGACGCTCGTTGTCTTCGCGGGGTGCTCCCTCGACTGGGACGGCATCGTCACAGAGGCCGACGATGGCGGCGGGAGGCGGGACAGCGCCGCTGACGCCGGTGACAGCGGGTTGCCGGATGGAGGCGACCCCTGCGCGGATGGCGATGGGGCCGGTTGCCCCGGCTTCGACCAGTTAGCCATTGGCGGCTTTCACAGCTGCGGGGTTCGGCCATCGGGCGCCGTCATCTGCTGGGGCAACAACCTCGATGGGCAGCTCGGCATCGCAACCGACGAGTTCCCTGAAGTGCCCGTCGATGCGGGGATAACGAACGCAGCTTACGTCGTCGCGGGCGGAACCCACTCCTGCGCGCTGCGCATGGACGGGAAGGTCAGCTGCTGGGGACGCAACTGGAACGGACAGCTGGGCATTGGCACGATGGTGTCCCGAGAGCTGTCGCCCGTGGAGATCCCGGGCTTGACCGGCGTGGTGTCACTCGCCGCGGGGAAGGACCACACCTGCGCGGTCACCGGCGATGGCAACGTCCACTGCTGGGGGCACAACAGGCTGGGGCAGGTGGGCACGAATTCGACGAGGGATTTCGAGGTCCTCGAGCCGCGGCACGTCGTTGGCATCGGCGACGCCGTCGAGGTGGCCGCCGGATACAGTCATACCTGCGCGCGCCTGACCGATGGACGAGTCATGTGCTGGGGAAGAAATGACGACGGCGAGCTCGGCAACGGCGGGAACGTCGATAGCGATGCTCCGGTCTATGTGATGGGCCTCATGAACGCCGAAGAACTCGCCCTCGGCGGAGACCACTCTTGCGCACGGCGCGCGGATGAAACGGTCGTCTGTTGGGGCCACAATGAGTTCGGTCAGGTGGGGGATGGGACCACCGAGGACGCGACGACGTTCAGGCAGGTCGCTGACCTCGAGGGCGTCGTTCGTCAGATCGCTGCGGGCCCGCGCCACAGTTGTGCTCTCAACGACGCTGGGGCCGTGTGGTGCTGGGGGCGCAATCGGGCGGGGGAGCTCGGGGACCGCACGACGGCGTCGCGGGGCAATCCGATGCAGGTCTTGGACCTTCCTCCAGTGGACGAGATTCGCACGGGTGGCGCGACCCACGGCGGACACGCGTGCGCCAGAACGGCCGCCGGCGCCCTCTACTGCTGGGGTTACCGCGGCTACGGCCAACTGGGCGATGGTGCGACGGTCGTGCGGACGACCCCGGTGCAGGTCGTGGGAGCCACGGGGAAGACGATTTCCGTCGGTGATCTGCACGCGTGCTCGGGCGGGGGCCCAATCGAGTGCTGGGGCAACCACCACTCGGGCCAAATCGGCATCGGATCGGACATCGCCTACGCCACCCCGCAGAACCCCGCTGCGCCCCCCGCTGTTGCCCACGTCGCTGCCGGGACCGACCACTCCTGCGCCATCGACACCGAAGGTGCTCTCTGGTGCTGGGGCAGCAATGCCGACGGAGAGCTGGGGGTTGGCGATTTGGTCAACCGCTCCACTCCACAAAAAGTGGGCTCCGAATCGGACTGGATCGCAGTCGATGCGGGGGGCGACAGCACCTGCGGTATTCGCGGAAGCAGCGGAGTCGGGGAGGTGTGGTGCTGGGGGGATAACGCGCTCGGGCAACTCGGTATCGGTATGATGGTCGGACGAAGAACCACGCCGACGGAGCTCGATAGCTCGGACAGCTTCGCGGCGATCAGCGTGGGTTCCGATCACGCATGCGCCACCAGGGTTGACCAACAGATCTTCTGCTGGGGGGCGAACGCCCGGGGGCAGCTCGGCCTAGGTGACTTCGACGATCGGCTCAGCCCCACCCGAACTCCGATCGACAGCGTGGTGGCAGTGGACGCCGGTTTCGACCACACCTGCGCTGTCCTCATGGGCGGACGGGTTTGGTGCTGGGGAGACAACTCCCGGCGCAAGCTGGGCGATGCTGGCTTCACCGGGGAGAGGAGTTGGGACCCCATCATGTCGACCGTGACCGGGGCAACCGCCCTCGCCCTCGGCGAGCATTTCAGCTGCGCAATCGTCGGGGGCGGCGTGACCTGCTGGGGCCGGGGGACCTACGGCGAACTCGGGCGCGACGTGGCGACCGGCACGGCCAGCCCCGGGGAGGTCACGGGACTCACCGGGGTGGTCTCCCTCGGCGCAGCCAAGAAGCAGGCGTGCGCCATCACCGGCTCTGGGAGGGACCTTGGCGACGAAGAAACGTGGTGCTGGGGCTTCGCCCCCGACGGCCGCCTCGGTGACGGGCAACCGCCGTTCCTCGCGACGCCGGTCATCGCAACCGACCTTCGCCCCTGAGCCCGCCTCTCGCTATCGCGCCGTAGCCGCGATCTTGCTAAAGACGACTCCCGATGACTCTCGATGACCTCCTCGACCTGTCCGCGACCTACGCGATCATCGCTCTATCGACGCTCGTTTCACTGGTGGGGTTCTGGGCTCTTCCACGGAAGAACAACCGCCGGTGGTTCGTCTTCCGGGCCTACGACGTCGCCCGCGGCAAGAACCTCGTCGGCGCTCTGCTCTCGCACTTCTCCCACGGAGACTTCGGGCACCTCCTGCTCAACATGCTGGTCCTCTACCTCTTCGGACCCCGGGTCGAGGAGGCGCTGGGCTTCGGGCCGTTCGTCGCTCTCTATGCGGTTAGTGGCCTCGTCGGCACCCTCGCGGTCTTCGGGCGCCACTACAATAACCGCAATCACTCGGCCCTCGGCGCCAGCGGAGCCATTGCCGGCGTGGTCTTCGCCGTGGTCGTCATCGCACCGCAGGCGGAGTTCTTCCTCTTCTTTCTCCCCATCGGCATTCCGGCTCCGGTCTTCGCCGCGCTCTACCTCGCCGCCTCGTCATTGATGACCGGGCGAGGCGACAACGTCGCCCACGAGGCACACCTCGGTGGCGCCCTCGCGGGCTTGGTGATGGCCGGCCTGCTCTACGGCCCCGGCTTCCGCCCCCTCATACGCGCCGTGACCCAGCTCCTGAGCTGACTTCGTCTTGAGGCCCGCGAGGCGGTCCCTTACTCTGTCCTTGGTGATGTGTGGCAATGGCGTCTTGGTGCTTGGTGCGCTCCTCCTCTCGGGTTGCGGGCTGCTCCTCGATACGTCCCCGAGGCCTGACCAGTACGACGCAGCCCCCCGAGACACGGGCGTGGTCGACGCCCGAGCGTTCGACATCGGCCCGCGGGATACCGCCCCGTCGGACGGTGGGGCCCCGGACGCGGTCACGCCCGAGGACGGCGCCGTGCCGGGGGACGCGGGCCTCGATGCTTCGATGAGTTGCCCCGCCGGGGCCGCCGGCGGCGCCCTGATCGCCCACTACACGTTCGACGCCGATGGCCCGACCGAGGTCCTCGACTCCGTCGGAGGTCACCATGGGACGGTCGCGGAGGGGCGCCATTGCGAAAGCGGACGTTGTGACACCGCTCTCTGCTTCGACGGCACCGACCCCGACGTCAACCATGCGGTGATTCCCAACTTCGATGATGTCTCACTGCGGGAAGGAGCGGTCGAATTCTTCGCTCGGGTCAATCGCGTCGGGAGCTTCGGCTTGGTCTCCCGGGATGCGTTGGGAACCACGCAGCCCGGTCACCTCACCATCATGACCAGCACGGACGGCCACGTTGTCGCCCGTCTCCAGGTCATGGGGGCGGCCGGTCCGGCCGATTCGAAGTGGCTTTGCTCAGAGGCCACGGTCGCGGCGGGCAGGCCGTTTCATGTCGGCCTCAGCTGGGGGGGGGCCGGGGGCCTCAGGCTCTTCCTCAACCATAGCGGTCGGTTGATGGAGAGTGGCTTCGTGGTCATCGATAACGGCGGGGCCGGGAACGCATTGTGCGGTCCGGCGGGCCAAGCCGACGGCGTCGACGGCAACTCCGAGCCTTGGTACCTCGGCGTCTATTCGGGCTTTCGCAGTTCAGGGATGAGCAACGGCCTCTTGGCCCCCCTCGATGGCGCCATCGACGAGGTGCGCATCTACGGCACGGCGATGGACTTCAGCGGTCCCTGAGGAGCAGCGCGAACACTGCCCTATTCGGTCGGCGCGGCGCTGCCTGGCGCCCCCGGGCTCGAGCCGGCGGGCGCGAGGCCTCCCGGAGCGGGAGCCGGCGCAGGAGCCGGAGCGGGAGCCGGTGCAGCCGCCGGAGCAGGAGCCGGCGCGGCCGCTGGCGGGGAGGTCCCGCTCTGGCCTTCGATCTCCACGAGATCTTCTGCCCGGACCATGCCGCGGATGGCGACGTCGTCGTTGACCGCCACGAAGACGTCGATCTCGCCGGTGTCGTAGCGGTTCATCTCGCGGGCCCAGCCTTCGGCCTCGAAGACCGCGATGACCTTGTCATCGAAGCGCAGCCGAGTTCCGGCGGGCACCTTCCAGAGGGGGCGCGTTTCTTCGGCGGCGAGGCGCGCGGGCACGGCCCCCGGGACCGGGGCTTCAGTCGCGGGGCGCGTCGGTAGGGCGTCGGCGGGGCTGAGGGGCACATCGACGTAGCCCACGAGGAACGGGCCGGTACCCACGCGAACGGCGCTCCAGTCGCCCCGGGTCTGGATGAGCTCGACGACGAGGGGGGGATCGACGGCGGGCAGGGTCGCGACGACCGCGGCGCCCGGCCGCTCGTAGACCGAGACCTCTTGCCCCGGGGGCAGGCTCCGGGCTTCGCCAGGCTCGGAGCTCGCGGCGGCGGCGCCGGTGACCTCGTTGGCGCCGAGGCGATCCATCGGGTACTCGCCGAGGAAGGGGCCGAGGCTCGGCGCGTTGGCCTGGCCAAGCCACGGACGAACCTCGATGCGCATGAGCCCGTCGGCGGCGACGCCGCGTACCCCGACGAGATCGTTCACTGCGACCGACGTCGGCGTGCCCCGGACTCGTCCCCGCTGCTGGATACGCGCCGCGAGGCGGGCGATGGGCAGCCACCCTCGCACTTTGATGGGCCCGTCCACCATGACGTAGACCCGGTCTCCTTCGGGGGGGCGGCCGATGCGCACCCCGACACCTTCGGAGATGTATCCGATGGCCGGCGAGTCGGCGCCTTCGCTCAGGTAGAGCGCGGGTCCGCTTCCCGTGCTCGTGACCAGATGAGTAGGCCAGGCCTCGTCGCCGGTCGTTTCGACGTCGTCGGGAACCACTTCCGTGGTCGTGCCCCCGCAGGCCCCCAAGATGCCCAGGGCCGTGAGCACCAGACCGAAGTGAATTGCGCGCGCTTTCATCACCCAGCGGAATTACCGCAGAAGCGCCGCGGGTGCCAATTGCCGAGCTTTCTCAGCAGAGAGCCGGCTATCGAGCGCGCGTACGCAGCTTGATGCCGAGGAATTCGGCGATCTCCTGGGCGTGGGCCTTGTCGATGGTGCCGAGGCGCCCCGCAACCACCTCTTTGGCGTTGGCGTGGGGCTCGCCCTTGAGGGCGGGAAGCACTGTTTTTGTCCACCCAACGAGCATCTTGCCGTCGGCCGAGGACAGGGCCTGCTTCAGGACGGGCTCGAGGCGCTTCTGGTAGGCGACGGACGCCGCGCAGAGGTTGGCGAAGGTCCGGACGATGCCGTCCTGGGCGACATCGTTCAGTTCTTCGAAGCCTTCTTTGAGGCGGTCGAGGTGCTTGGCGACCCGGGCCGGGGCGACCTGGGCCACGGCGGGCAGCGCCTCGGCGCTGGCCTGGACGACCCGCTTGTTCTCGGAGCGCAGCCCGGTCACGAACCGATCCACGTAGGCGGCGATGGTGTCTGGCTTCTTGGCGACGAGCTCGCTAATCACCCGCGCCGATTGGGTGGCCGCCGTTCGGCCTCCGCTCACGAGGTTGTCTGCGTGCGCCGCGATCGCTGCCGTGTCTCCTTCTTCGAGGAGTCGTTCAGCTTCTTTGGCGGCGCCGCCGCTCGCCTTGTTGGTTTTGGTCGTCATTTCGTCGATCCGCGGGAACCAAAGTGTAGGCGACCCGGCCTGGCTCCGTCGAGGAATTCCGCCCGGCTCTCCGTTAGATGAGCCCTTACTCGCTAGCGAGGGCGTCTATCAAGCGTGGCAGTGAGTCTTCGTAACGGTAGCTCGTTCCCCGGTGTCCGCCGGGAAACTCCTCGAAGTGCACGTTGGCCCCGGCCGCCCGGAGCACCTCGTCGAGCTTACGCGCTGCGAATTGCCCACCGTATTCGTCCTCGTTCCCCGCATCGAGGTAGACGAGGGCCAGCTGGCGGAGGGCATCTTGGCTCTCTTCTGCCCGAACCACCGGGTCTTGAGCGACGAAGCGATCCCAAACCTCGGGCCGCAGCTCCCCGGTCCGCGGGTCGAAGGGCAAGACAGCGTACGGGGCCTCGGCGTCGGGGTCGGGATCCGGGGCGTAGGCGGTCGCGGCGGCGATGAAGAAGAGCGCGTCGAAGTCGCGGCCCTTGGGGCCTCCTTGGGAGATCCGTTCGCAGAAGGCCCGCGCGCCCCCGGCGGCGTCGAGGGAGATCGCGGCCTTCAGGAGCATCGGCCGGAGGGTGACCTCGAAGGCCGCGTCCCCGGCGTGGCTGCCGACGACCGAAAAGACCTCCGGCCGGTCCATGCCGAGGCGGAGCGCTCCGAACCCCCCCGACGAGCGACCGACGACGGCTCGAGCTTCTCGCTTCGGGATCGTCCGGTAGGCCTCGTCGACGTGGGCGACGATCTCCTCGGCGAGGTAGGTCTGGTAGGGCCCCGTCGCCGTCGAGTCGATGAACTGGCTTCCGCCCCAGCGCGTGATCGCGTCGGGCATGACCAGGATCGCCGGCGCCGCGTCCCCGCCGGCGAGGAGCGTCTCGTAGCGCTGGAGCAGGTTCGGCTTCCAGATGTCGTAGCCGACGATGGAGCGGTGGTTCGAGCCGAAGCCCGGCAGCACCATCACCGTCGGATAACGAATGTCCGAGTCGTCGTAGCCCGGCGGAAGGTAGCAGAGCACCTCGCGCTGGGCCGGGTCCCCGAGGCGGTTGCCTCGAAGCAGGGAGCTGTCGATTCGGGTGACCGCGAGCCTTCCACGCATGGCCCGTGGGTAGCGCGGATCGGCGCCAGAGGTCTACATGCGATCGACGGCGGTGATGCCGAGGAGCCCGAGACCGGCCTTCAATTGCCGGGCCGCGAGGGCGGCGAGGGCCAGGCGCGACTCGCGGGTCGCCCCGTCGCTCTTCAGGACTGGGCAGGCCTCGTAGAAGGCGCTGAAGGCCCGGGCGACCTCGTAGAGGTGGTCGCAGATGAGGTGGGGCAGGCAGGTCTCGGCGGCGGCGTGCACGACCTGGCCATAGCGAAGCAGGAGCCGTCCGAGGACGAGCTCCTCTGGGGCGACGAGGGCGATGGCGCCGGTCGCGTCTTCGAGGGCGACCCCGCCCTTCACGAAGATGTTCATCACCCGGGCGTAGGCGTAGTTGATGTAGGGGCCCGAGTTCCCGCTGAGGGAGATCATCTTCTCCCAGTCGAACTGGTAGTCGGTATTGCGGTTCTGATGAAGGTCGGCGTACTTGATCGCGCCGATGCCGACGGCTGCGGCCACCTCGTCGAGCTTGCCCGGTTCGATGCGCAGGCGGTCTTCGTTTTCGAGGAGGAAGGCCTTGGCGCGCTCGACGCCTTCGTCGAGGAGGGACTCGAGGGTGATGGTTTTGCCGTCCCGGGTCTTGATGGGTTTGCCGGTCGTATCGAGGACCACGCCGAAGCCCACGTGCTCGAGGCGCATCTCGACGCCGAGCAAAGCCATGATGGTGAAGAGCTGGTCGAAGTGCGGGCCCTGGCGGCTGTCGACGACGTAGATCGCCCGGTCGCACTCGAAGTGGTCGCGCCGGTGCAGCACCGTGGCGACGTCGGTCGTCGAGTAGAGGTACGCCCCGTCCTTCTTGCGGATGATGAAGGGCGTCGGGTCCCCGGCGGCGTTGCGCTGCTTCTTGAGCCTCTTCGGGACGACGCTCTCTTTCCGGTCGTTCCAGAAGACGCAGATGGCGCCGTCGTCCTCGCGGGCGATGCCCTTTTCGAGCAAGAGGTCGATGACCCCCGGAAGCGCCGCGTCGTAGGCGCTCTCGCCGAGCCATTCGTCGAAGGAGACGTCGAGCTTGTCGTAGACGCGGTCGAGGGCGACCCGCGTCGCGTTGACGAAGCGCTCCCAGAGCGCGCGGTTGTCAGCGTCGCCGTCCTGGAGCTTCTTCAGCTCGGCCCGGGCGGCGTCGGCGAAGGCCTCGTCGTCCTTGTTCTTCGCCGACGCGAGGCGATAGACGCGCTCGAGCTCGACGATGGCGTCGGCCTCGAGGGCCGTTTCGTCGCCCCATTCGCGCATGTCGACGATGAGCAGGCCGAATTGCGTGCCCCAGTCGCCGAGGTGGTTGTCGCCGATGACGTCGTGGCCGACGGCGCGCAGCAGCCGGCAGAGTGCGTCGCCGATGATGGTCGAACGCAGGTGCCCGACGTGCATCTGCTTGGCGATGTTCGGGCTCGAGAAATCGACGACGACCTTCTGTGGAATCTCGACCGCCTCGATGCCGAGGCTCTCCGTGTCCCTGAGGTCGTCCCCGAGGCGGGCGCCGATCCACAGAGGGTCGAGGAAGAGG
>QMMC01000268.1 GCA_003647065.1 Deltaproteobacteria bacterium | reverse complement strand
GATCGAGCTGAGCGCAGGGGATGAGGTGGCGCGGATTCACTTCAACGCCGGCCGCTCCCACTACGACCGAGGTGACTATACGAGCGCCGCCCGGGAGTTCCAGACGGGCTACGACCACGCCCCTTTCTCGGCGTTCCTCTTCAACCTCTATCTGACCTACGAGCGCCTCGGAGACTTCAGCACCGCCGCGACCCACCTCGAGCGCTACCTTCGGGTCGAGCCGGGCGTCGAAGGCCACGCGATGCTGAGCGACCGCCTCGTGCATCTTCGCGAGCGCGCGGCACAGCAGAGCGCCGAAACGGCACGGGTCACCGAAGTGGAAGCGGCGGCGGCCCAGGCCGACGAAGCCACCGCCGCGGCCACCCGAGCCGAAGAAGAGGCCCGGCGAGCCGAGGCACGGCGCCTAGAAGCCCAGGGCCCCAACTTGTTCGTCCCGGCAACGGTCAGCTACGGGGTCGGGGCGGCGGGCCTCGCCACCTTCGCCATCTTCGGCGCGCTCGCAGCGAGCGAAAACTCCTCCCTCACATCGATGTGCGGTGAGCCCTACGGCGGACGAGGCACCTATGAACCCAAGACCGCGGACAGCCTGCGGACATACTCCCTCGTCGCGGATATCGGCCTCGGGGTCGCCATCGCCGGCGTCATCACGGGCACGGTCCTCATCCTCATCCATGACCCGGACGCCGACGACGAGGACGAGGACGAGGACGAGGACGAAGAAGGCTTCGAGGTGGCGATAACTCCAATGCTCGGACCGGGCGTGGCCGGCATCAGCACGGCAGGGAGCTTCTGATGGCACATCGACTCCTCGCCCTGACGGCCCTGATTGCATCGGCGAGTTGCACCGCAACTTACGACCCGGACCAGTATGAAGGAGGCATCGACGGCTACTGGCAAAGCGTGGGGACGCTCATCTGCAACGCCCAGGAGCCTTGCTGCGGGACGGGGGCAGGCCTCCCCACCGACATCTGCATCGCGGCGTTCGATGTCGCCTTTAGAGAGCCCATCGAATTCAGCAAGGACGACCGCCTGGGATTCGACCCCGAACTCGCCGCCCGAAACCTAGACCAGATCGACGCGCTCACCGCAGTGTGCTCTCCGAACGTCTACAATGCCGTTGTGGGAGAAGGCCTGCTCGCCATCCTCGCTGGAACCAAGACCGAGGGCGAGGATTGCACCCCGATGGACAACACGGATCTCGCAGCCTACCAGCAATGCCTCGACGGCCTCAGCTGCCAGGGAAACGCGGCAGAGGGTTTCCGCTGCTCGGCGACTCCACTTCCGCCGGTCGGGGAGCCCTGTGCGACTTACCAATGCGAGCCCGGCGCCTACTGCGGGCTACTGGCCGGAGCCGGGGACACCTGCTTGGACAAGCTCGCGGACAGAGAGTCCTGCTGGGTCGCCGAGCAGTGCCGCAGCGGACTGTGCGTCGGCGCAAACACGATGTCGATGCCTCCAGTGCAAGGTCGATGCGATACGCCATCTCGAGACGACGTCTACTGCATCGACGCACCATGATAGGGTGAGCCGCCGTCACCGGCCGCCCTCCCCCCTCAGATCGAAATACTCCCCTTCCGGAAGTCACTGGGCGCCAAGTGCACGTTGATGAGCACGGGCTTGCCCTCTGCGGAGATGGCCTTGGCCTCTTCGAGGGTCTCGTCGATCTTCGACTCGTCGGTGAGCAGGAGGCCCTTGCCCCCGTAGCCCTCGGCGACGTCGTGGTAGGCAGTGCGCAGCAGGCCGGTGCCGACGTCATCCCCGAGGATGACCGTCTGGTCCCGAGCGATCTGGGCCCAGCTCGCGTCGGTGCCGACGACGCCGATGGGCGCGAGGCCGTGGCGCGCGTAGGTGTCGAACTCGGCGATGCTGTAGGCCGATGATCCGTCACCCCAGATGACCCAAACTTCGGAGTCCGGGCGCACACACGACGCACCGACGGCGAAGCCCCCGCCGACGCCGAGGGTGCCGAAGACCCCCGGGTCGAGCCACGAGAGCGGCGCCCGCGGGCGAAGGATGTAGGCCGCGGTCGCGACGAAGTCGCCGCCGTCGGCGACGAGGACCGCGTCGTCGCTCATTTTCTCTTCGAGGCGCTGGAAAAAGTGGATCGGGTCGACGAGGTCTCGCCCCGTCTCGGCCTTGCCTGCGATTTCGGCATCGCGAGCCTCTTCGCGGCCGCGAAGGGTGCCGAACCACTCGGCCCAGCGTTGGCCCGGGGCCCCCACCTCGCGCGCGAGGCCCGCGAGGAACTCGCCGGCGTTCATGTTCACGGCGATCTCGGGCTTGCGGTTCTTGCGCAGCTCTTCGGGGTTGAGGTTCACCGCGACCACGGTGGCCTTCTTGCTGATGGCGAGGCCGTACTTCATGCGGAAGTCGAAGGGGAAGCCGGCGACGATCACCAGGTCGGCTTCTTTTAGAGCCTTGCCGCGCTTGTGGCGAAACTGAATGTCACTCTTACGCCCGAGCAGCCCCCGGCCGGTGCCGCCGAGCCAGGTGGGCATGCCGAGGGTGGTGACGGCGTCAGCGAGGGGCTGGGCGTCAGAGCAGTTGACCATCGTCTGGCTGCCGATGACCAACGCCGGCCGCTTGGCCTTGCGCACGGCATCGGCGACCTTGGAGATCTGCGCGTCGGTGACCAGGCGCTTGGGCAGGTCGAGGACCGGAAGCGACGGAAGGTCGAGGCCGACGTGGGGCACGTGGAACTGACGGTAGAGGTGCCCCTTGAGGTAGAGGCGCAGCGCCCGCTGGGCCAGAGTCTTGGCGTTCTCGACGCCCGCCTCTTTCAGATACCACTCGCGGACGATCTCTTCGGGGTAGAGGAGGTCCACCGGCACCTCGACGAAAACCGGCCCGGGCACGCCGCTGGTGGCGACCTCGAAGGCCTTTTCGACGGTGGGACCGAGGTCGGCGACCTTCGACACCGTCGTCGCCCACTTGGTCGCCGGACGCATCAACGAGAGCTGGTCGATGTCCTGGAGCGAGCCGCGGCCGCGCAGCACCGTCGCCGTCGCGCCTCCGAAGAGCACCATCGGCGTCTGGGCCATCTGAGCGTTCTTGAGAGCCGTCATGGCGTTGGTGACGCCGGGGCCGGCGGTCACCGCCGCGACCCCAGGGCGCCCGGTCATGCGCGCCGTCGCGTCGGCGGCAAAGACCGCGTTGCGCTCGTCGCGGCAGTCGATGACCTTGATGCCGCGGGCCTTCGCGCCCGTGAGGATCGGCGAAATGTGCCCGCCGCAGAGCGTGTAGACGAAGGGCACGCCGTGCCGCGAGAGCACCTCCGCGATGATCGATCCGCCGTGAGACACAGCCATGAAGAGACCTCCTAAACAGTCTTGGATGGAGCGTGAGGCACAAGCGAGGTGGTCTCGGTTTCGAGCCGCCCGCGGAGCCTATCTTTATAGGTGAGCAGGCCGCGCAGAAAGCGAGGCCAGATCGCGCCGTGGATCCCGGTCCAGGCGACGCTGTTTAGACCGCCGGAGGGGGACCCGCGGATGCCTTCTTCTTGGCCTGGACCGCCATGAAGATACCGCCGCCCATGATAAGCAGCGAGATGAAGAGGCAGCAGCAGCTGGCCATGACCCCGGGCGTGGCCTCTTGGGCGCTGATGGCGCCCGAGTCCTGGACCACCATGAAGCTCCAGAACGCGAAACTCAGAAAACAGAGACCCGCGAGGATTAGCCCACAGCCCCCGACGATCATGCCCTTCTTGTCACCCATAGCGCAGCCCTCCCGGGCACTCGTGTATCCCTTGGGCGCGTCGGTGTAAAGCGATTGGCCGAGTTCGGCGGGGCGAAGTCAGTAATGCCCGAAGCCGTACTCCCAACTCAGCGAACGCATGAGGCAGAACCTCGGGAGCGACTTCCGACGCCGCAGGGCGAGGCCTCACCCCTCGAGGTCGACCCACACCGGCGCGTGATCCGACGGGGTCATGCCGTCACGCTTCTTGCGCCAATCGCGTTCGACTGAGGCTTCACGAATCCGGCCGACGAGGGGCTCCGTGGTCAATATGAAGTCGATGCGTAGGCCCTGCTTCTTGTGCAGGGCACCGCCCCGGTAGTCCCACCACGTAAACGCGCGCTCGTCTGGGTACCGGGCTCGGTACGCGTCGGTGAAGCCCCAGTCGAGGAGGCGCGCGATGCGGCTGCGCTCGGCATCGGTGTGGAAGATGTCGCCGGCGAAGGAATCCTCGTCCCAGGTATCGAGGGCGGTTGGGACGACGTTGAAGTCGCCGCAGAGGACGTGGGGGTCGGTGGCCGCGTGGTGTTCTTCGAAGTGCGCCCCGAGGGCGTCGAGCCAGGCGAGCTTGCGCTGGTAGTCCTCGTGCTCGAGGGTCTTGCCGTTGGGCACGTAGACCGTCGTGAAGGTGAGGCCCGAGACCTTCGCCGTGATCAGGCGAGAGCCCATCTCGTCCTGACCCGGGAGCCCCCGCTGAATCACCTCGGCCGGCTCCCGCGAGAGGATGGCGACGCCGTTCCAGCTCTTCTGTCCGTAGGTAACCGCGTGGTAGCCGATCTCGCGGAGTTCATCGAAGGGGAAGCGGTCGTCCGTGGTCTTGAGCTCTTGAAGGCCGACGACGTCCGGCGCGACGGCTTCGAGCCACGCCTTCAGGTACTCGATCCGGGCCTTCGTTCCGTTGATGTTCCAGCTGGCGATTCGCACGGCGCCGAGTGTACTGATGCGCTCCTCCAGTGCCCATGGCAGTCTTCGGCCAATGAACCGGGGAACGCTCTTCATCGCCGCGCTCTTGACTCTCGCCAGCTGTGCTTCAGCCCCGGCCGCGGACCCCGGCGCGTCGGGGACCGACGAGGGCGCGGCCACGACAGGCGGAGAAGACGGAGCCGCGGAAGAGTCCGACAACATCCTGCCACCGCCCACCGAGGGGCGCTCATCCACCGTCATCCTCGACGACCCCTATCGCTATGCGCTGCGCGTCGAGCTCTCCCGGGTCCGGGGCACGCCCCTCGAAAGGGAGGTACGCCACCTGCTGGAGGCCATCCCTCAGTGGCGCACGGTCCTCGACACGACCGACCTCGACCCCATAGGCGAGATCGACTCGATCATCGCGGCGTCTCCCGGCAAGGGCAGCAAGGCCTACATGATGCTCGCCCGCCACAGCGCGTCCCCGGACCGCGTCCGGGCCTTCGTGGTGGCCATCGCCGAGAGCCGCGGCGAGACCCTCGAATGGGGGATGCACGACGGCGTCCCCGTCGCCGACTGGCCCGGCGAAGCCGACATCGCCCAGTCCGTCGCCATGGTTCGACCCAACTGGCTCGCCGTGGGGCCGAGCGCTGAGGTGGCCCGCTTCATCGCCATGACTCGGGCCGGCTCGACCGAGATCGTCCCCGGCTTCCCGATGCCCTGGGAGGGCGACGGCCCGGTCGTCGAAGAAGAGTTCGGCCTCATGGGCGAAAGCCGCGGCGGGGCCGAAGGTGCCGTGACGCGGCCGCACTTCCCGACCGAGTTCTCCTTCCGCATCTCGAACGACGCAGAGGGCAACGTCACCGCCCGGTGGGTCGCCCTCTTCGAGGACGCCGCGGGGGTCGCGGCGGCCTCGGAGCACTGGGACGCTCAAAGGAGGGAATACGCGGGGAACCCGATGCTCTCGCTCTTGGGCCTCAGCTCGGCCCTCGAAGGCGCGCGCTTCGAGTCCAACGAGAACCAGCTCACGTTTTCGCTGCACCTCACCCTGATCCAGATGAGTCGTCTCATCCGGTTCATGACGCCGATGATCGTCGGCGGACGGCGCGGCAATCGCGGTGCCCGGGGGAGCGAAGAAACACCGACCCCCGAGAGTGGCGCGACCGCCCACTGAAGCGAGCTGCGAGGGTCAGCCCTGCTGCTTCTTCAGATGCTCTTCGTGCTTTTTGCGATCGCGCAGTGAGAGCAGGGCCGGCAAGGCGACCACCGCCGCGGCGACGCAGGTGACCTCGCTGATAGCCATGGCCAAACCAAAGGAGTTCAGCGCCTGGTTGCTGCTCGCGTAGAGCGAGATGTAGCCGAAGATGGTGGTCATCGAACAAAGCACGACGGCCCCGCCGGTGGCCTCGATGGCGCGCCGGGCGGCGCCGGCGCGGCCCTCCCCGAGCTCGTCGTTCGCGTCCTGGTCGGCCTGCTCTTCCTGGACGTAGCGCTGCATGTAGTTCACGCCGTAGTCGGCGCCGTTGCCGAAGGTGATGGGGAACGCCAGGAAGTTGAGGAAGTTGATGCGCAGCCCCGAGACAGCGATCGTCGCCGCCATCCATAGGATGCCGACGAGCAGGGACGCGAGGGTCAGGAAGCGGTCGCGCCAGCGGCGGAAGGCGAACATCAAGAGGATGGACGTCAGCAGCAGAGCGACCGAGACCGCCTTCGGCGCGTCGGTGTAGATGGCCGAGAGCAGGTCGGCGAAGACGCCCGCGTTGCCGGTCATCGGAGGCCGGGTGCCGTCCGGGAGGACCACTCGGCGAATCTGAGCGGCCCACTCGATCATGAACTTGCCGTCCCAGTTGTTACCGGCCTCGTCGTGACCGATGAAAATGACCCGGCCGACGGTGCCGTCCTTCTCGGAGAAAGCTCGCGTGAAAGTCTCGGGGATGTCCGCCTCGGTGACCGTGGCGATGTGCTCCGGCGGCATCTGCTCGTCGATCTCGCGCATCTCCTCGTCATCGGCGTAGCGACGCACATCGAGGAGCAGCTCGCGGAGCTCCCCGAGGAGGGTGATCTTGTCTTCCTGGCGCTCCGGGATGAGCGCGTCGAGGGTGGTGACCTCCCCCAGCACCCCGGGTTCGCTCTCGCGAATCGCTTCGAGCTCCGCGGCGATGGCCGGGACCATCGACCGCTCCGGGACCAGCATCACCATGGCGCTCCCGGACATCGACTCGCTCACCACTTCGCCCTGGCGATCGTTCACCCATTGCACCCGGCTATCGCCCCCGCGCTCGGACTGCAGGTTGCGGAAGTCGTACTCCATCGGGTCGGCCGCGATGTACTCGTAGACCTCGAACGCGGAGAAAACGGTCAACAAGGCGGCCACCGCGAGCACGGTCTTCGGAGCCTTCAGCGCCGCCCACCGAAAGGCGATCCCGTAGATGTTCCGCCGCGCGGCCTCGCGGCGCTGGATCGGGCGGATGCGCTCGAAGAGCGAAGCGAGGGCCGGCAGCACCATGATGCAGCCGATCCAGCAGACGACCATGCCGAAGCCGCCGATGATCCCAAAGTCTCGAAAACCGCGGAAGTCGGTGATGGTCAGCGAACCGTAGGCCAACGCCGCAGCGAGAGAAGCGGTGAGCGTGGCGGCCCAGATCCCCTTGTGGGTATTGGCGAGGGCGAGGGGCACCGGCGTGCCCTCGCGGCGCTCTTCGAAGTAGCGCGCCAACCAGATGACGTTCGGGTTGACCCCATTGCCCACGACGATGCTTCCGAGGAAAGCCGAGGACGACGTGAGGTAGTCGACGGTGAGCTCGGCGAAGCCAAAAGTAACGAGGACCGGAGCGACGAGGGCTAGGCCGAGGAGGGGGATCGAGCGGTTGCTCAGGAAGAAGAGATAGACGCTGAAGAGCACGAGGACGATGGTGACCGTCGTCGCGACGGCGACCTCACCGATGAGCGCCTCCGCCTCCTCGACGCTGTCCATGAGGTCGGCGCCGAGGTCCCACCGGACGTCCGAGAGACCGGTGTCTGCCGCAACCCGGGAGCACCGCCGTTCGACCTCGTCGGCGAGGGCGCGGCCAGCGAAGTTCTCGCCGAGGCGGATGCTGGTCCGCAGGAAGATCGCGATCAGCGGCTGGTCGTCGTGCTCGAAGAAGTCGGACTGGATTCCGCCTTCGCCCCCCCCGGCGTCGCCCTCGAGCTTGTCGACGAGGGCCTGAAAGTCAGGCGGCTCTTCATCATCGAGCATCACGATGAAGGGGTTGGACTGAGCAACCTCGTACTCCTTGCGCTCCTCGAGGGCGTCTCGGATTTCTTCGAGGTCCTCGTAGGGGGCGAAGAGATAGCGGTTCTCTTCGATGTACGCGTCGACTTCACCGGCATTCCAGTCAACGCCGATGACGTTCTCCGGGGGGTTGTCGTCGAAGTCCTGGGCGAGGGCCCTCGCGAAGGTACGAACGTCCTCGCGGGACTCGGCATGGTGGACGATGACCGTCAGGGTCGTCGCCTGGCCGATGCGGTCCTGCATGCGCTCGAGGTCGACGACCGCCGGGGCGTTCTCCGGGAGCAGCGCGGTCAGGTCGCCGCGGAGCTCGAGCTGAGCCACCAGGGGCAGCGACGCGAGGGCGAGGACCATCGCGGGCACGACGTAGCGCAACGGCCGCGAAGCCTGGTCCGTCGCCAGCTCCTCGAAGAAGTGGTCGATGCGCTTGCCCAGCGCTCTCAGATGTTCCTTCACTCGGCGGGCCCTTCGATGGGGTCACCGGCCGGAGCTTCACCGCCGGCGCCGGCGATGCGTGCCGCCGATCCGATGTCACTCACGCCGCCCCAAAGCGCCAGCCCCGAAAGCGAGGTCGTGGCGAGGATGATCTGAGAGATGCGAGCCAGGAGGGCGATGGACACCGCCTTGGCGGGGTCGTCGGCAAAGCCCAGGGTGCTGGCGAAGACGCGGTAGGTGCCCTCGACGACGCCCACCTGGTTCGGGATGAAGTCGCCAGCGAAAGCCCCGACGAGGTGCACGCCTTGGGCGAGCAGAGCGCCGCCGCCGGTGAAGAGGCCGCCGACCGCGAGGAGAGCGATGCCGTACTGGATGGTCTGGGAGATGCGGCCGACGAAGAGCACGGCGACGGCCTTGATCAGGCGGCTGCGCGGAACCCGGAGCGCCCCGTCGAGGTCGTCGGCGACGTGCACCATCTTGCGGATGCGCTTGCCGAGGAAGCGACCGATGCGGAGCTTTCGCGACAGAGCCAGGATGACCGTCCCGCCGACGAAGGTGACCAGGCCGTTGAGGGCCATGAGCCAGGTGAGCGCGTGGTCCCAACCGCAGATGGACCCGATGGCGATGAGGCAGGGGATGGTGATGAGGCTGTTGGCCAGAAGCGACAGCGCTTGGGCGTTGGTCGCTGCCGCCGCCGCCCGACCCGCGCCGACGTACGGATTGAAGGCCGTCGCTCGGGCGATCTCAGCGCCGGCCCGCCCCGCCGGCACCAGCACCATGAATACGTAGGTGACCATCTGGGCGCGCACGAACTCGGGCCACGGGATCTTCTTGGCGTCCTCCTCGAGGAGGATTCGGTGGGCGGCGATCTCGGTCGAAAACCACCCAAAGTCGAAGAGCACCAGGAGCACCATGTAGGGGCCCGCCGCGAGTAAGGTCTCGAGCACGCGCTCGGGGCCAACCTCGTTTACCAGGTACACCACCACGGCCGTGCCTACGGCGAGGAAGGCCCACTTCAGGGCGCGCTTGACCTTCGGAGACACGGCTCAGGTTCCTGAAGACCTTCTTGGCGTTCGCTCCGCCGCGCGCTCTGCGACGCGTCCGCGTGCCGCCCAAACCTTGGTGAACGCCGACGCGTATTGCTCGACCGTCGCCCGGGACTGAGCGATGAGGGGATAGGACTGACTGAAGAGCACGATCGAGCCCTCGAGGATGCGGCGCGCTACCGGATATCGCGACGGGTCGTAGTTTTCGCGGAGGCGCGGCAAGGCCGCCTCGGGGACGGACCATCCTTCACCGCGGCAGAGCCGCTCGGCGAAGAGCGGGTGGCCGGGGAGGATCTCGGTCTGCCAGTAGACGACCTCTACGCCCTCGGCCCGAAGCGCAGCCACCATCTCGTCGCGGAAGGCCCGGGGGTCTACGCCGTCGAGGCCGGCGGCCTCGAGGTCGAAGCCGACCCGGAACTTGTGGTGCACGCTGCGCCGGCCCTCAGGCACCGACGGCGGCACGACGCCATCGAGCTCTTGGAGGCGGCCGATCAACCAGTCGGCGTTGTCTTGGGCCGCGCGGGTCCGACCGGGGAGCTTGGCGAGTTGGGCGCTGGCGAAGGCCGCGGTCATTTCGTTGCCGCGATACATCGAACCGACGAAGGACGAGACCATGGGCCCGCCGTCGAGGGGATGAACGAGGTCGAGGGGACCATCGGCGGGGGCGAGGTCCTGTCCGAAGTTGCGAATGCGGTTTGCGTGGGCGTAGGCGTCGGTGTCGTTCGTCACGAACACCCCACCCTCACCGCAGCCGAGGTTCTTGCTCGACTGGAGCGAAAAGCCTCCAGCACCGAGGAGAGCGCCCACGGGCTTGCCGTCGTAGGTCGCCAGGTGCGCCTGGGCCGCGTCTTCGACGACGGCGATGCCATG
>QMMC01000267.1 GCA_003647065.1 Deltaproteobacteria bacterium | reverse complement strand
GTCGACTCGTCGTTTCGCGTCGTATATTCGAGGTCGATCGCCGCATCGAGGCCGACGAAGGTCGACGTCCCCCGCCGCTTGACCACCCGCAACGTCTCCATCGCGGCGCCGATAGCCCCGGCCTCGCCGCAATGGGGGTGAACGAAGACCTCACCATCGGGCACGCGCTCTTTGATGTAGTCGACCTGGGCTTTGACCGCGGCGAGGTTGTATTGCGTGCCGCCCTGCAAGACGAACTTGCGCCCGAGGGAGGCCATGCGCGGCACACCCACGACGTATTGCCAGACGTTCTTGGGCAGCACCTGAGCGAGACCGGCGAGCAACTCCTCTTTGGCAAAACCCTCCTTCTGGAAGTTCACCCGGTCGGTGTCGAGGAAGACCGCACAGCCGTAGCTGAACTTGGGAGCGAGGCTGGCCTCGAAGGCGGTGGTCGCATACTCGGTGACCGGGATATTGAACTGGTCCGCCATCGCCTGGAGCAACATGCCGTTACCCGCGGAACACTGATTGGAGAGCTTGAACGACTTGATGTCGCCGTTCTCCATGAAGAGCACCTTGATGTCCTGGCCGCCGATGTCGCAGATGACGTCGACGTCGCCGAAGTAGTGGGTCGCGCTCATCATGTGAGCCACGGTCTCGACGATGTTGACGTCGGCGTTCAGGCACTCCTCGAGCACGTCGGCCGCGTAGCCGGTGGCGCCAAAGCCGAGAATCTCGAGGACCCCGCCTTGCGATTGAACCTTGTCGCGGAGCTCTGCGAGAAGCTCCTTGGCATCCTGGATGGGGTTGCCCTTCGACAGGGAGTAGGCCTTGAAGAGAATCTCCCCGCCCTCACCGAGGAGAACGGCCTTGGAGGAGGTGCTTCCGCCGTCGAGGCCGATCACCGCCCGCACGACCTCACCCTTGGCGACCGTCGCCTGGTCGAACTTGGGGATGCGGTAGGCCTCTTCGAATGAAGTAAGTTCTTCCCGGTTGGCAACGAGCGGCGGGCCGGCGGCGTCGCCGAGGCGAGCCGCACGGCCTTCGGTCGTATAGTGCTCGAGGGCTGCTAGGCCAGAGTACATGCCCACGTCCGCGGCCTCGTGCAGGCCGTACATCACCGCCCCATACGCCGCATAGAGCTCGGCATTTTCGGGGACCATGATGAGCTCGTCGAGGGGCAGGTCCTTCGGGTAGTCGTAACCACGTTCGTCCCAGGTCTCGGGGATGCGCTTGCGCCAGCACTCCTGAAGGAACGGCAGATAGGTGTTTGGCCCGCCGAGGAGCAGGACCTTATGCTTGAGGGTATTGCCGCGGGTCAGCACCGAGAGGTTCTGCATCACGATGGCGTCGGCGAGGGAGCACATGATCTCGTCCGACGGAATGCCCGTCTTGACCAGGTTCACGATGTCCGTCTCGGCGAAGACCCCGCACTTCGCGGCAACGTGGTGAAGCTTGTCCGCGTTGAAGCTCAGCTTCGCCGTCTCCTCCGCTGGCAACCCCACCTTGATGAAACACTTATCGATGGTCGCGCCGGTCCCGGACGCGCACTTGTCGTTCATCGATGCCGATGCGGTCTTCTGCCCCGTCTCTTTGTTCTCCTTGAAGATGATGATCTTCGCGTCCTGGCCGCCGAGCTCGATCACCGACCCGACGTCCGGGTGCAGGGTCTCGACGGCGAGGGTCACCGCGTTGACCTCTTGCACGAACTTCGCCCCGAGGGGCTCCGCGAGGGGCCCCGCCCCGGAACCGGTCACGAAGAGCCGGGTACCGCCGCTCTCGATGTCCGCGAAGGCGAAGCGGATCTCCGTGAGGAAGTCGAGCACGCACTCGGCCTGCTTGGTGTGATGGCGACGGTAGTCGTTCCAGAGGATCTCTTTGGTCTCTGGATCGACAACCACGGCTTTGACCGTGGTCGACCCAACATCGAGACCAATGACGACGGATTTCTCTCGCATCGCGACGCTACTCCCCTGGACGAGACACTGACGTCAACGTCAGTAACGCCACCGAGGAGCACTCGCAATCGGAAAAGCTCGGAATCGACGCTACGACCAGTCGATCAACGGCTGATTCCCCGATTGGTGGTAGGTTCCGCCGTGGCCGGGACCCGAAAAAGCCGTGAAGAACGGCGCGCGCAGATTCTGGCCTGCGCCCTCGAGGTTTTCGGCGAAAAAGGGTTCCACGCGGCCACCGTCGACGACATTGCGGCCCGGACAGGAGTCGCCCGGGGCACTTTTTACCTCTATTTCAAGGATCGCCGGTCGATCTTCGAAGCCCTCATCGACGACTTCTTCGCTCGCCTGACCAGCCAGATCCGCTCCATCGACGTGGAGTCCGCCGAGCCGCCCCTGACGCAGCTGCGCATGAACCTCCACCGGCTCTGCCGCCTGGCCCTCGACGAGCCGGCGATGATGAAGATCCTCCTCCAGGACGCCTCGGGCCTCGATGCCGCCTTCGATACGAAGCTCGGCGCCTTCTACAAAGCGCTCTCGGTGTTTCTCGAGGAGAGCCTCGAAGAGGGGCAACGGATTGGTCTGGTCCGGGCCGGCGACACCCCCCTCATGGTCGCCCTCGGGATCGGCGCGCTGAAGGAGATTCTCCTGAACGCGGGGACCGGCACCCTCCCCCGGAGCGCCGACGCCCTCGTCGAGGAGATCATGCGCTTCTTCGAAGCCGGGCTCCTCGCGCGGAGCTAATCACCGCCCGGCCGCTGCCGGATTAGCGCGGAATGACGCGACGAGAGGCCGTCGTCGTCGCGCGCATGACGAAGGTGCCCGGAGTGGCGTCCGCGCCTTCAGCTTCGAGGGCGGGCACGGAACCCCGGGCCTCGACGCGGGTTTGCCTTTCGGTCGCGAGCTGGGGCAAACCGCGTTCGACGGGGTAGTGCCCAGAGATGCTCACGTCGAGGGTCGCCGCCTCGACCACGGCCCCCGCCACGGGCCCCGGCATCTCCCGGAGATCGGCGTGCAGGGTCGTATCGACCACTAGGCAATCGATGCCGGCCATCTGCGTTGCGCCGATGAGCACGCCCTCCCCCCGCACCTGCCCCGGCGCCACGGCGAGGCCGGGTACCGAAGAGAGGTCCCCGGATGCGCGAGCGGCGTCGATCGCCCATCGGTCCCCGATGGCCTGGCGGCTCGCGGTACCGAAGACCTCATCGTCGGTCCCGGGGCGAACCACGGTCGAGACCACCGACCGCAGCGCGGCCACCGCGTCTGGGGGAAGCTCCTCCTCGCCGTCCCATTGAATCACCCCGCGACCATCCCGGGCTCCAATGACGCGGATGTGCGAGCCCTCGGGGATCGGTGCTCCGGGTATCCCGTTCCAGTCGTAGCTGAAGCGCCGCACGGTAAAACGGCGCTCGAGTTCCTTGCCGTCCGGCGTCACCGCCACCACGAGCACGTCGGCCGCGAGTTCCGCGCTGCGATGAAGCGTGACGGTCTCGACGATCACCCCGCTCCGCGATATCTCCACGACCCGCTCGAGGGACCACCGTTCGACGATGCGATAGACGTCGCCGACTTCGGCGTCCCGGTGCATGCGGATCTCGAACCCCGGCCCCGGCTCCCTCGGGTCGAGGGCGAGGGGCGGCGCCTCACTCCCGCAGGCGGCGGAGAGCGCGGTGACTACGAGGGCAGCGACGAGCCGAAGCACGGCCAGAGGGTAACGGCCTGGGGCGCTCGAATTGAAGAGCGCGAATGCGCTCCTCGACCAGGGGGTGTCCCTAGCGCCGAGAACGGCCCACCAGCCACTGGAGGCCGGCGATGAACTGCTGCGTATCGCCGTGGGTGCCCGCTCCGGGGCCGTCGTAGGGCGCGGGCTCTTCGATGCGGTAGCCCGCGTCGCGCATGCCGGCGACGATCGTATTGGCGTCGGGGAAGTCACCACCGGGCCCCGCATTGCCCCACGGCGCGAAGCCGATGGCGGCGGCGTTCATCGCAGGGGTCCCCGAAGCGTTGACGTCGTTGGCCCAGTAGGCGGCGAAGTAGCTTTGGCGGAGCTGCAAGCCCAGGGCGAGGCCGGCCGTCGTGCCCGCCGACTCGCTGAAGAGGGTCGTCCGGTCGTTGTCGATATCGTAGCGCCCTCGGAGGTCGTCGATCACCGCGCCGCCCGCCGTGCCGTCGCCGCGGTAGTCCACACCGTCGAGGACCGCGATGATCGCGTCACCGAGGCCTGCGAAGTCTGCGACCATGAGCATGTTCGACGTCATCCCCGCCGCACCCTCGGTGCCCGAGTAGGCGATGACCAGCGGCGTTGCCCGTCCGGCGACATAGCCCGCCGGCACGATCAAGTTGTAGCGAACGCCGCCCCCGGTCGTCTTGGCGTCTCCCCGGGCCGCCCCACCGCCGGTACCGCCGGAGGAGGCGCCGAAGGGCGGCTCGACCGCGGGGGGGGCCGGCGCATCCATGGCCGCGTCCCGGGCGCTATCGGTCGAAGCGTCCAGCCCCGTCGCCCCGTCCCGGGGCACCGCGCTGTCCGACGCTCCGGCGTCTCGCGGCCCCGTCGCGTCGGGCGCCAGCGCGCTGTCCGGCACCGGCGTCCCCCGGTCACGGTCCGTCGAACAACCTGCCCCGGGCAAGAGCAGCGGAAGCAGGAAGACCAGCGATACCGTCAGCAACGCGATATTTCGAGAAATCGGCATGGGAGGGGGACGGTATAAGCTTTCTTACTTTTGCTCTGCAAAAGTAAGAAAGCTTATACCGTCCCCGAAAGTGCGCGGCCTCTCCCAACTCCTCGGCGTCCCTCCCGAAAAGCTCCGGCCGGTATTGCGCCTCGGGCTCGTCTACGGGGCGGTGGGTGGGGCGGTGGCGGTCGGGGATGCAACGGTCCAAGGGCTCTTCGTCGCCCGAGCCGGCGCCGATCGACTCCCCGAGGTGCTCTTCGCCCGGGCGATCATCAGCCCCGCACTGGCCTTTGCCTACGCGCGGCTGGCGCGGCCGCGCGCGCCCCGGCGGGTCCTCGCCGTCCTCCTCGGCCTCGCCTCCGCCGGCGCCCTGACCGGGCGCTACCTGAGCGACCTCGGCGACACCGGCGTGCTCTCCGCGTATGTGATTCACGAGGTACTGGCGAGCCTCGTCACGGTGCACTGGGGCGTCTACCTACTGCACAACCTCCGCGGCGACGACGCCCTCCGCGGCACCCCCGCCATCTATGCTGCGGCTCGTCTCGGCGCCGCCGTCGCGGGAATCGGCCTCGTGCCCCTCGTCGCCCAGGCCGGGGCGTCGGTCGGCTTCTACGCCGCGGCCTCGTGCTTTGCGGCGGCGGCCCTCGCCGCCGTTTTCGGCCACTCGCCGGCGCCTGCCGCCGCAGCCCCCCCCGAGCCCACCGACATCGTGGGGATCAGCGGCGCCGAGAGCGACGAAGAAGAGGCGCCGCGCCCGAGCTCTTTTCCCGGCGAGCGCTCCCGGGGCATGCACCTGGTCCTGGCCTCCCCGCTGGTCGGGGCCCTCGCCGTGGCAACCGCGGTGATGGTCTTCGTGCGCTTCGCCCTCCGGTACCAACAGCAAGCGCTCCTCGAGGGGGTCGACGAGCACGACCTCGTCACTCTCCTCGCGCTCTACACCGCTGGCGCCAATACCATCGGCGTAGGCATTCAGCTCGGCCTCCTGGGACGCTTCTTGACCCGCTTCGGCCTCGCTACCACCAACCTCTTCTACGCCGGGGCGGTCATCATCGCTCAGGTCGTGCTCATCCTCGCCCCCGGAGTGCCCGCCGCTCTCGGGGCGCGCTTCGCCGACTCGGAGCTCAAGCACGCCATCAAGACCCCGTTATCGAGCCTCTTTTACCAGGCCTTCTCCCCAGCCGACCGTGGTCCCGCCCGGGCCTTTGTCCTGGGGGTCGTCTCCCCCGCGGCCCAGATCCTCGGGGCCGTGGGCCTCGCCGGAGCCATCGCCGGGGCCGATCTGACGACGGTGGCCTACGTCGGCCTCGGCGCGACGGCCCTCTTTGCGGTAGCGACGGTCGCTCTCAACCGCAGCTACGAGAGGACCAAACGCCGTGATAGGCTGCGCCCCGAGGGGTGACCGGAGCCTTGCAACTCGTCTGTTTTCACATCGCGGGTCAAGAGTTCGGCGCCGCGATCCACGACGTCCGGGAGACCATCGGCGTGGGACCGGTGACGCCGGTATTCCATACCCCCCCATGCGTGGCCGGCATCACCAATCTACGCGGGGAAATCCTCGCCGTCCTCGACCTCGCGCGGCTGCTCGGCCTCCCCGCAACAGATATCGACGAGGTGACCCGCATCGTCGTGGTGGAGGCCAAGGGCCGCGCCGCGGGGCTCCTGGTCGATGAGCTCGGGGTCATCCGCCAGGTCGAGACCGACGCCATCGTCCCGGCTCCGTCGACCTTCAGCAGCCAAATCGCAACCGTCATCCGGGGCATCATCCCCACGGATGGCACCCCGATCACCGTGATCGACATCGAGCGTCTGCTCGATGCCCCCATCCTCGCCCCTTTTATCGAGCGGCCGGACGACGACGGCCCGACGGAGACCCATGTTTCGTAGATTCTGGCGCTGGTTGTCGACGATCGAGGGCAAGATCGTCCTGGTCATCACCCTCATCTCGGTGGTGATCCTCACCGCGACGGGGACCATGGCGGTCCTGGTGCCCCCCGACAAGGGCCGCGGTCGCTTCCTAGAGAAGCACTACAAACGTTTTGACGGGTACCGCACAGGCCTCGGCCGCGGCCTCGCCGCCAACGCGTCCTTCGTGGCCCAGGCTCCGATGCTCGTCCACCAGCTCAATGTCGACGCGGACAACGACGACGTCGCTCTGGTGATGAACATCACTCGAGCGGGACAAGAAAACGCAGCGACCGAAATCGGAGAGGCGGTGGCGCGGGCCGCCGAACTTCCCGCCGGAACCCCGGCCTTCGAACGCGTCGTCTCCTCGGTGAGCCGGACCATCCAGCCCGACCTGGTTTTTGCCTTCAACAGCCAGCTCGAGATCCTCGGCGAGACCGACATCTCCGAAGCCGAGGCGAACCGCTCACGCCTCTTCACCGACGTGCTCGGCGGCATCACGGTGGTCGGCGAGCTCGCGATCCTCGGCAACCATGTTTATCAGGTTTCCGCCGCCCCGATCCGCCGCGGCGACGGCGCCGTCATCGGCGGAGTCGTTCTCGGCCAGCGCATCGAGCGCTACATGGAGGACTATCGGGATCAGAGCGACGACAACCCGAAGAAGCAGCATCAACCCGTGTTTCTCGACGTGCACGGCCACGTCCTCGCTTCGCTATTCCCATCCGAGCGCGTCACCGCCCTCGGCGAAGCGCTGAGCCCGGAGACCTACCCTCGCGAAGAAGAGGGCCTGTGGAAGACGGTGCCCGTGATCCACCTCCCGACGGCCAGTGGTTCCACCGATCGTCTCGATTTCTGGGCCGAGGAGGTCAACGGCTACTCGGGACAGGAGTACGGCCCAATCGGACAGATATTCCTGCTCCGAGACCGCGAGTTCAAAATGGAAGAGCGCGAAATGCGTCTTCTCAAGCTGCTCGCAGCCTTCATCTTGGTCGGACTCCTCGCCATTGCCATCGGCCGGTGGCTCTCACGAATCATCAGCAGGCGAATCCAGCACTACGTCTCGGCAACGGACGACCTCGCCCAGGGCCAGGGGGATCTCACGCGACGCCTCAAGGTGGGCGGGATGGACGAACTCGGCCACCTCGCGACGAACCTCAACTCCGTCTTCGGCTACATCCACGACCTCGCAGCGAACGTGCAGAACTCTGCATTCCAGGTAGGCGCCTCGAGCGCGGAGATCAGCGCCGCCTCGCGGCAGATGCTCGAAGGCGCTCAAGAGCAGGCCCGCAAGACGGAATCGTCGTCGGCGGCGGTGACCGAGCTCTCGGCGTCCATTCAGCAGGTCGCAGAGAACGCCATGGAGGCGACTCGGGTTGCCCGGTCGAGCGGCGAGGCGGTCCAGGACGCCATCGGGCGCATGAACGAGATCCGCGAGACCGTCGAAGGCGCAGCCGCGCGGATCCACGACCTCGGCGAGAGCGGGAAGCGCATCGGCAGCATCGTCGAGGTCATCCGCCAGATCAGCGATCAGACGACGCTATTGGCTCTCAACGCAGCGATCGAAGCGGCCCATGCGGGGGAACAAGGCCGGGGCTTCGCCGTCGTCGCCGACGAGGTGAGCAGCCTTGCCAAGCGCGTGGGCCAGTCGGCCCGGGACATCGAGGACCTGATCGCGACCATCAAGGAGCAGACCGAAGAGGCCGTGAAGGCGATGGAGAGCGGGACCGAGAAGGTGGAAGCAGGAACCCGCCTCGTCAGCGCCACCCTGAGCGACCTGCAGACGCTGGTCGGGGTCGTCGAAGACACGGCAGCGGCGGTCCAAGAGCAAGCCGTCGCGTCCGACGAAATCGCACGCAACATGGACGTAGTGCAGAGCATCGCCCAGGACGTGCTCGGGTCGAGCGAAGAAGCGGTGAGCCAGGGCGAGCACCTGCACCGGCTCGCGTTCAACCTCGAAGAGAGCGTCAAGGGCTTCAAGATCAACGCCGCCGAGGGCGCTTCCGAAGCGCCACGGGCCCTCCCCTCCGGGGAAAACTGAACGCCCGGCGCACCCGGTGATGGCTCTGACCGACGCGCAGTTCCGTTCGCTCTCGGCGCATATCGCCGAGCTGGTGGGCATCCACATCGGAGCTGAGAAGCGCTGGCTGCTCGCGGCCCGGGTGACGGCGCGTCTCGCCGCGGTGGGAGAGACGAACGAGCGACGCTACGTCGACCACGTCCTCGACCCGGCCGGCGCCGAGGAACTGGGGCACCTGGTCGAGGCGCTGCGCGTGGGGGAGACTCAATTCTACCGTCACGCCAGCCAGCTGCGGGCGATCCGCCGCGTTGCCCTACCGGAGATCATCGCGCGGCGAGAACGGGACGGCACCCGCACTATCCGCGTCTGGAGCGCCGGCTGCGCGACGGGCGAGGAGCCCTACACCCTGGCGATGATGCTCGATGCCGCCCTCCGTTCGACGTCGCGGCTGAGCTTCGAGATCCTCGCGACGGATCTGAGCGGCCCCGCCCTCGACGTCGCGCGACGTGGCCGATACCGCGCCGGCGCGACCCGAGCGGTCCCCCGAGAGGTGATGAAGACCGCCTTCGTCGTGCACGGCGACGAGGTCGAAGTTCGACCGGCCCTACGACAACGGATCCGCTTCGAAGAGAAGAACCTCCTCGACGCGCGCTACCCACGCGGCTTCGACCTCGTGTTGTGCCGCAACGTGCTCATCTACTTCGGCCGGGCGACCCAGCGCGAGGTCCTCGCCCGTCTCTCGGCGTCGGTGGTCCCGGGCGGCTACCTGGCCCTCGGCTATACCGAGCGCCTCGACGCCGGCGACGGCGAACTCCTTCCCCTGCGCACCGACGACGGAGTGCTCTACCGGCGAGCCGACGGGGCGACGCGAGTCGTCGTTCCGAAGTCGGAACCGAAGGCGGAATTGATGCGCGCCTCCGGTGCCACGCTCCTTCGCAGGGACGACACCCTGCCCCGGCGCACGTCGCGGCCCCCCTCGCACCCGCAGCGTCCCGACGAACGCATCGCCCGTGAACCGGGCGACCGGCACGCGAAAGACCGGAGCGCGGAGGCCAAAACAGCCACCCGGAGTGCGGGCCAACACACCGCACCACCGCACCTCGAAGGCGAGCTCACCGGAGACTCCGGTGCCCTCGCCGCCCGGGCGGCGGTCGCCCCCCTCCTAGCCGGCGTCATCGAGCCCCCGGTACTCTCCGTCGCCGGCCTACTTTACGCCGACCGCGAGGTCTCCCGCATCCTCGCCCGAGCCGCCGCGGCGATCGCGGCCCACGGCACCCCCCTCTCGATCACCGGCGCCTCCGAGGGCGTGCGTCGCTTCCTCGTCCGGAGCCACGTGGTGCCCCCAGCCGTCCTGACCGAAAGCTCCAAGTCATGAGCGCCGATCCATTCAGCACTTTCGTCAGCGAAGGCGCGGGCCTCACGGCGCGTGCCCACGACATCCTTTCCGGAAACGTCGCCGACGGAATGGGCGACCTGCTCGAGGTGCTCACCGCGATTGAGCTCGACGCCCACGTCGTCGGCGTACCCGAGGTCGCGGAGCTCTGTTCGGCCATCCGCCAGCGCCTCGAGCAGCTCGGAAGCCGCCCCGCGAGCGACGAGCTCCGAGAACACCTCGCCGACGCCGCTGACGCGTTGGCCGATGCCTTCAGCGCCCTCGCCCGCCCCGACGAGAGCGGCGCCCACCTCGACGCCGAGCGGATCGCCGAAGCATCGAAGGCGCTGCGCGCCGGCC